>NZ_QODI01000089.1:0-512 GCF_009935975.1 Pseudomonas sp. Q1 | reverse complement strand
GGGCAGCAGGCGCATCTGCGTGTGGGCAATGATGCGAATGATCTGGCAGTACTTCTTCATGGAGGCAAAGTCTTTCTCCAGCTGCTTCTTGCCCTCTTCATCTTGCCACCTCTTGCAGTACTTGGTAAAAGCCTTCTTCTTGGATTTGTACCAGTTCTTATAGAAGCGACGCTTGCACTCATCGCTAATGTGCTCAGCAAAGATGGTCTTGAAAGAGCGCAGGCCACGAGGAGTCATGACGTAACCAACAACACCCACCACAATCATGGGAGGAGTCTCCACAACAGTCACGGCCTCAACCACCTCCTTTTTGTTGACCTTTGAGCCAGGTCTGTCAACCTCACGGACAATGTGGGTCATGCCAGCCTTGTAACCAAGGAAAGCAGTCAGGTGAACGGGCTTGCTGGGATCATCTTTAGGGAAACTCTTCACCTTGCCACGATGGCGTTTGCACCTCTTGCGGGGCAGGAAGCCCAGAGAGCCGTGGCGTGGGGCCGAAAACTTACGGTGAG
>NZ_QODI01000088.1:0-518 GCF_009935975.1 Pseudomonas sp. Q1 | reverse complement strand
TTTGAGAGGCCATCCAATGAGTACTTCCTAGGGCAGTCTTTGAAAGTTGAGGCTTCTGTGAATCAGTACAACCATGTTCCTTTGCGCTTGTTTGTGGATGGCTGTGTGGCCACTGCGGTCCCTGATGTGAACTCCACTCCAAGATATTCCTTTATTGAGAACCATGGGTGCCTGGTTGATGCAAAGCTTACAGGTTCAACATCTAGTTTTATGCACCGTGTTCAGAATGACAAACTGCACTTCCAGTTGGAGGCTTTCAGATTCCTGCAGTCAAATAGTGCCCAGGTCTACATCACATGTGCTTTGAAAGCAGTTGTGGCTTCAACACCCATAAGTCCGGAGAACAAGGCTTGCTCCTTTGCAAATGGATGGCTTTCTGCGGATGACAATGACCAGGTGTGCGTGTGCTGTGACTCCACATGTGGCTCCAGCAGGAAAGGGCGCGAACTGTCTGATGCAGGCCTTGTTTCAGAAGTGAAAGCAACCATTGGCCCCATTGTGGTATCTGTTTGAGTGGT
>NZ_QODI01000087.1:0-527 GCF_009935975.1 Pseudomonas sp. Q1 | reverse complement strand
CAGAGCCTCCAGGTACTGCTAGTCAATTTGCCCCTGTTCCTCACTCATGTCCATGTGCATTATCCCCATCTCAAGGTGTTGCCAGTCAATCTACTATTCAGGGCTCTCAGAAGAAGCTTGCCTCTAACTTTGCAGGCAGCTCTGGTACCCAGGCAGGGTCCTCTACTCCCCATGCTCTTCAGGGAGGCACAGCTTATGGTGGTTCATCTCAAACTCAAGACCCCACAAGCCAATCTGGCCAGGGACCTTATTCCTCCTATGCAAGTGTATTGCTGTCATCACCCAAAGATGGTCCATCTACTAATGTTCAGGGTTCTCTGAAGCGGCTTGCTTCCTTCGTAGGCAGCTCCGGCATCCATGCAAGGTCCTCTACTGCTATCCTGCAAAGAAGCACTGCTTCTGGTGGATCATCTCAGCCTTAAGATACCACAAGTGACTTTTGCTCCTGGGTCTCAGTCCTATGCAAGTGTATCCCGGTCCTTACCCCAAGCTGTTGCTGGTCCTTCTACTGCACCGTTCACCGAAGC
>NZ_QODI01000086.1:0-537 GCF_009935975.1 Pseudomonas sp. Q1 | reverse complement strand
CTTTGCTGTCTGTTTATCCTGACGCATCAATTCAGTGCATTTTCCAGCAGAGATCGCAGGCTGGGACGATGACGGCTCGAGTGTGTTTCTCGTTGACTGCTGTTTTTTTGTGTCTGTTCGGATACTTGAGCATAACTCATGCTATTCAAAGACGAACCACAGTGGACGGTTTCTGTCCGGCGAGGCTGACGGTCGTGCCGTCCCATCGAGGGTGTTCCTCTGATGAAGACTGCCCTGGAGGGCACAAATGCTGTCGATTTGACTGTGGGCCTGTTTGCGTGCTGCCCGTTTTCATGAAGCCGGGTCAGTGTCCCATACCGGAAATGATTCCACTGTGTGCTAAAAGCTGTTTCCATGATGGCCAGTGTCCTGACACACAGAAATGTTGCCCAACCACCGGTGGCTTTGCATGCAGTGAACCACGTGGTCAGGAAAGAGGTCAGGCAAGTTGTCAAGGAAGCGGCTCTGGTCAGGGCGCCGGACAGGGAAGCGGTTATGGCCAGGGCGCCGGAGCGGGACAGGGTAGCGGCATTGGTT
>NZ_QODI01000085.1:0-541 GCF_009935975.1 Pseudomonas sp. Q1 | reverse complement strand
GGCCCTGGCCTTGTCCCTGACCCTGGCCTTGTCCGCTTCCTTGGCCCTGTCCACGAACCGGTCCATGTCCCTGACAGCTCATCTGACCTCTTCCCTGACCACGTGGTTCGCTGCATGCAAAGCCACCGGTGGTTGGGCAACACTTCTGTGTGGCAGGACACTGGCCATCATGGAAACAGCTTTCAGCACACAGTGGGATCATCTCTGGTAAGGGACACTGACCCGGCTTCATGAAAACAGGCAGCACACAAACAGGCCCACAGTCAAATCGACAGCATTTGTGTCCTCCAGGGCAGTCTTCATCAGAAGAACATCCTCGACGGGCCGGCACGAACGTCAGCGTCGCCGGACAAAAACCATCCACTGTGTTACGTCTTTGAATAGCATGAGCGATGCTCAAGTATCCGAACAGATACAACAAAGCAGCAATCAACGAGAAATCCACTCGAGCGGTCATCCTCCCGACCTGTGATCTCACAACAAACTCTGCTGGAAAAGGCCCTGAATTTGTGCGTCAGAAGAAGCACACAAAGCTAAACCA
>NZ_QODI01000084.1:0-542 GCF_009935975.1 Pseudomonas sp. Q1 | reverse complement strand
GTGCTGACTTGCGGGGCTGGATATACAGAGAACTCCAGCTTTGACTTTTTACCATAGTCGACAGACAGTCGCTCCATCAGTAGAGAAGTGAAACCAGAGCCTGTTCCACCACCAAAACTGTGGAAGATCAGGAACCCCTGAAGACCAGTGCACTGGTCCGCCATTTTGCGCATCCGGTCTAGCACAGAGTCTACGATCTCTTTGCCAATGGTATAGTGACCTCGAGCATAATTATTGGCAGCATCCTCTTTGCCACTGATGAGTTGCTCGGGATGGTACAGCTGTCGATAGTGTCCATTACGGATCTCATCAACGACTGTTGGCTCTAGATCAATGAAAACTGCACGAGGAACATATTTCCCAGCACCAGTTTCACTGAAGAAAGTGCCAAAAGAGGAGTCGGCCAAAGTGCTGCCATCACCAACAACAGTCCCATCTGGTTGGAAGTTGTGCTCCAAACAATACAGCTCCCAGCAGGAGTTACCCATCTGGATACCTGCTTGACCAATATGTATGGAAATACACTCCCTCATTTTACTCAA
>NZ_QODI01000083.1:0-553 GCF_009935975.1 Pseudomonas sp. Q1 | reverse complement strand
CTTATGAGCACTGTTCATGCCATCACAGCCACACAGAAGACCGTGGATGGGCCGTCTGGGAAACTGTGGAGGGATGGCCGCGGTGCCAGTCAGAACATCATCCCAGCCTCCACCGGGGCTGCCAAGGCTGTGGGCAAAGTCATTCCTGAGCTCAATGGCAAGCTTACTGGTATGGCCTTCCGTGTCCCCACACCCAATGTGTCCGTGGTGGATCTAACGGTCCGTCTTGAGAAACCTGCCAGTTATGATGCAATCAAGAAAGTGGTCAAGGCTGCAGCTGATGGACCAATGAAAGGCATTCTGGGATATACAGAGGACCAGGTGGTATCCAGTGACTTCAACGGGGATGTGCGGTCCTCCATCTTTGATGCTGGTGCTGGCATTGCCCTCAATGATCACTTTGTCAAGCTGGTCACATGGTATGACAACGAGTTTGGTTACAGCAACCGTGTATGTGACCTGATGGCACACATGGCCTCCAAGGAGTAAATGTGACCCCTTTTTTGTGGTTTTGATTACACAATCCACCGTTCTCCCATCTGGTTGGATTTTT
>NZ_QODI01000082.1:332-554 GCF_009935975.1 Pseudomonas sp. Q1 | reverse complement strand
ATGAAGATGGTTTCCTGCAGAGCAGCCAGCGAGGCTGGATCTACAAATGTGAACATCTTCACAACAAAGCGCTTGTAGTGGGTTGGGAATTGAAGACCAGATGATCCAGTCACTGGAACCAGTGTGGTCAGATAGCGGTCATCCTGGTAAGGGCATCCGTCGATCAGAAGGTCCCACTGGGGGAGACTGAGTGGACTGGGGGTTGAAGTCGCCCAACAATGT
>NZ_QODI01000082.1:0-287 GCF_009935975.1 Pseudomonas sp. Q1 | reverse complement strand
TGGCCATTGGCCAGTCTGAGCTCCACCCTGAGAGGTCCAGGAGCAGCTACTGGTGGAGGTGGAGGAACAGAGTTGACTTCCACAACCAGAGCTTCCACAGAAGTTCCTGAATATCTACACTGGAAGAGAAACTCAAAATGACTGTCCCTTGTGATGGAACCATACGGTCCAATCCCCACTTCATACGATGAGGTCATTCGGTTTTCATACACCACATATCCTCCATCCTCCATCACGCTCGTGCCACATGCGGTCACAGGGAACTGGTATATAGCAAAGGAAGGTGT
>NZ_QODI01000081.1:0-556 GCF_009935975.1 Pseudomonas sp. Q1 | reverse complement strand
GTTTTATGCGCTTTGGCTGTATTTAGCTATCTGCTTCTTCTGACACGCCAATTCAGCAATTCAATTTTCCAGCAGAGGCCATTGTGAGATTGTAGGCTGGGAGGATGACCGCTCGAATGTATTGCTCGTTTGGTGCGGTTTTATTGTGTCTGTTTGGAAACTTGAACATAACAGATGCTACTCTAGGTATTGGCGGTCTGAGGCTGAAAGACTTGCTATCCCATCGAGGATGTTCTTCTGATAGACCCTGCTCTGGAAGACAATACTGCTCTGAAAGACCTGGCTGCTCTCGATTTCAATGTGATCCTGTTTCCAGTCAGCCTGGTTCAATGAAACCCGGTCAATGTCCTGACCCAAAGAACATTCCACTGTCTGCTAAAAACTGTGTCCATGATGGTCAGTGTCCTGCCACACAGAAGTGTTGCCCAACCACCAGTGGCCATGGATGCAGTGAACCAAGCCGACAGGGCCAGGGAAGCTGTCAGAACACGGGCCAGGGCCAGGGCGCCGGACAGGGCCAGGGCAGCGGACAGGGCCAGGGCAGCGGACAGGGCCA
>NZ_QODI01000080.1:0-556 GCF_009935975.1 Pseudomonas sp. Q1 | reverse complement strand
GATTTATTGAGCAAGTGCTTCAGCAAGACAAGAATCACAAACACTGGGGTTCATACTGCTAACGGGTCTGGGGTTTACTCGTAGATCCAGTCTTGTGCACAGCTCTTGTACGACACCAGCTCCTCAGGCTTGAACCACAAGCTGATCTCTTTATTAGCACTGTCCACAGAGTCACTGCCGTGGATGATGTTCCTGCCCACTTCAATGCAGAAGTCTCCTCTGATGGTGCCAGGCTTGGAGTCTGCAGGATTGGTCTCTCCCAGCATCACTCTTCCAGTCTTCACCACATTCAGACCCTCCCACACCATCGCAGCCACCGGCCCGGAGCTCATGTACTTGACCAGACCGGGGTAGAAGGGACGGTCCTTCAGGTCGATGTAGTGCTGCTTCAGCAGGTCCTCAGACGCCTGGAGGAACTTCATGGCCACGAGTCTGAAGCCCTTCTGCTCGAAGCGCTTGACGATGTCTCCGATCAGGCCTCTCTGGACGCCGTCCGGCTTGATGGCGATGAAGGTGCGCTCGGTTCTGGCAGCCATTGTTGAGTGAGACGGAGCAG
>NZ_QODI01000008.1:306544-316701 GCF_009935975.1 Pseudomonas sp. Q1 | reverse complement strand
GATGTGACTGGCCGAATCGTCTCGCGAGAGGAGTACGCCCCTTATGGCGGCACCACGGGCTGTGATGAGGCGGCGACAGAGGTCAGTCGCCTGGCCCAGCGTACGCGACGCTACTCGGGCAAGGAGCTGGACGCCACGGGGCTGTATTACTACGGGTGGCGGTATTACCAGCCGACGCTGGGGAGGTGGCTGAGTGCCGATCCCGGTGGGTTGGTGGATGGGGTGAATTTATTCCAGTTCTGCACAAACAACTCTGTTAACAGGACGGATTGGGACGGACGTATGCCGCCGCCAGTGGCGCCACGTCCAGAGTCAACGTTGAGTGCGGCGAGTACTTTCTTGCCAATTGTTCCTAAAAATAAGGTTGAGCGAAGGGATAAGCGGATAGCTGTCAGTTATCAAAAAATGTCAAAAGGCACCATGTGGAAAGGCGCAATCACAGCGGAAGACGACGTAAAAAATATAAGCAAAAAAAACATCGAAGCCTTGTTGGGCCGACTGCAGTTGACTGCTGAAGAGAAAAAATTTGTAGAAAGTACAAAGGAAATTCCATATAAGTTAATACACTTCACGAAATCTCAAATTAAGGCTAATGGCAAGGTGTCTATAAAATCCAGTGATTTACTTGATAGTAAGGGGGGTGGCTATAATTTGTACAGCGCGACTAATGGTGATGTTTTAAAGTTAAATACTACGGGGTTTGCCTTTTTTTCTCTAGGGGTGGAGGGCGCTGCGGGGAAACCGAGTAGCAGATTTGGTCGATATAAGTGGGAAATTCCTCTTGCTGGACTTAAAGATAACGTGTATTTACAGCATGCCCATATGGCGCTGAATGATACTCTGGAATTTAATTTTGTGGAAACAAGTAGCGCGAGGCTGAGCGCATCCTTCGGTGAGGATGATGTCGAAAGAGTGCAGAGGGCTGGCAGTCTATTTAACAGCGCTGCGGATACGCTCTTCCATTATGATAACTTTACAGACGGACTCGCGCTGCACCTGGTCAGTGTAGGCCGGTTGCTTTCCAGCGACGCCCAAAAGAAAATTTTATCTAGTGTTGATGATAAAGCGAAATTTGACGAGATGATCTCGCTCCTGTGTCGTCCACAAATCCTGGTTCCGTCAAAATTGGCATCTGAATATTTCAAGTCAACAACGCTATGATGCATGACGATTGGAGATTGGCCCTAGGGCATGTGCTAAATAAACTCGCCTGCTAGAAGTGCTTGCTTTTGGAATCCTGCGTTGGTGGGGCGGCGCTATTTTTCCAAAATGCAGTCAAATGACCGAGCAATATGTAGCGATGGGGAGGAGGCGTTGGCAGTCGTAAAAAGATGGCTTATTAGGCAAGGTTGTGGAGAGCTTTCGTCCATCTGCGGCAAGCGATGCATAGTCTTCGGCTTGACGTTACAGGGCTACGAGCGGAGCGTGCGGTGCTTCCCTTGTGTTCTTTTTCCGACGGAATGGGTCAGGTTCATGGTTGTTGTCGCGAAGTTCAATCGTGATATTTATTGTTAATAGAACTTGTTGTGGACCGCTTGAACGGCAGCCCAGGGCCTCGCGATGCTGTGCTGATAATTTCATAAAAAATAAATGGCTGAGATTGAGTTGTACGGCTAGCGAGGTCTGTCGTTCAGGGGGGGACTCGATTGACGACCGAGCTCTCTATTCCTTAAATCATCAAAGCAATAATCACGCAATGTTGCTGACGAGTCTGAGCGACGTAATGCTGCGCGTCAGTGGTTTAGTCACGTTCGCGGTGAGATCTGCCTGCGGATTCCATGCCATCCGGACACTCAGCCCACCAACATCCGGACACCCGTTCCACGCTCATTCGGACAGGCAGTCGGAGCGCAGCGACGCAGGTTTGCATTGTTAGTCTGAAGCCCCTATCGCCGTCAATTTCGTTGCGCGCCTGCGCATCGATTCGCCCTTCAGTTCGATCCGATAAGCGTTGTGCACCAACCGGTCAAGGATCGCATCGCCCAAGGTCGGATCGCCGATCAGCGCATGCCATTTGTCCACCGGCATCTGGCTGGTCACCAGTGTCGAGCGGTTGCCGTAACGATCATCCGGCAGCTCAAGCATGTCGCGCCGTTGCGCAGCGGTAAATGGCGCCAAGCCCCAGTCATCCAGGATCAGCAAGTCGGTCTTGGCATAACCCGCCATCAGTTTCGCGAAGCGCCCATCGCCGTGGGCTAGGCCCAGCTCTTCCAACAAGCGCGGCAGGCGCAGGTAGCGCACGCTGTAACCGTCGCGGCAAGCTTTGTGAGCCAGCGCGCAGGCGAGCCAGGTTTTGCCTACGCCAGTCGGGCCGCCGATGATCAGGTTCAGGCCATCGCGCAGCCACTGACCGCTGCCCAGTTGCAGGATCAAGGCCTTGTCCAGGCCTCGCGGGCTGCGGTAGTCGATGTCTTCCAGGCAGGCGTTGTGGCGTAGTCGGGCGGCTTTGAGACGCGTACTCAGGCGCGCATCTTCACGCTCGGTCAGCTCGCGGTCGACCATCAGGCCGAGGCGTTCGTCGAAGCTGAGATCGTTGATGTCAGGCGTTGCGTGTTGTTCGCCAAGCGCCTTGATCATGCCGTGCAGGCGCAGGGTTTGTAGCTTGTCGAGTGTCGGGTTGGGCAGCATGTTGGTGCTCCTTTTTCAGGCCAGTGGTAGTAGCCAGGGCCGCGCAGGTTGATGTGTTCTTCGGGCAGTAACGGCAGGTTTTGCTGGGCCAGCGGTAGCTGCTCCAAGCCTTGGCGCAAGATCGATTCCAGGCTTTTGTAGCTGCACGCGCCCAGTGCCAGCGCACGCTGGCAAGCGGCTTCCAGCCGCTCTTCGCCGTGCTGTTTGCCCAGGCGCAGGATGCCCAGGCAGGCGCGGAAGCCGTGCTGCGGATGGATCCGGCGTTCGAGGATGTAGGCGATGACACCGGCCGTGTTCGGCCCGGTCTGCTCGGCCCAGCGGATCAACCGCTGGGGCGTCCACTCGGCGTGTTCGCGGTGACTTTTGGCCGTGGAATCCGCAGCCAGTGCGCAAATCTATAGCTTGGTCGAGACGGCCAAAGTCAACGGCCAAGAGCCCTATACGTGGCTGCGCCACGTACTGGAGCGGCTGCCGCATGCGCAGTCGGTGGCCGACTACGAAGCGTTGTTGCCATGGAACTGCTCGCTGGAAACGCCGCCACGGTAAACACAAAGTGATCTTGGCGGTAGGTGTACTTCGTGGATCGCTTAGTGCGCCAGCCAAGCTGGCAGTTGATAAAGGGTGAAAGTCCCTACGAGAGAAGTTATGGCGAAACACCTCGACCCCGAGTCATGCGTTGTGCACCGTGAGGTGTACGGCGAAGCGTTGGCAGGGGAAACCAGCAGACCAGCCATTGAGCCGCGAAATCATGAGTCCGGGGTGCGACGGTGTTAAGCGAAGCGGAAGGCCACAGTGTGCATGACGATAATCGCAAGTCATGTATCACGCCCTGCGCGGTCGTAGACCCTGAGCAGGCTGGGAAGTCAACTGTACGGAAGCTGGGAGATCTCATTCGTGTCTGGTCGTGACAAGCCAGACGGGGCAGGAAAGGCCACAAGCCGAGCGTCTGCCGTCTACGCGAATGAGAAGTCGGATAGCCCCGTAGTACCTGAGAAGTTGCCGAACAATGGGCCTGGCCCGGCGGAGGCGATGGAGGAAAGGGGGGCTAGCCAAGGGGAACAGTGAGCAGCTTTCCGCGCCCCGGACGCAGAGCCGGATTAGTGCGTTGTCAGGGTTGCCCGCTGTAAGTCAAGCAGCCCGGCAGGATCGCCGGGTCAAGTTCACGACTTTATTGCACCACGTCACGGTCGAGCTACTACGCGAGAGTTTTTACAACCTCAAGCGAGACGCCGCCTTTGGTGTGGATGGAATATCGTGGCGAGAGTGCGAGCAAGATCTTCAAGAGAAACTGAAAACCTTGCATGACAAAGTGCACAGTGGGCGGTACCGAGCCAAACCTGTTTGACGGGTTTTCGTCCCGAAGGCAGATGGCAGCGAGCGACCGCTGAGTGTCACCGCGCTGGAAGACAAGATCGTCCAGACAGCAGTAGGGCAGGTGCTCAATGCGATCTATGAGCAGAATTTGCTCGGACTCTCGTATGGGTTTCGCCCTGGTCGAGGGCAACACGATGCATTGGATGCTTTGTCGGTGGGAATACAGAACTTTCGGGTTCGGTGGATATTGGACGTGGATATTCGGGCGTTCTTTGACACGATCGATCACGAATGGATGATGTGCTTCTTGCAACACCGAATCGCAGATAGGCGAATGTTAGGGTTGATAGCTCGATGGCTCCGTACTGGCGTTATCGAGAATGGAAAGCGAATCCCGGCGAAGCAGGGCACACCGAAAGGCGCGCCTATTTCACCATTGCTGGCCAATATCTACCTGCACTACGTGACGGATTTGTGGATTAGACAATGGCGTGGGCGTACAGCACAGGGCGAGATTGTTGCCGTGCGGTATGCAGACGACATCGTGCTTGGGTTCGAAAAGCGTGAAGATGCATGGAGCTTTCGCCATGCTTTGGAAGCTCGACTCGCTCAGTTCTACCTGACTCTACACCCAGAGAAAACACGTCTGCTGCGGTTTGGCTGGTTCGCGGCCGAAGACTGCAAGAAGCGTGGCGAAGGGAAACCGGAAACTTTCGATTTCCTCGAGTTCACGCATTTCTGTAGTCAAACCAAGAACGGGATGTTCGTGGTGGGGCGCACGACTATCAGCAAACGTATGAGAGCAATGCTCAAGGAAATACGGGCGCAGTTGCATAAACGCAGGCACGAGCCTGTCCCTGTGATCGGGCAGTGGTTGAGTCAGCTGTTTAGAGGTTATTGCAATTACTACCACGTACCCGGTAATACACGGAGGCTGGATGCTTTTCGCCGGGAAATTATCGGAGCGTGGAGATATGCCCTTAAACGGCGGAGTCAGCGACATCGACTGAACTGGGAGCGCGTGACTGCGCTAGCCAGGCTGTTCATTCCCTATCCGCGCGAGCTACCAATGCATCCTGATCCCATAACCCGCTTCGGCGTTAAACCCAAGGCAGGAGCCGTATGCGATAATTCCGCACGTACGGATCTGTGCGGGGGGTGGCAGGTGACTGCCATTCCTACCGCAACCCTATATGCGGTCCTGAGTGCTGATATTGAAGAGAAGGCATTTTATTATGCTGCTACCTCGAATATGAGCGGAAATTCACGCATTCACGTGGAGCTCGACAATGCGCAATCAGTCACATGTCTCTGTTGCGGTATGGGAATGTTTATTCGCGAATTGGAGTATATGGGTGGCTGTTTTTCTTTGATCTCTATAAGTGTCCTGAGAGGGAGTGCAGGGAGGCGGTGTATGATGTTGCCCCTGAACAAGTGGTGTATGTCGAAGCGCATGGGACCGGCACGCCGGTAGGCGATCCCATCGAGGCATCCTCCATTTCCGAAGTGATGGTGGGCAGCCGTCGTGCCGTACTTCCCATCGGTTCCGCAAAGGGCCATACCGGTCACCTGGAGACGGGGCAGGCATCGTGGGTCTGGTGAAAGCCGCGCTATGCCTCTATCATCGGCAGCTTGTCCCTACCGCGGGGCATAATCGCCTGACGCCCAAGATCGATGCCGAAGCACTCCGTCTGCGCGTGACGACTGAAGTCGAATCGTTGCCACTCACCGAAACCGGAGACGCCCCGGTCATTGGTGTAAGCTCGTACCCGAGGCAGGAGCCGTATGCGGTAGCTCCGCACGTACGGATCTGTGCGGGGGGCGGCTGGTAACTGCCGTCCCTACCGCGACCGCCTATACCGGCTATTCAGTGACACGCCCAAGGGCGCCACCGCCAGTGCGCAGATCTACAGCTTGGTCGAAACGGCGAAAGCCAACGGCCAGGAGCCGTATACGTGGCTGCGCCACGTACTTGAACGCCTACCGCAAGCGACTTCGGTAGAAGACTTCGAAGCCTTGCTGCCGTGGAACTGCTCCCCGACTATCTCGCGCTAAATACACACCTCATTTTTTGCCATGTGTGGTTTATGAGTCGCTTACGATCGAAGCACAGTTTTTAGGGAGAATTTCGGTCAAAGTTTAAGCATTCGTTTTGATATTCGAGCACCTCTCGCGCTCATGAACGCTCTCGTAAATCGCGAATAAGCGCGCTAGCAAGGGGATGGCAGCGCGTAACAAAAGAGCTCTCTTGCCGCATCGTTCGGTATGTCAGCCTAATGATGCCCGTCTTTTCCTTGACGAAAACACCCATGAGCCTTCCCCGTTCATTCCTTTTACCCAACTCCCCAAGGGGTGATTGGCTCGTTGACCAAACTGTTCAGGCGCTCCAATGAATTTGGATGGCAGCAGGCGCGGACTAAGACCGCTTGCTTGAACCCATGAATCAATCATCCCAGGGCCAGTGGCAAGAATGGTCAACTCATGACGAACCTTAGGGATGGTTCTTTTTAGGATCCACATGACATCATCGACAGAGACTGAATGATAGGGCGCCTGTTGGAATTTAACACTTAGTCCGTCCTTGCCTGCAAAACGCCCAACCCCCATGTCATATAGCTTTCCTCGGTAAGGCGCTGTAGCATAGTTGATCATTCTTTTTAAGCTATTAGCTTTTTCCTTTGCGACTATTACAGCGTTTGAAATGCGCGCTCTACCTTCCCATAGTTCTTGATGAATCAGCACATCAGAGGGCCCAGCACTACTCATACGCTGAGACTTTATTTCCCCTAGCCTACCGGCGACCATCACGTCAACATCCATATAAATCCCGCCTCCAAATTTTTCCAGAACGCCTAGTCGCAGAAGGTCTGAAGCAGCAGCGTAATTCGCGAACGGCGTATTTGATGATTCTCGGGCGACGGCTGAACTTAGTTCAGTGGAAAGTCCAATTGGGGCTTGAATGTTTATTTTTTTGAAAAGTTCTTTGCTGTAGCCACGCTCGATTAGGTTGTTCTTGAGTTTTTCCGGCGCATCACTCCAGAGGTTTACCTTGTAATCGGAATTATTAAATTTAAAATGTATTATATTGCTCATGGCGTTGGCAGCGATTTCTTTTTTTCCCAGCCAAATATAGTGCGCGCTTTTCGGATACCTACCCGTATTATCATGAAACATTAAGGGGCAATTTCTAACCATCCGGAACAAATTCGTCCCATCTACCAACCCTCCGGGATCGGCACTCAGCCACCTCCCCAGCTCCGGCTGGTAATACCGCCAACCGTAGTAATACAGCCCCGTCGCGTCCAACTCCTTGCCTGAGTAGCGCAGGGTCCGCTGGGTCAAGTTGCTAACCTCGGTCGCCGCCTCATCGCTGCCGGTGGTGCCGCCATAAGGGGCGTACTCCTCCCGCGAGACGATTCGGCCAGTCACGTCGGTCTCGCCCCCGACACTGCCCAGATGGTCACTGAAGCTGTAGCGCAAGTGGGCCTGGCCGCTGAGCCGGTCCTCCACCAGGCGCACCTCGCCAGCCTGGGTGATGACGAGGTGTTTCTGCGGGGCTGTCTGACCGGCCAGCCGGCGCTGGCGGATTTCACAGTCGCCGGCATAGGTGGTCAAGGTGATCTGGAGGCTGCCGTTGACGGTGGTCGTGTTAATTTTACGCGTCCGCGTACCGCCGTCGGCATACTGGTAGCGCTCCGTATCGTCGGCCGCCTCATCGCGGCTCACCGCGCTGACCTGGCGCAATTGGTTGTCGGCGTACCAGTGCAGCGGCCGGCCGTTGGTCAACTGCTTTTGCAGCCCCCCGGCCCAGAAGCCCGTGTCCGGGGTCAGGGGGTGCTCGGCCGCCAGCGCTCGGTTACTGCCCGCCGCGACGTCTAGCGCACGGGTGCGGTCGCCGGCGCCCCCGACATGGTGGATCGCCGTCAGGTTGCCGCCGTTATCATACTGGTACGTTTCCCTGTAGGGCCGCCAGACACTGCCCGCACTCGTCTCTCCAGGGTAGTAGCGCGACACTGGGCTGCGTTCCCGGCCCGTGGCGTGGGTGAGCCGATACAGCGTGTCGTAGGCGTACTCTCGCAACCCCGTGGCCTGCTGATTGGCATGCCACTGCGGGTCGGCCCCCTGGTCGTCCAGGCTGAGGATGTTGCCCACTGCATCGTAGCGGTAGTGCAGGTCGCTGATCAACAAGGCGCCCTCCGGATGTCCGGCTGGACGGGCCGTCAGGTGCCGGGTCAGGTACTGGGTCCGTGGATCATACTCATAGGTGTCGATGACACCGTTGCCGGCGCGCTGCGACAGCACCACCCCGTCGGCCCGATAGCGGATGGCCTGGAGGGTGACGATCTCCTGGGGTATTCCGGCTTCGGTGTAGGCCAGGCGGGTTTGCACCACTGCGCCATTGATGGCGTAATCGGTCAGGGTGGTGACACCCGCCGCGTTCGTGGTGCTCAGCGGTGCGCCTGTCGCATCGTAGCGGCCACTGACGCGCAAAGGCGCCTCCGTGTCGGCCTCGGTGTGGCGGCCCCAGTCTGGCAGGTCCACCTCCGGCTTGAGCAGGCACTGCTCGGCGGCCAGCGGCTGGCCCATCACCGAGGCACTCAGTGGACGGTGGATACCGGCATTGTCGCGGTGTTCGGACAGGCCGCCTGCCAGATTCAAATTTTTCCACGGTGTCTCGTGCAAAGGCACATAGGCGTACTGTTCGCGGACACGACCGGCGGAAGCGCCGGCCGCGATCTCGGTCAGCGACCGCGGCCGGCCGCCGGCAGGGGCCGCGTCATAGTGCAGCACGCTGACGGTGCCCTGGGCATTGCGCGACCACAGCGATCGGCCCGCCGCATCGGTGAGGGTGAGGGTCGCATCTCCATCGGCGGTGTGCAGCGACAGCGGCTGGCCGGTCAGGCCGGCGACGGTCACCGCATCGGCGTGGCCGGTGGCTTCATGGTCCAAGGCCCGGGCCCCGAACAGCCGGGTGGTACGGCTGAACGGGTGTTGCTGCGCGCGACTGACCAGCCGACGGGCCGGGGCCTCGGGGGCCTGCGGTGTGCGCAGGAAGGACAGGGTGCGGAACGCGCCAGCCACCCTGGGGGTGTCGGCATGCAGGGAGAGTAAGGTGTTGGGCATCGAGCGCGACCTTCCTGTCAACATGTCTGATAAGGCAACGAGCAGTGTCGTTCTTAAAACCAACAAGGCGTGCTGGGTCGCGCCTCCAGAAGGAAACAGCCAACTCAGGGAAACTTGCTGTTTGCATTGGCGCTTCAGCAGCACTCAGGCAGGGCGGCGGGATTAACTAATAGCCCCGCCGCTGCCCATTGACTCCCTTTTGAATCAGGGAGGGTGGCTTGAAAAACAGCGCTCTTGCAGGTCAGGGGGCCCGTTGGTACGGGAAAGTGAGAAAGTGGGATTTGCCAGCCGGCATTACCGTCTGGCCCGCCCACCGATAGCACGCCCGTGTTACCCGCCAGGGTTCCGCCGCCTTTGGGTAACGAAGGTAACGTAAAAAATGGTTGGTTTTCACTTCCAGTGGGGGCCGCAAAATTATAAGTCATAAATCCTCCGAAGCTCCTGGGTCGGGTTATACGGATATCCTTTTAAAGCTAGGCTGCCGCTTGCTGCTGAGCAGCACGTAAAAAGCCTAAGCGTTAAACAAGGAGGCTGTCGCACCGCACCACGCCAAATGCCGCCAAATCCACTATCAAGTCCTTGATCTAAACATAAAGCCTTAACAAATCAGGTGTTGCTTTTTTACCGAATGGCTTCTAATGACAGCTGATTGCCATCGTGAACGAACTGAGTCCGGCCTCCTCGGTCAGCCGAAAGCAGGCGCTCTGTTGTTTTGGGGTGATGAAAGCCCCCTCATTGAGCAGAGCCACCTCCAAACCTGAAACTGGCCAATAGAGCCGGTATGCTGTACAGACCTTAACTCTCTAGCTGATGCGTCCCAGAACAGGTCCCGAGAGGTAGATTTAGTGCCCTAGGACCTTAGAAGCGAAACGCGTGCCTAGTCCAAAGTAGAAGATGATTAGCAAAAATGCCTCATCCGTTATAAAAAAATCTTTTTAACGTTTCCAAAGTGCCTTCTGGCCTAACGGACGGCGGCGGCAAAAACTGAGTGCAACACCTGACCTTGCCGGTAGGGTGCTGGCCCCTATGTCTTATTCCGAACTCAGCTTGAAGAGCGCGCCACCATTCAAATCGGTGATGCCCAAGGCTTC
>NZ_QODI01000008.1:0-306534 GCF_009935975.1 Pseudomonas sp. Q1 | reverse complement strand
AGGGTCGCATCTCCATCGGCGGTGTGCAGCGACAGCGGCTGGCCGGTCAGGCCGGCGACGGTCACCGCATCGGCGTGACCGGTGGTTTCATTGTTCAAGGCCCGGGTCCCGAACAACCGGGTGGTGCGGCTGAACGGCTGCTGCAGCGTGCGACTGACCAATCGACGAGCCGGAGCATCGGGGGCTGCAGGGGTGCGCAAGAAGGACAAGGTGCAGAACACGCCAGCCACCGCCGGGGTGTCGGCATGCTGGGAGAGCAAGGCGTTGGGCATCGAGCGCGATCTCCTAGTCAACACGTCTGGATAAGGTAACGAGCAGTCAGGTCTAAAACAAGCACGTAGCGCTCTTTTCAGACATGATCTTGGCATTGGCATTCAAAGGTGCTGCGGCCGATCTTGCTTAAGCCCTGCGACGGCAGACCGAAAAAGTTGGGACGACCGAAACATCACAGCTTGGACTCCTCGAATGCCACGACGTCAAGTCTTCCGCCCAACCTTCTGGACCTAAGACATGCATCATATCGATGCTAAAACAACGCTCAGACGGTGATTTGCAGGGCCAACAGTTTGGCATTGCGCTCAAGGTGTCACTGATCGCAGGGATAGATATCCTTCGCGACCAGCGCCCTGGCGATATCACACAGAACGCGAGCATCGCACAAAGCTATTTTCAGGTAAGTACCGAGCGATACACGACGCTGCTTGCCCGCCCAAGAAAGCGGAAATACCAGCTCTCGGTACCTTTCGTCTTCACCAGAAAGAACAACTCCGTCGTAGTTTGAACCGGAGAATCAGCGTACTTGGGCATTTCAGCCCAAATGAAATTGCGACTGACGGCGTGAACCCACAATGAAAAAGATGGTCCCCCCCACTGGGATCCAATACGGCAATTAGCCGAAAAATCAACGGTAAATCCCTGCGGTGCGATCCCGCCCGTCTACCTAGAAGGAGACCCTAAAGAATAAAGGCATCACTTTAGGATTTGGATAAATGGAATGACCTCATCAAGCAGAAGGTCCCAATAAAACAGTTACTGCCAGCAGTTTTCCCAGCGGGTAGGCAAGATAGGGATGCGCGAGAGGCCTTTCCATTAGAAATGGAGGTCCGTCCGCATATGTCAAATAACTTTAATCCGCAGGCTAAAATCTTCTATCGTCCCATCGACGCGGCATTGCGTTGGTGCAACCTCATTCGTTACGAAGCACAGATCGTGAGAGCGGCTTGGTCCTGTCCGGAAAAGCTCAGGATTATGTTTCCTCATTGGCCGTGCCTACAGGCCAATACCGATATAATTTATGACGCCGTTCGCAATGGCGAGTTATCGTATGGCTGCTTCGGTATTTCGGTCCCCCTGGGTACTCCCGTAGAACCCACTTTGTTGACAGTACGACACGCTGATCTACGCCAATGGATGCAAGTTTACTATCCCGATCAGAGGCCAAGCTTTCTGTTCGAGTCGAACGATGACCCACAAGACAAAATCAGCCTAGGCGTTTACTTTGCACTTCAGGCCGAGCGGGACGCCCTCCTGCGAGAGCGCGATGATCTGCAACGTCAACTCCAAAATATCGAAGTTGACCTTCAGGCCCTGGGATTTGAGCAGGAAAGTCTTAAAGCGCTGGTCAAGACGCAGGGGCAACTCAGCGATCGAAGTGAACACACCTACCTGCAGATCATAGGTGCCTTGATCAATACCCTCTTGGACGTTTCGCCCGCAGGCAAACCTCTTTCCGTGTTCAAAAGCCAAGCCGCAATCGTCGATGCTTTAACCGCGCGCCACAATGACATTCCCGGTCTCAGCAAACGAACGTTAGATGAAAAGTTCGCGGCAGCCAATCGCGCTCTCAAAAAAAACTCCTGAACCAATCATTGCACTGCAATGCAACGCGCTCGATTGCAGTGCAATGACTTCCTCGGTGTTCTGCTATTAACTACGGGTCATTGCCCACCACGCGCCAATCGACGCCAGGAGTGACCATAATGGCCAGCCAAACTTCACCCGCCGTTGAAGCAACTCATCCTCAAATCGAGCGTCACATCATGCGGCGTGAGGAGGTGGAGCGTAAAACCGGCTTCAAGCGTGCACACATCTACAGCTTGATGAAGGAAGGAAAATTCCCCCAAGCCAGACGCATAGGACTTCGCGCAGTCGGCTGGGACTCGCTGGAGATCGAACAATGGATCAATCAGCGTCTGGCGCAGCAGGCCTGATGCCATGCGTGTGGTATCAGTGGTGTCTACCAAAGGTGGAGTGGGCAAAACGACAGTAGCCGCCAATCTCGGCGGTCTGCTGGCAGATGCGGGTCTACGCGTCCTACTGCTCGATCTGGATAGCCAACCCACCCTCTCCAGCTATTACGCCTTGAGCCAGAAAGCTGTCGCTGGCGCGTACGAGCTCATTGCACTCAACTTAACAACGCCTGCACAGATTGTTTCCAAGACCGTGATTGCAGGACTCGACCTGATCATCTCCAATGACGCTCAGGGCCAGTTAAGTACATTACTGCTACATGCTCCTGACGGGCGATTACGGCTGCGCAATTTGCTCCACGATTTTCGCCCCCGTTATGACCTGCTTTTGATCGACACCCAAGGCGCACGCAGTGTGCTGCTGGAGATGGCCATTCTGGCGTGCGATATCGCCCTCTCCCCCATCACACCGGAAATGCTAGCCGCCCGCGAACTGCGTCGCGGCACTTTGAGACTGTTCACTGACCTCGAAGCATTTCGTCACGTGGGTATTACGCTGCCACCGTTGCGACTACTGCTGAACCAGGTAAATAGGATCCGAGTAGACACGCGAATGATCATCCGTGGCCTGCACGAGGCCTTCACTGAAGCTCCCACAATCTCAGTTTTAAACACCATAGTTCCAGACCGAGTGGCTTACCTCAATGCCGCCTCCCTTGGTCTACCAGCCCACCGAATCGAGACTCGCCAGTCACATGAACGACGCTCGCACTCAGTGCTGAAAACCATGCAAGCGCTGGCCATCGAGTTGTTTCCGGAATGGCGCGAAGCGATTTCTAGGATCAGTAGATACGCAGAGGTTCGATAAGGCGAACTCCGAAGACGGTATTTCGCGCCAAATCATTTTGTTTGTTCAACCTTTAGGCCAACAGTGTTTGGCGAGGAGTCTTTTGATGTTGGATCAATTTCCCATCATCGTTCAGCCATCCATTCGACAAGATCAACCATCTAGCGAGAAATACTGCACCGTGGTCTTTCGCTTGCAGCGTGGGCGCTCGGCCATGGGTTGGTTTCTCGCGGAAATGTCTCGGTATTTCGAAGGTTCGGGAACAGCTGAGATCGTTAAGTTCGAGGTCGGTGACCATTTGCGCACCCGGCGTTAATTGAGGTTGCTCCAATGAAGAAGCTCACTCAGGAGGAAATCACCAAAAAACTGCACCAAGACCACTTCCCTCGCGGTCCAGAAATGGAGCGGCTGTCCGATCCACTCACTGATACGCCTATGCTGATCACTCTGAAGCAGTTACGGCCCTACGAACACAACCCGCGCTTCATCCGTAATCCGTTTTATAACGACATAAAGGCCTCCATCCGTGAACGCGGGCTAGACCAACCTCCACCGATAACCCGCCGCCCGGGTGAAACTCACTTCATCATCCGCAACGGCGGCAATACGCGCTTGGCGATTCTCGGCGAGCTGTGGCAGGAAACCCGCGACGAGCGTTTCTTCCGCATCCATTGCCTGTTTCGACCCTGGACCGATGAAATCAGCGCGCTACTCGGTCATCTGGCCGAAAGCGATCTACACGGTCAGCTCACCTTCATAGAGCGTGCTCAGGCAGTGGCCAAACTCAAGGCCATGCTTGAATCAGATGGCGCAACACTCTCGCAACGTGAGCTGGCACGACGTCTTGCCGCTGGTGGCTATCCGATTTCGCAGTCGCACATCAGCCGGATGCTAGACACCCTTGAACATTTACTGCCCGTCATCCCACAAACCCTGTATGCCGGATTGGGAAAACCAAAAATTGAACGTCTGATTGGTCTGCGTAGCCAGGCTGAACGAACCTGGAATCGTTATCCAACCGACGCCATCGCTTTTCCCGAGTTTTGGCTCGATACCCTAGGGCAATTCGATGCCGACCCAGAGTCCTTCGACCTTGAGCAAATCCAGGATGAACTGCTCGAACGCATGAGCCGCTTACTCGGACAGTCCTACCGCATGTTGACCCTGGAGCTTGGCGATACCCAACAGGCTATTCGGACGTCCGGCGTTGTCGTCACGCCATCGGAGAACAACCCTCTGCCGAGCGCCGATGAGCCCGCGGCCGAGCCTCCTCCACCCGAGCCGCATCCCAAATCAGCTGAAACCTGGACGCAGACCGAAACAGCGCGAGAGGAACAGCTCACGCTGCCCGTAACGAATGTCGTATCAGCAGTCAGCCCTCCGTCACGTGTCCAGCAGATCCGCGGACAGATTGATCGCGCCACTGCCTCCGAACCAACAAAAACCGTCGCAACCTGTCCGATCGACGACATCTGGATCATCGCACCAACACTGGATACCCCCGAACAACTGCGCTTAGCCATCGCCGGTCTGGCTCGGGAACTGACAGCCTATGCCGGACGTCCCGAGAGCATCATCGATCAGCAGCAAGGATTGGGTTTTGCTCTAGATATGGAGCGGGCAGATCTTGCGACACCTCGTTCGACGGGCGTTCATCTTCTGCTCCTGGCCCTATTGCGCGCTCAAGACGATGTGAACTGGGAGGACCGGAAGCAACTGCCCTCAGCCCTGTTCGGGCAATTGCTATTGGGGGTCTATCAGCTCCCGCTGGCCGATCGTCCCGCCATGGACGTAGGACTGGAGCGATTGCCCGACAGCTTGTTAATTAAACTGTATCGCCTGATCCGTCTGGCCCGTCGTCTGATTGACCTAACGCTTACTCATGAAGACGATTCACCTAAGGAGTTGCCATGAACCTGTCCTTCAATGTGCTCAACCAGGCCATGTTGACGCAGGTCCTTCACGAGTTGCGCCTGGGTAATCTGCAACGCTGCAAGGCACTCGGGCTGGGTGAAGAGGACATTTACCTGTTGCAATCCTTACCGCCCAGCACGCTGTCACGCCTGGCCCACGCCACCGTCCCCTGGGTTGAGATCAAGATTGATTCGCCGGTGCTGCATCGGTTGATCGACCAGGCCGAACGCGACGAACAGAATGAGCGCCTGATCAACCGAGCGCTCAAGCTCGGTGCCAGCAGTACAATCATGTATCAGTGCTTCGGCTTGGCGCATTCGGAGACCGCCCTGCGCCGACGGCTGCTCAAGATAGAAACCCGTAAGGGCCGCCCCCAGAGCTTGAGCGAAGCGCAGGAACATGCACTCTGGCAGCGTTGGTGCCAACTACGCGCTGAGGAAGGTGCTGAGGATCAGCTCGACGCAATGATGATGTTGGCGGAGGAGCAACAGATCAGCTTGACCATCGTTTGGCAGCAGATCGACCATTACAGCAACGGAACATGAACACCGTCCCCTCCAGTCGCTGGCAGCGTATTCTGCGGCAATGCACCCAGCAGTTGAGTGAGCGCTGGCCTGCACACCCGACCACTGAACCCCCTTCCAACCAGGCGCTGCAGGCTGGATTTCTGTTCAGTGGCCAATCACACGAAGTCGTGCCGCGTCGCCTGCTGCTGGATGATCGGCTGACGCCGTTGGAACGTAATGCCTGGCAAGTCTTTCGATTCATGCTGCAAGGCCAGGGAGTGGTCACACCGCGCTATGAAGATTTGCAACCTTACCTATCGAGCGTACCCTATGGGGCATCAGCTTCCCGGGAAACCATCGCTCGCGTCTTGACGATGCTCAGGTTGACGCGCTGGCTTAGTTTGGTAAGCCGTGGTCGCGATCAGCTCAGCGGACGCCTACAAGGTTCTCTTTACGTCCTGCACGATGAACCGTTAACCCCCGCCGAAGCAATGGAGCTGGATCAGGAATATCTGGAGCTGGTTGGACACACCCTCTCTCATGCGACCAAGGCTGTGCGAATTGTCGCTCAGCATGTTTTGGGAGAAATTCGCCAAGACACGAATATCGATCTGGGTCGAATCCCCACCCGGCTCGACAGTTGGAGCGAACATCTAACCCAGCAAGGATTAGATCAGGCGACCGATGAAGCGGTACACGATTCCGAACTGGCTGGCGATCACCGCGTTCGGAATCGTGTGGAACCTCGTTCGGATTCCGAACCGGGTCTGAACGCCAAGGTTTCCGGCAGCGTTCGGAACCCGAACACTGCCTGTACTGTATTAAAAGAATGTATTTGTACTGTACCGCGCGCGACCCCAGCGGTGGACAACCTGCACTGGCCTAATCCGCTGCACCTGAGTCCGAGCGAGCGGCAGGCCGTCACCGTGACGCTGAACAAGCTGAAACCAGCGGATCGGCAGGCTGTGCTCAACGAAGCGGCCGCGCGGTGTGCGGCAGGCAGCGTCCGCAAACCGGCGGCGTATCTGATGGGCCTGATCCAGCGGGCGCTGAAGGGCGATTTCCGCCCTTGGGCAGGTCAGGCTGAGTCGTTACCCATGACAGAACCGCCACCCGCTCCCCCGCGCCAGCTTGGGAAAAAGGGCGAACCCGCCTCTGCCCTCGCCCAAGCGTGCCTGGATGAACTACGCCAGCTGCGTAGCAAACGCCCTGGACGTCAGTAGATTTGATGCCACTGGCATCACTGACGAGCGTCTCGAAAATCAACCGTCTCGAACCAAATCGAACAGACAGCATTCAGCTTTTCGGATGCCCTTTACCTTCATCTGTCGCAACTTCCCGTCCAAGCCTATGCGAGGACGACACCGTGGCCGATCACTATCAGCTTAACCTTGGCTCATTGCGCAGCAGCATCACCCTGACACTGCATACCCACCACGCCGCCCGAATTTGGCAAGGTCGAACCGCACGCGAAGGCGTCCACTCGATCATGGGTATGGCGGGCTACATCAGCGTCACTAACCTGATCAAACAGGCCGCAGCGCAGGACGATCCTTATGCCGACTGGGCGATCGTGCAGCTCGAAGAAAAATTGATGCAGGCCAAGGCTGGGATGCTGGAACTGACCCGGCAGTTGGACCGGATCAGACAAGAGCTGCCGACGCAGATCGACATGAGCGATAACCTCAACATCCACCCCGTCACCTTACCCTTGTACATCGGCAGCCAACTGGGCTTCCTCGCCGTCTACCTGCTGACTGACTACGACACGCTGGTGCGCCACACCCTGTTGGCTCATCACACCGCCTTGATTGGTCGCCGAGACATGGAAGCCTGGATAGACGACGGTGCCCATTTGCTGCGTAGCCTGTTCGGCCAGGCCCAGCGCTATCGGCATGCTGGCGTCACCCGTGATGACATGGCGGCGAACAACGCTCGTGCTCTGGCGGCAATCGAGAGAATGGGTCTCCCCCCTACAGACATCCTTGAGGGGCATCGCCGCTCCCAGTTCGCGCCACCTATTGTTCGTCGGGGTGCTGGGGCGGTAGATGACACTGACGCGTCGGCGGAGAACGCGATAGAGCCATCTGCGACAGTAGATGAGCCGGAGGACGAAGCATGAAACCCATTATCTCGACTCAGCTAATCCCCCTCGAAACACTCACACCGGATGCCTATCGACAGCTCGAACACGCTACCTCCCTAAAAGGCCTTTTAAAACCTTTTAAAGGTAAGGGGGAACTGGAATACCTGGCGCAGGTGGCGAGGGAAACCGAGGCGCAGTTACGTCGTCTGATGGACGCTGTGGTGCAGCAGGCCGGACAACCGCCTTACTCGCTGCTGGATATTCGAATGGTGCTGCAAAACACCACTGCGGGCAGCACCTTTTTGCGATGGCGCACCCGTGACTTCGCCCGTATGGGCGTTGCGGTCTGGGAACGCCAGGCCTCCAACAAGGCCTTGCCGCAAGCCGTACGCGAGGGATTGCACCGTTTCGAATGCGAGCGCATTGCACTGAACTTACAGATGAGCGTGGTGCATTCGCTCTACCGCCAGGCCTCAACCTGCGCGATCAAAATGGACAGTGCCGAACGGCTGCTGCGCCAATTCACAACCGCAGTAGAGGTATCACGATGAGTACTTTTTTTGTCGGCGAAGGCAATATCGGCAGTGCGCCAGAGTTCCAGGAATTTCCGTCAGGCAATGACGAGCCACGGCGTTTGCTGCGGCTGAATGTGTACTTCGACAACCCCGTGCCACGCGAGGGCAGCTATGAAGATCGAGGCGGCTATTGGGCGCCGGTCGAGCTCTGGCACCGCGAGGCTGAACACTGGAGCACGCTGTATCAGAAAGGCATGCGCGTGTTGGTAGAGGGCCGCACCGTGCGCGATGAGTGGGAGGACAGTGAAGACAATGCGCGGGTCACCTTCAAGATCGAGGCGCGTCGTGTCGGCATCCTGCCTCATCGCGTGCAGAAAGTGGTCATGCGGGAGCGCTCAAGTGAATCAGCCTCGTCTGCGGCTCCCGTCGGGCAGGCTACAGACCAGGCCAGCTCGCCTGCGTCGAAGTCCAAAAAGCGCAGAGGGCAGCCACCATCGGCATGACTAACTTGGAGGCATAAAAATTGCGCCTTTGCGCGAAGTTCCTGGCCTGTCATTACTCGCTGCTCGTGAAGCACTGTCGTCCACGTGATTACAAGATAGTAGCCTCACCCCCAATCAAAACTGCCCTCACCGACTAATATGAGGAACCTGCCATTCAGGTTTCTCATAGCTTGCCACTGCTGTTTCCAACAACGCTGCTCCGAACTCAACCCGGAGCAGTTCTATGCGTCTCTTTCTCTGCGAGAAACCCTCCCAAGGTCGTGACATCGCCAAGGTTCTCGAAGCCAGCCGACGTGGCGATGGTTGCTTGATTGGACGCGAGACAACCGTCACCTGGTGTATCGGTCACCTGCTGGAAACGGCCCCACCTGAAGCCTATGGCGATCAGTACAAAACCTGGTCGCTGGATGATCTGCCGATCATTCCCAAGCAGTGGAGGGTTGAGGTCAAACCCAAGACTGTCGCGCAGTTCAAAATCATCAAACACCTGCTCAGCGAAGCTACCACCGTCGTCATCGCCACCGACGCCGATCGCGAAGGTGAAATGATTGCCCGCGAGTTACTAGAGCTCTGCAACTATCGTGGTTCTGTTGAGCGCCTCTGGTTATCCGCACTCAACGAGGCATCGATTCGCAAAGCACTGTCCTCGCTGAAGTCCAGTCAGGAGACCTTCCCGCTCTATCACTCAGCCCTCGCCCGCAGCCGCGCCGATTGGCTGATTGGTATGAATCTCAGTCGTTTGTTTACCCTCCTAGGACGGCGGGCGGGCTATGACGGCGTGCTGTCGGTTGGACGCGTCCAAACGCCCACTTTGCGCTTGGTGGTTGAACGAGACCGCGCGATTGCCAGCTTCGTCTCTGTGCCGTACTGGGTGGTGGATGTGCACCTGTCCTCAATGGGGCAACCCTTCATCGCATCGTGGTTACCACCCAGCTCAGGACGTGATGAAGCCGGTCGCTGCCTGCAGCAGGCCCTTGCCAGCCAGACCGTCCAAGCGATTTTTAGCAGCAAGACCGCCACCGTAGTCTCGCTGCAGACTAAGCATTTCTGCGAAGCGCCACCCCTGCCCTTCGACCTGAGCACACTGCAAGAAGTCTGTTCACGCAAGTTGGGACTCGGCGCTCAGGAAACCCTGAACATCGCCCAAGCCTTATATGAAACCCACAAAGCCACCAGCTATCCGCGCAGCGATTGCCGCTATTTGCCAGAGAGCATGTTCAACGAGGTCGCCGCGGTATTCGATGCCCTGTTTAAAATGGATCCCGCGTTACGCCCAGCGCTCGGAAGCATCGATCGATCATTGCGCTCACGAGCATGGAACGATGCCAAGTTCACCGCGCACCACGCCATCGTCCCCACCACTGAGCCGGCGAACCTTGGGCGGATGTCTGAACAAGAGCGCCAAGTCTACGAATTGATTCGTAGCCACTACCTAGCGCAATTTCTGCCGCATCACGAGTTTGATCGAACCGAGGTCGAACTGGAGTGCGGCGCCGAGCGTTTGACTGCTGTTGGCAAACGGATCCTCGTCCAAGGCTGGAAAGGCTTGCTCTCCGACAGCACCGAAGACGATGAACCCAGTCAAAAATCCCAGGTGTTGCCCGCTCTACAACAGAGTGTGAAGTGCACAGTGGACAACGTCGAACTCAAATCCATGCGCACCGCTGCGCCCAAACCGCTCACCGAGGGCGATCTTATTAAGGCAATGAAAAATGTGGCCAAGCTGGTCAACGATCCACGCCTGAAACAGAAACTTCGGGACACCACCGGTATCGGCACCGAAGCCACACGTGCCGGTATCATTAAGGGGTTGATTGATCGCGGTTATTTGTTGAAGAAAAAACGAGCTTTGATGGCCTCCGCAGCGGCCCATACCCTGATCGAGGCGGTGCCCGCTGCAGTCGCGGATCCGGGTATGACAGCAATCTGGGAGCAGGCTCTGGATGAAATCGAAGCGGGACGTCTGACCTTGGATGCATTCGTTGCCAATCAGGCGCACTGGATTACGCAGCTGATCGCAAACTGCGGAGCGCTCACTTTGTCGGTACCGGTCGAAGCCGGGCCGGCTTGCCCCAATTGCAATGCCTCAATGCTCAGGCGTAAGGGAAAATCAGGGCCGTTCTGGTCATGCTCCCAGTACCCGGACTGCAAAGGCACTGTGCCGATCAGCAAAGGTACGCGTCGTCCATGAGGCGCCATTGGCGTTCACATGAACCCCGGGGGTGTTGTCAGTGCATCATCAACGGCGCCTGATCCTTCTCCAACTCGTCTAGCGGTCGTCCGATTTCACGGGCCAAGGCGATGCCGGTCGAAATCCATATCTGCCCTAGTTCGTTGAACGCTTTCAGGTGAGCAGGATTTTCGTTGAGCCAACGGACAAGGCTGTCGAAGTGTTCGGGGTTATCAGGGCAATCATGAATCTTGATGAACAGCTCCAGTGTTCGATCCCAGATCAGATCCATGACGTCCTTGCTCTCCTCTTCCATGCTCAACCATTCCTCAGCTTGGCCCTATCAGACCATTCATTCTCACGGGCCACCCTGGACTCTGATTCCTGGAGGAATAGAACCCACGTCGCATTACACAGCGATTTCAGCCAATATAACAACCCAATAAGTCGATACTCAACCGTTAAGGATGTTCATGTCAATGGGTCTTTGCTCAACCATTCGGGTTGAACTGGAGAACTCATCACTTGGCACATAAACATCCAACCCAAGCCCAAATCGGGCGCATGATCGCGAAACACCGGACCGAGCGTAATCTGACCCAGGAAGAGGTGGCTGAGCGCATGGGGATCGGCAGTGAAGCCATATCGCGCCTGGAGCGGGGTGTAGTGGAGCTTTCTGTGGTCAAGCTGATGCAACTGGCAGACATTTTCGACTGCCGGATGGATGAACTGCTGACGGAGTCGAGCAATCGTCCCAATGATCAAGGCCAGATGATCGCGGGTCTGCTGCGCGGACTGAAAGAAAGTGACCGCGCCTTTATCCTGGCAACTGTCGAACAATTGGCCACTCATCTTGGCAACAAGTGAGCTCATTCGCTCGCATTCGCTATAGGGACCGCTGGGTGCGTCCTCTGCCTTGACGTGATCCCACCCTCTCTGCTGTAGTAGCTTCGGATCACCGCCAACGGCGACCCAAGACCGATTCGCTCCGGGTAGCTCGGTCGGACTCTTCGAGTTCGGAGCCTTCTCTTCTGCGGAATTTCACTCCCATTTTGTGCTCGACCTGATTGTGGTGGCGGATGACCACTGTTGCCTCTGCCAGGCAATAGCGGTCATCCGCTTCGACGATCGTATTCAGTCCCGGAGCCCGCCGGGGAAACACTGGGCACCCTTTGTGCGCGGATGCGTGCCAGCAGCTTCCGACCCAGGCCACGACAAGGGTCGGTTGGCGAATCATGGCGCAGTTAAACCAAGTTTTGCGAGGAGCTTGTCGACTGCGTAAGACCGCCAAAGGTGGCTTTTCTGTTCCTCGCCTGGCACCCCGCCAGGCCCACTCTTCACTTTCTTCAATCCAGTGACTGCCATTGTATTCCGGCCTTAAAAAATCGGGTTGCAGCGTCTTGACGCTCCCCTATGACAGGCTTATACCAAGGGCGTGGTTCGCTGTCGTTGACAGCCCAGCCCAGGTAGCCAGAACCTTCAAGGCTACGCCACGTTCGTGGTGGTTTACCCAAGTGCGATCAGCGTTCGGAAGCTCGCGCGGTTACCGCTTCAGCGGTGATGAATGCCCACTACCCCATGCCTGCGGATCACCACCTCAGACGTTTTTCTGCTGCACAGCTATTCCCCCAGACGCATCGTTCTGATCGTCATCGGCTTGCCGGTGGCGAGTCGTTCATCGCTCGACTTCACCTTACCCACCCTGACGGGGGCTCACTTCCCCGTCAGGGCCTGTGCGTCGCCGTTTTCCCTTGAAACAGGAGAACCACCATGGCCCACGCCAACCAATCCCAAGAAGCGACCACTTACTTCAATCTGCACACCACCGGTATCGGTTACCTCAACCGTGTTCGTGAAGTACAAGTCCGTCGCGGCCAACCCTTCATGGCCTGCGATATCGCCGCCCTGCACGGTGCCACCGATGCCGTGGAGTACACCCGCTTCGACTGCAAGGTCGCTGGAGGCGAAGCTGAACGTTTGATTCGTCTCTACATGGACGCTGTCAACGCCGAGAAAAAGGTCTTGCTGTCGTTCCGTATCGGCGACCTGTGGATCGATCCATTTCTCTACGAGAAAGGCGATAAACAAGGCCAACCAGGCGCCAGTCTGAAAGGTCGTTTGCTGTTCATCGACTGGATCAAGGTCAACGGCACGTTCGAATACAAAGCGCCCGCCAGGCAGGAAGCAACAGCACCTGCTGAGCCAGCGCCAAACAGTGAGCCATCTCCAACATCGGCTGAGGCCGAAGCTGAGGGGACCGACGAACCAACAGAGGCTCAGGTCGAACCTGAACCTTTACCCACTCCCCGCACGGCCCGCCGTGATGCCACCCGTACCGTTCAGTCCGCCTGAACAGTCAACGATGTTCCACATCAAGGCGCTCCCTCGAGCGCCTTTTCTTCAATAGCACAGGAGAACCGACATGGAATCCTTCTGGCTTTGCGACGACTGTCTGTTCGCTACTGCTTACGAGGACTACAGCACGTTATCGCTCTATTACACGACGGATGAAATTGAGAAACGCATCGCCGGCATCCATCGAGGACTGGTTCGGCTGCTGCCCATCAGTGCCGACTTCGATCCCGAAGCCGGCTGGGGCATAAAAGCCTTTTCCCCGTTGCCCTGCGACAGTTGTGGTTCACACCTACACGGTCAACGCCATCGATTCACTCGGCTGTAAACAGCGCGTCATCGGCTAATGCCCGCGACTCTACATCCACCTCGGGGACACCACTCCCCTCGGGCGTGTACCCCTGATTGTTCCCTTCGGAGGTACCGCCATGAGCACCCAATTCACCTTGATCGAGAGCTCGGATTTCGAGGCCGATCGTATCGTCCAAGAAAACCAGCTGATCGACGAAGCGCTGCATATTCTGGATCGTCGGCTATTCACCCGCGGCCCCAACCTGACATCACCTGACACCGTGGCCTCCTACCTAAAACTGCATCTTGTGCAACAAGAGCATGAAGTCTTCGGTGTGATCTTTCTCGATGCCAAACACCGGGTGTTGGCGTTCGAAGTCCTCTTTCACGGCAGCATTGATGGCGCCAGCGTCTACCCCCGCCAAGTCGTTAAGCGTTCCCTCGCGCATAACGCCGCGGCCGCCATTTTCTGCCATTTTGTGGCGCGCCACAAAATGACTGTTATGTGCCCCGTTTTCTTATGTGTCCGAAGGCGGCGACACCGGCGTAGATCAAGCATTTCTGCCCAGTCGCAGGAGACATAACGGGTGAGCCGCCAAGACGGCGAATCCCCGCCCGATCGGCAGATGGATGGTTGTTGTGAGGCTGGACGATCAAGCGAAGCGAAAGCAAATCACCCAGCCCAGCAGCGGGTAGCGACTACAAGGACGACAGCCAGGCCAGCATTGCGGCATCGTCCTGCCACGCGGGTTTGCGCGAGCGTCCCAGGCTTGCAGCGACGGGCTCGCACAGCTCCAGTGCATCGGTCTTCATGCGGATGGTGATTTCGGCATACCGGTTGGTCGTCTCCAGCCTGACGTGCCCCAGCCAGCCCCGAATGACATTCACCTCGACGCCAGCTTCGAGCAGATGAACCGCGGTGGTATGCCGAAACACATGCGGCGTGACCCGGACCTGCGAAAAGGGCCTGGCCGAGGCCTCCCAGGCCTGCGCAAGGTGGCGGATGCGCTTGTAGATACCGAAGCGGGTCATCGGCGCTCCGCCCATCCCGACGAACACCGACTCGGCTGGCCCCAAGGAGGCGGCGCGTTCGTCCAGCATGGCTTGCAAGGCCTTCGCCGTCTGGCTCCACAAGGGGCAGGTCCGCCACTTCGAGCCTTTGCCCAGCAATCGAACCTGGGCGGGCGACTGCAAATCGAGCTGGCCGACCGTCAACTGGGCCACTTCGGAGACACGCGCCCCCGTGTTGTACAGCAGCATCAAGAGCGCGCGATCGCGTATCGAGAGCCTGTCCTGAGCGGGAATGCTGGCGAACAAGGCTTCGACTTCATCGCGTGCCAGGAACTTCATCTCCGGCAGAGGGCAGCGCTTCATCGGAATGGCCGCAACCTTTGCGCAGGACGGTAGCATCTCGGGGACTGTGCGGCCGATGTACTCGTAGAGCGCGTGCAGCGCCGCCAGGCGCTGGTTGCGCGTGCTGATGGCGTTGCCACGTTCGACCTCCATGTTGCGCAGGAAAGCTAGCACCACGTGGTAGTCCAGATGTTCCAGCTCCAGTTCGCTTACGCCCCGGTGATGCGCTCCGGCGACGAAGACCAGAAACAGGCGCAGGCTGTCGCGGTAACTGCGGATAGTGCTGGGCTGTAAGCCCTTGTGCCGGGGAAGGTAGTCCAGGATGTAGCCATGGATGACCGATGAAAAACTCTGGAGTTTCATGGCGCCACCTCTTCGGCAAGCAACGGTGCAAAGACCTCGAAGCGCTGGTTGGCAGCACTGAGCAGGTCACTGGTGATGGTCAGGTACACGGCCGTGCTGGCTGGGTTGAGGTGCCCGAGGAAGGTCGACAGGTGATGCAGGCGATCGGCAGGCGCAATCCCCTGGCGATACCACCTCAGCAGCGTTCGGACTGCAAACGAATGACGCAGTCCGTGGACATGCGGTCCGAAGACGCCGGCCGGGACATCCAGAGCCAATTGCGGCAGGAGGTCATCGCGGAACGTATTGCGGATGCTGTTCGTGCTGATGGGATCTCGTCCATTCCAGGAGAACAGGAAGCAGGCACCCGCGCAGGTATAACCTCGGGCCTCGCGTAGGACCAAATAGCCGCGCAGCCTGGCGGCCAGCTTGGGGCCGAATGGCACCAGCCTGTCCTTGCCAAACTTGGTGTTTCGGATCTCCAGGACTTCGCGCTCCGGGTCCACGTCGCCCCATTGCAGGCGGGCTACCTCGCTAACCCGAAGGCCGAGGCCGGCCAGCAAGGCGAAGATCATCTCGTAGGTGGCGCCCCGCAGCGGCGCGCGCGAGTTGTCCTGCAATGCCTTGGCATGGACCAGCAGTTGTCGGATGGCCTCGGGCGGGAACAGGAAAGGCAGCCGCCGGGCCGTCTGCGGCTGCGCCCTGGCTTGTACAGGGGACGCCGCGAGCAGCTGCTGACTGACGATCCAGTCGAACAGCCGTCGCACATTGCCCAGCAAGTTGTTGTAGCTGCGTGGGTTGGTGCGATGACGGGAGACCAGGAAGGCCTGCAGGCATCCGGCATCGATCGCCTCAATGCTGTCGATGCCTTGCTCATCCAGGAACCGGTCGAGCAGACGCAGTTGGCGGTCTTCGTTGGCGAACTTGCATCCCATGGCCCGCTTGGCACGCAAGTACTGTTCGATGTGAGATGCGAGGGGGCTGTGAAAACCATTCCAGTGGGAGGTCATAACACGTCCTCCGCGGTTGCGATGACCAGTTCGCGCAGCTTGTGCAGCGCCACCTTGCCGTAGACCAATGTGGAAGCCGGGTTGCGGTGGCCAACGTAGTCGCCGATGACCTTGAAGGGGACGTCGGCCTCGACGAGATGCTGCACACAGGCGTGGCGCAGGGTGTGCGATCCCGCTCGGGATACCTGGATGCCGGCGGCTCGTAGCCGGATGCCGACCATCGATGAAACCGTGGCGTGCTGCATGGGCGCGTAGGGCGACTTGACCGTGAGAAAGGCTTGGCGATGTACCACGTCGGTGCGTCGAACCTGCAGATACTCAATGACCGCTTCGCCGGCTGTCGCCGAGAGTGGATAGCGGGTCGAGTGCCCACCTTTGCGCATGGGAATACTGACCTGGGCGTGCTTCCAGTCGAAGTCGTCCAGGCAGAGGGCCGCGATCTCCCTGGCACGCAGCCCATAGCTGGCCAGCAATACCAGAATGGCATAGTCGCGCTTGCCCAGGTCCGAGCGCCGGTCGATGCTGGCAAGCAGTCGCTTGACATCCTCCCAGCGAATGGCGCGAGGAATGGAGGCCTGCCTGTAGCTGCGCCCGCGCGGCACACCGTGCACGAGATCCGTGACCACCATGCCCTCTCGGTGCAGATAGCGGAGAAAGACGCGCAAGGCCCCTGCGCTGTTGAGCATGCCGGATTTGTGTAGGGTTTTTGCGCGCTCGCTGAGGAAATCGGTGATGCAAGCAGGCGTCAGTCCGGCCAAGGCGATACCGGCTTGCGCTAGGTACGACTCGAATGGACGCAGCGTGTAGATGTAATTGTGCAGCGTGGTACGGAGCAACCCCTTCTCCTCCACCAGAAAGGTGAAGAAGCCCGGGACGGAGACGGAAAACGGCATGGCGGGCTTATTGCTCGGTCGCGTGTAGCCGGACAAGGCCACGCACAACATCCGCTCCACGGGAATACGGCTTTGCGCGACAACTGCCGCCCTGTCCTGGGCGTTCTTGCACCAGCCGCCATGTTCGGCCTTCCATCGTTCGACGAAAGGATCGACATGATCGGGAAGCTCCTGCAACTGCGTAGCGCCTCTTGCGATGGCGAAATCGTTGAAGTGCGCGAGCGCCCGGACATGCTGCCGAACCGTGTCATTGGACGTGTGCTGCTCGTCGAGCGACTGGACGTAACGCTCGATCTGCGGGCCCAGCCACAGGGCCTTGATGCGGTCAATCGCCTTAAACGACCGAAAGTGATGTTCCAACATGACAACCACCTCTCTAGAAAAGCGAAGGAGATGTCATGCTGCGCTTGGCCTGCGGTTATGTGCCCTGATGCTGGGCCGAAATCCTTGATCTACGCCGGTGTGGCTACCTTCGGGCACATAAGAAAACGGGGCACATAATGTGCATAACCACCCCTCAGGTTGTACAGAACCCAGCCAGGCGGATCACGTCTTGACTGCACGGTTGAAAGAGGCCTTGGCCTTGATCGAAGTGCGCGTACTGGATCACTTCATCGTGGGTGAAGGTCGTCCTCTCTCTCTTGCCGAACATGGCTGGCTTTAACCCTCACAGGCGTCTTCGGGCGCCTTGTTCATTTTCATTCTGGAGAACCTTCATGAACCCCACACACCAAGCTGCAGCCCTGCTGACGGCCTCAAACCCATTTGCTCGCGGTTACGACAACCTACATATCGAACGGCTGCTACTGATCACCTACGAAGACGACTGCCCTCCCTGCTTTCGACCCGTGCATGACGCACAAGCCCATCTGCCCGACGACGAGCTGCAACTGTTCCCCTGCCTGTTCAATGACGATTTCGCCTTGATCAGCGAAGGCCAATCCATTTCGGATGATTTGGATGAACGCTGCCAGTCCACCGGGCAAGTGCGCCAAGTAATCTACGCTGTGATGGGCGAAATGCTCAACGAGCGGCATCACCTCGGTGATCTGTACTCCCTGGAAGAAGCCCAATCCATGGTCCATCGCTTGAGCTTCGAAACGGGACACTACAGTCGAGCCTGGGAAATCAGTACCGCGCACCTTCCCGAAGAAGCGATGCTTTATCTGGAAGAATGGGTCAGTCACTTCGCTTCGCGGCAAACTGGCCTCTTGTTCGAACTGTTCGCGTTGCCGGATTGCTGCGGTATCGGATGCAAACTGATCGGCACGCCATGGACGGACGACAACCTGCTGAACATTGAGAGCCAGCCTTATTCAACCCTGAGACAAGAGCAGCTCGACGCCGGCACGCCGGAAGCTTTGGTCAACGTACTGTATCTGGCGGCATTGGCGGATGTGCGATTGTTGATCTTCGACCCCGAAGCTGCCGTCTTGGATGGGCTCGCCGTTTTTGATGAGTAACAACGCGTTCGGTTTTAACACGACCCGCCTTGAATCAACTTTCTCACTGAATCGCTCCTGCTTCTCATGTCAGGTTCTGAACTGAATCTGACATGAGGTTTTTTCCATGGAGCGTTTTTTCACGCCTGTCTGCCTGCTGGGTTTGTTGAGCGCCTGCACCGCGCAAATCCCCACTCCATTGCCGACCCATCCAACAATCGACAGTGGCTCCAATCGGGCCCAGCACTCGAAGGGTACAGCCGAAGGAAGCCATTCGGCAGAGCTTAGTTATGGCCGCTACACGCTGGTCAGCACCGAGCCCACCACGGAACAACGCGATCTTCTTGCCCAAATCATTGACGTGAGCATCCCGTCCAGCCTGAACCCTTCGGTGCAGGATGCATTGCAGTACGTATTGCAGCGCTCGGGCTATTCGCTCTGCCCCGTTACCGCGTCCGTGAGGGTGCTGTTTACTCGGCCCCTGCCCGCGGCCCATTACCGGCTCGGCCCGATCTCTTTGCGCCGCGCGCTGCAAGTGCTCGCTGGCCCCGCCTGGCAACTCACGACCGACGAAGTCAGCCGTTCAGTCTGCTTCGAACAGCAGAAAACGGAGGCCGGCGTCGCGCTGATCACACCCGTCTCGCCCCATCTGTTGGAGGCACGCCCATGAGAGCCTCGACGTTTCAAACCCTCATCATTGGCCTGCTTTGCTTGGCGGTCGCCGGCCTGAGCGGTGGTTTGTATAGCCAGTATCAACGCGTGGCCGAACTGCAGAGCACGAACACGCAATACCGACAAACCCTGGACACCCTGCAACATGATTCAAGCGCCCTCAAGGACGCCCAGGAGAAGCTGCAGTACGCGCTGAAAGACCTGAAGCAGATAGTCGATACTGGTGGGCAACAGGCCAATACCCTCGATCCGATGTTGGATCAGTGGGCGCAAGAGATACAGGAACTGCGCGATGGTCTCGCAGCCCGCGCCACCGCAGCGGACATGACCGCGCTACGCGCACGCCTTGAGCACGTCGAGCAGCAGTTTATGGAGCTTAAGAGTCCGCCATCAACCTCACCACCGACGCCTTCCGTGACCAAGCCAAAACAGACGGCTCGCCCCAAGCCCGCGCCGCTCTCGCCACCGTTCTCAGTGTTCAGCGTCGAGTCCCGCGGGGGTGAGCGTTTTCTGGCGGTCGCACCTCATGACAGTCGCTCACTCATGGATGTTCGGCTGCTGCATAGCGGCGAGCAATTGGGCGCCTGGCAGTTGAAAGTGCTGGAGCCAAACTCAGCCATCTTCGCGGTGGCGGCTCAGCCAGATCAGACCGTGCACCTCCCTTGAGAAGTGATCATGAACAGAACGCTACTGCCCGCCGTTGTCTGTCTCGCTTCGCTACTGGCCATGGGCGCTGCGGTGGGCAACCCCGTCGCGACACAGTCACGGATCCAGGACACGCAGTCCGCTCCCCTGGGGCGCTCTGACTCTGAACAGGCGGCGAGCTGGGGTCTGACGGAGCAGGAGTGGACGCGCTTCGAACAGATCCAAGCCGGCCCGCGCGGATTCTGGAGCCCGAACCTCGATCCGTTGACCGCACTCGGGGTCGAAGCCCACACCGACCAAGAGCGCCAGCGCTATGCCGAATTACAGGTAGCGCTGGAAGCCAAACGCGCCGAGCGCGAGTTGGCTTACCAAAACGCTTACACCGCGGCCTGGACCAAGCTGTTTCCCGGGCTGCTGCCGATCCAGGGCATGGCGTCCCCACCCCCTGCCAGCTCATCGGTCATGCCGCGCCAGGCCCTGTTTGTGGAGGACCACTGCCAGGCGTGCACCGACGAAGCGCAGCGTCTGCAAAGCAGCGACACGGCGCTCGATATCTACCTGGTGGGCAGCCAAGGCCAGGATGAACGCGTCCGTCGCTGGGCTCGGCAAGCGGACATCGATCCGGTCAAGGTCCAACGCCAGCAGATCACCTTGAACCATGACCGTGGTCGCTGGTTCAACCTGGGTGCCCCGGGGCCATTGCCTGCCACATTTCAACAGGTGAATGGACAATGGCAACGCCTCGACTGAGTGGTATTGCGCTCATGCTGACAATGCTCGCCGTCCAGGCTGACGAACTTCCGCCTCCTGCCTACCAATTGGCGGCGCATGACGCCGACATCCCTTCTACGGTGCTGTTCGCGATTGCCCTGCAGGAGAGTGGTATCCGCGTCCGTGGTCGACTGCTGCCCTGGCCTTGGACCCTGAACATCGCCGGAACACCCTACCGCTTCGCCACTCGCCAGGCCGCCTGTCACGCCTTGCTTCAGGCGCTCGCCCTGCATGACTCCAAGCGGGTCGATGTCGGTCTTGGACAAACCAACCTGGGTTACCACGGCCAACGTTTTTCCAGTCCCTGCGAAGCCCTCGATCCCTACCGAAATCTCGCCGTAACCGCCGCGCTGTTGCAGGAGCATCACGCCGCCACCGGTGATTGGGTGTCAACTGCCGGACGCTATCACCGCCCGGCAGGAGGAGCGCCGGCCGCACGTTACCGCGCCGGTTTTTCCCGGCAACTCGAACGGTTGCTGGCTTCCTTCGAACAGGGCACATCGCTATGAAGCCCATATCTCTTACCTGTTATTTCCTCCTGCTCTTGGCACCGTTCGCCCAGCCGGAGCTAACCATAGCTGGGGGGCAGCCCAGCGACTTCAGCCGGCCCCATTTTCAAGTTTCCAGACCGCCAATAAACAACAGGACCCAGCCTGATCGGGCCATGCATGCGGACCTGTCCACGTTTGCCGATGAAGCCTGGATACTGCCCGTCCGCAGCTCTCACTTGAGCCCCGGCCAGATCACGTCTCGCGCCCTGAGCATGCCGGGCTTACAGCCATTTTTCCTGGTTGGTGACGATCCCCAGTCGCTGACTTGGCTGCGTCAACGCGCTCCTGAACTGCAGGAAATGGGCGCGGTGGGCCTCGCCGTCGAAGTGGTCGATAATGAAGCCCTGGCCCGGATTCGAGCAGCTGCTCCAGGCATCACCATCCTGCCGGTCAACGGTAACGACATCGCCACCCGCCTGCAAATTGAGCACTATCCCGTCTTGATCACTGCCACCTCACTGGTACAGTGAGTCCAGGTCATGGCCGAGCATGCGATGGAGTCCAAGCTCCGGCCAGCGGTGGAGCTGTACACCGTAGCGATCTGCATCGCTGCCGCGGTGTTGTGCGTGTACTCGCCCTGGACTGTGGCCCTGTCACCCGAGATCGGTCGGGTTGCGGCGTTGGCCTATGCCCTGTTCGGCCTGATCCGGCTGCGCCAAGCCTGGGAGGTGTTGCGCTATCGACGCAATATCCGCCGACTGCCCCGCTACGAACTGACCAGTCGGCAGATTCCGGTTAGCCACAAGCGTCTGTTCATGGGTCGCGGCTTTCGCTGGACCCGTCTACACACCCAGCGCTTGGTCGAGGCCCAGGATCCGGCGGTCGCCCACTATGTCGACCAACCGATCCGTTACCGCCTGGCCCGTGGACTCGGACGTCGCCTGGAACATGCACCGTTTCCGCTCTCGACACTGGCGCGTGTCACGGCCTGGGACAGCGCCTTCAATCCGTGGCGCCCTTTGCCCCCGGTCGGTGGCTCACCGCTGTTGCATGGGGTCGAGCCCGACGAAACGGAAGTCAGCCTGCCGCTGGGCGAACGGGTCGGACACACACTGGTGCTGGGCACGACCCGTGTCGGCAAAACGCGACTCGCCGAGGTGTACATCACCCAAGACATTCACCGCGTCGAACATGAGGTGGTCATCGTCTTTGATCCGAAGGGTGATGCCGACCTGCTCAAGCGGATGTATGTCGAAGCCAAACGCGCCGGTCGAGAAAAGGAGTTTTATGTTTTCCATCTAGGCTGGCCAGAGATCTCCGCCCGCTACAACGCCGTGGGACGTTTCGGGCGTATCTCGGAAGTGGCGTCACGCATCGCCGGGCAGCTCAGTGGTGAAGGTAACTCGGCGGCCTTTCGTGAGTTCGCCTGGCGTTTCGTCAACATCATCGCCCGCGCGCTGATCGAGCTGGGCCGACGTCCGGACTACCTGCAAATCCAACGGCATGTGGTCAACATCGACGCCCTGTTCATCGAATACGCCCAGCAGTTTTTCGCCAAAACTGACCCGAAGGCGTGGGAAGTGATCGTCCAGCTTGAAGGCAAACTCACCGAAAAAAACATTCCCCGACATATGATCGGGCGCGAAAAGCGTGTGGTGGCCATCGAGCAGTACCTGGCGGTGAAACGGGTATTCGATCCTGTGTTGGATGGACTGCGTTCGGCGGTTCGCTATGACCGTACTTACTTCGACAAAATCGTGGCCTCGCTACTGCCGCTGCTGGAGAAACTCACCACAGGCAAGACAGCCCAACTGCTGGCCCCCGACTACACCGATCTGGACGACCCACGGCCGATCTTCGACTGGATGCAGATCATCCGAAAACGCGGGATCGTCTACGTCGGCCTGGATGCGCTGACCGACGCCGAGGTGGCCGCCGCTGTGGGCAACTCCATGTTTGCCGATTTGGTCTCGGTCGCTGGCCACATCTACAAACATGGCATTGACCATGGTCTGCCCCAATCGGGTAACAATAGTGACAAGTTGCCGATCAACCTGCACGCCGATGAGTTCAATGAGTTGATGGGCGATGAGTTCATCCCGCTGATCAACAAGGGCGGTGGCGCCGGCATCCAGGTGACGGCCTACACCCAAACCCTGAGCGATATCGAAGCGCGAATCGGCAACCGAGCCAAGGCCGGCCAGGTCATTGGTAACTTCAACACCCTGCAGATACTGCGGGTGCGCGAAACCGCCACTGCGGAACTGCTCACCCAACAGTTGCCCAAGGTTAACGTGCTGACCAAGACCCTGGTGTCGGGTGCCACCGACACCTCCGATCCTGAGGCCAACACGGACTTCACGTCCTCCTCGCAAGACCGCGTCAGTAGCACCAGCGTGCCCTTGATCGAGCCGGCTCATATCGTCAGTTTACCCAAGGGGCAAATGTTCTCCTTCCAGGCCGGTGGGCAGCTCTGGAAAGTCCGCATGCCGTTGCCAAAACCCTCCAACGACGATGCCATGCCCAAGGACCTGCAGGAGCTCACCCAGCGAATGCGGGCGACCTATAACGCGCAGGCGGGGCAATGGTGGAGCGCAAGCGGTGGCGGCCCAACTACCAACTTCGATCTGGATCAGGTCGGGTAGCCCGCCCCTGCTGCAGGTTTTTGACTCAGCAGAAAACTATCCAGAAGGATCGTGATGGCATCGACTCTGCAACGCACAATGGAGTGAACGATGGCGACTTCCACCCAGAACACGCCGCCACAACCAATCCAGCGCCCAGGATTAATCGTCTCGGTGATTGGCTTGGTTTTACGCATTATTGGTGTACTGATCGCCTCGTTGCTGTTCTCGATCCTGATCGAGTTTGCAGGCCTATTGCTCTTTTGGGGCGATCAGGGCTGGCGGCACAGCCAGGCCATGCTGACCAATGAACTGGGCTGGCTTAGCCAACACTTCAAATCTTCACTCATCCTCCAGCAGCCTGGGCAAACGATCATCCAGTTACTGGATTTTCTCAATCAGTGGTTGTTGGTCAAGACCGGCTTTGCAGATTTTGCCCAGCAGGCGCGGGGGCCTAACCATGGCAATGGCTTCTGGGAGTGGATTAACCAGTTCTACGTAACCATTGAGGATTTCATGCTGACGGCTGTGTATGTCACCTTTACCTTCGTGGTGCGCCTTACCATTCTGGTCCTGGCCATCCCCCTGTTTCTGCTGGCCATGTTCACTGGTTTTGTCGATGGACTGATGCGCCGGGACCTACGTAAATTTGGCGCAGGGCGAGAAAGTAGCTTTGTCTACCATCGAGCTAAACGAGCCGTGATACCACTGCTGATCGTGCCCTGGGTTATCTACTTGTCCCTACCCTTTTCGCTCAATCCCATGGCTGTGTTTTTCCCTTGTGCTGTGATGCTCGGCATCATTACGGCAATCACGGCAACGACATTCAAGAAGTATCTCTGATTCGGAAAAACCAGTTTTTCTTTACATATCCCGATGCCAGGATAGTTATCCAGCGACCGAAAACTGACACACCATACGAATGCAAATAAAGCGGCTAGAGGTCGTCCTCGACTCCCACTATGGATTAGAGCATCAGATGAAATATAGGCTTCCAAGATTTGGGGGAATATCAAGGATCTAACCAGCAATTAAACTGGTGCAGGACTGGGTCAAGACTTGCACTCTGGATTTATCATTTTCACCGATAAAAAAGGGCCCTTACAGGCCCCTGGTCATCAAACCGATCTTACTGAGTACGCCACGAGTCAACAACGTCTGCGCCAAACTCGACTTTCCATTCTTTCAGTTGTCGATGATTTCCTCCCTTGGTTTCGATCACCTCACCCGAGTTTGGATTCTTGTAAATCTTCACTTCGCGAGCCTTACGGACTGCCTTTACGGGGGCAGCTATTGGTGTCGAGGTGCGACGGCCAGCCTCTGGATCCAGGATGCTAATGATGTTCTTCAAGCTGAAGCCGTACTCGCCAAGCAACGCACGTAGTTTGCTCTCAAATTCCATTTCTTTTTTCAGACCGGAGTCACTTTTCATCGACTCGAGCTCTGCGAGCTGTTCGGCCAGTTGTTGTTCAAGCTTGCGAAATTCAGCCAAACGAGACATGTGAAACATCCTTCAGGTTAGGGAAATGAGAAGTGAACGCCCCCATGCTAAGCGATGATTGACTCTTCGTCACCCATACGCGCTTCAAGCAGAAGAGAATCCACTCATTGCCTTATGAGCAACACATAACTAATGGGGAAGGATTGCTAGACTGGGCTCTCTTTTTCGCCCGATCGATTGCTAGTGTATGTGTGGGTAAACTTCTTCCGCTCGCCTCCAAAAAAGCGATACATCCCATCTCGCGTTTTATACTGAGTAATTCAACCCCTAACTTGATGCTAGCTCCATATCCACATGGACCAGCATCATGTCGACTACCGTCTTTCGTTGCTTTTTACTCCTTTCACTGGCCATCGCTCATGGCAGCGGCTATGCCGCATCAGCTCATGAGCAGGAACAGCTCAGCCTGATCCAGCAGCAGCTCGACATTATCGAACGCCTTGCAACGCAAGCTGAGGCAGCCAGCACGGCTGAACCAGTCGAGCGCTATCGCTTCGACTATCTCCGTCTTTCCCAAGACATCCAGCGCATCCGCCACGGTGTGCAGGGCTACCTTTCCCCTTCCCGCGCTCAACCCCGCGATCCCAGTGAACTGGTCGGCGACTACCGCCTCGACACTCCGTCCGCGGAGCCCTCGCCATGAGCATGACTGAGGCTCAGACCGCTGCCTTCCAAAACGCCTCCGGTTTCTCACCGCAGAGCAGTTCGACGCTCTGGCTTTCCCTGGTTCTCGTGCTGGCTTTGCTGTGGTGTGCCTGGGTGATGTGGACGGCTTACAGGGGTTGGGCGGCTGGCAGCGTGCGCTTCGGTGCGTTGGGCGGGAGCGCCGCCCGCGTCCTGCTCGTGTTGTTGGTTCTGATGTTCTTCACCCTGTCCTAACCCAGGAGATCGCCGTCATGCTCAAGTGCCTTGCCCCTCTGAAAAACAACCTGCGTGATCGTGCGAGCCAACGCTTGATCGGTCTGCTGCTGGTGCTCGGTCCAAGTTTGGCTTTTGCCGAACTCCCCACCATGGAAGCTCCTTCACGTGGTGAAGGTTCCGGGTTGATCGAAACGATCAAAAACTACGCCTACGACGGCGGTATTCTGCTCGGTCTGCTGATCGCCCTACTCGCTTTCTTGGGGGTGGCCTGGCACTCGCTGACCGTCTATGCCGACGTACAGAACCAGCGTAAGACCTGGAAGGATCTCGGCGCTGTGGTCGGTATCGGCGCCCTGCTGGTGGTGATCATCATCTGGTTCCTGACCAAGGCTGCCGCGATTTTGTGAGGTCGGCATGAACGATACTATCGAGCGTCTTGCCGACGACACCTTGGTTTTTCTGCCCGAGCGACTTAATCGCGATCCTGCCGTATTGGGTGGTTTGACCAATGATGAGATGTGGGTGGCGCTCGGTGTCGGCGCACTCGTCGGCCTGCTGCTGGGTGTTCCTCTGGCGATCGCCACCGCCTCCATTGCCGTGGCGCCGACCAGCATGATCGCAAGCATGGCCGTGGTGTTATTTGCCGGTGGCACGCTACTGCGCCGGGCCAAACGGGCTCGCCCCGAGACCTGGTTGTACCGCAAACTCGAATGGGTACTCACCAGCCGTTGGCGCCTGGGTCACGGAAATTTGATCCTGCACTCCGGCGCCTGGACGGTTCGCCGCTCACGTCGACTGCGCCCTGCCCTGTCCCGGTGGCAACCATGAGTCGTTTTCGGAACAAGGTGGATGCCCAGCAGGCCCACATCTTCAGCCTGCGTCTGGCGGTAATGATCCTCGCCCTCGTCTGTGCCGGACTTTGGTATGGCTGGCGCTCGGCACCGACCGATCTGACCGTGCATGTACCCCCGGATCTGCGCTCGGGCAGCACGCGCAAGTGGTGGGATATCCCCTCAGAGAATGTCTATGCCTTTGCCCTGTACATCTTCGGCCAACTCAACCGCTGGCCCTCGGATGGCGAGCAGGATTATCGCCGCGCCATCTATGGCTTGCAGTCCTACCTGACCCCCGCCTGTAAGGCCTTCCTCGACGGCGATTATGAGTATCGCAAGGCCGCCGGTGAGCTGCGCCAGCGGGTGCGTGGGGTCTACGAAATTCTCGGCCGAGGTTACAGCGAGGATCCGGAACTCAGGGTCAAACAACTCGACCGCGACAGCTGGCTGGTCAAGCTCGACCTCAATGCCGATGAGTATTACGCCGCCGAACCGGTGAAACGGGTGGTGGTGCGTTATCCATTACGCGTGGTGCGTCTTGATCTGGACCCCGAACGCAATAAGTGGGGGCTGGCGCTGGATTGTTATCAGGGCACGCCGCAAAAAATCTCCCTGCCTGGAGGTGAGCCATGAAGCGGATGTCTACCCTGGGACTCACCGTCGCACTAACGCTATGGGGAGCTGCAGCGCAGGCCGTCGAGCTGATGCATTGGGAACGCCTACCCCTCGCGGTCCCGCTGGTGATCAATCAGGAGCGAGTGGTCTTTGTCGATGAGGCTGTTCGCGTCGGCGTGCCCTCAACCTTGACGGGCAAGCTGCGCGTGCAATCAACCGGTGGCACGCTGTACCTGCGCGCGTCGGAAGCCATTGCCCCGAGCCGCCTGCAACTGCAATCAGTCACGACAGGCGAGATCATCCTGCTGGATATCGCGGCCACGCCTGGCGATCAACCGCTGGAGCCCGTGCGTATTCTCAAGAATGCTCAGGGGCAAGCTACCGAGGCTGAATCTAGCGCCGTCCCTGTTCCAGAACGCACACCGATCCCGGTCGCTTTGACGCGCTACGCCGCGCAAAGCCTGTACGCGCCGCTGCGCACCGTGGAGTCCCTGCCCGGTGTACGCCGCGTCCCGCTCAAGCTGCGCACCGAACTGCCAACCCTGCTGCCGACCGAAAACGTGTCCAGCACACCCTTCGCCGTCTGGCGACTCGGTGATTACTGGGTGACGGCGGTGAAATTGCGCAATCGTGGTTCAAAGACGGTGCAACTCGATCCACGTCGACTTCAGGCCAAACTGTTCGCCGCGGCCTTCCAGCATGCTTTCCTCGGGCTTGTCGGCAGCGCTGAAGACACCACGATCGCCTACCTTGTCACCCGCGGTGCCGGCCTCGAGCACGCCGTGCTGCTCCCGCCCGTTGCGCGAGGTGCTGACGATGAAAGCTAACGCCTTGCTCAAATGGCTGGTACCGGCTGCGCTGCTGGGCGTGGTGCTGATCATCCTGAAAACCTGGGTCCCGGGTGGCAGCACACCTTCTCCAGAGCACCCAGTTGATCAGGGCAATATTCAATTATCCGCCGAGCAAGCCAAGTCGCTCGGCATTGCGGGCGATACCCCACGCGACACGGTCGCCACCCTGGTCGGCCAGGTGAAGGCCATGCGCAGCGACATGCTCGGTTTGAAGAAACACAATGACTCACTGCAGACGGAAAACAACCGCCTACGCGAGCGGGAAAACAGTGTCGATTCGCGTATCCAGAGCGCGCTTGGCAGTGTGACCCAGCAGGTCGACGAAGGCCGCCGCCAAGCCAACGAGGCCCGACTCAAAGCGGAACAAGACAGTCGTCAGGCTCGCGGCCTGCTGACGCAATTGCAGGAACAGTTGTCGGGGCTGGCTGGCAAAAGCAAGGACATGCCGATCGGATTGGGGCTTGAGCCCGGCGACGGCGCTCAGTTCGAAGGGCGACACTCTACCAATGATGCGCTGCAGTGGATTGAACCCTCGGATGCTCCGTCCACCGACGCCAGAGGCAAAACCACGACTTCCTCCGCACTGAGCCTGCCTACCGCTTTCAACTCTCTGGAAGGCTTGAAAGACAACGCGATTGATCGCAGCCAGAAACAGCTACGTGCAGTTACCAAGGGTGAGCGCGACCTGACGCGATCCGTTGATCGTACCGAAGGCGCGAAGCCGGTCTACACGATCCCCGAAAACGCCACGCTGATGGGCTCGGTCGCCATGACCGCGCTGATCGGCCGAGTCCCGGTGGACGGCACCGTGAATGACCCCTATCCCTTCAAGGTGCTGGTCGGTCCGGAGAACCTGACCGCCAACGGCATCGACCTGCCGGACGTCGCGGGGGCCGTGATGAGCGGCACGGCGTCCGGTGACTGGACCCTGTCCTGCGTACGCGGACAGGTCGAGTCAATTACCTTTGTGTTTACCGATGGCACCATCCGCACGGTGCCTCAGCCGAAGGCGATAGCCAGCCGCACTGCGTCCACCACCCAGAGCTCGAACACCGACAAGATCCGTGGCGGGCTCGGTTACCTGTCCGATCCGTATGGCATTCCTTGCATCGCTGGCGAGCGCCGCTCGAACGCCCAGCAATACCTCGGCAGCCAGAGCCTGATCACTGCCGCCGGTGCCGGTGTCGCAGCGCTGCTCGGGGATGAGCGGAACAACAGCAGTGTGATCAGTTCGGGCGGCAGTACGCTCGGAGTCACCAGCAGCAGTGGCAATAGCGCACTGAATTCAATTCTCAGTGGTGGGGTCAGCGACATCCGCGAGTGGGTGAACAAACTGTATGGCGAAGCCTTTGCTGCCGTGTACGTACCACCTGCAGCACAGGTCGCACTGCACCTCGACCATGAGATCACCATCGACTACGAGCCCAAGGGCCGGAGCGTTCGCCATGAAAAAGACCATGCTTCTCTGCCTGACCTGGATTAGCTTGCTCTGCTGGGTCCTGACGGGGTGTTCCACCGACAAAGACACGCTGCTGCCCCATGGCGAGCAAACCATGATGGATATCTGGAACGGCGCCGGTTCGCAAGGCACTCAGCAGCAACTGCTGGATGCTCGACAACAGTTACGCCGCCCGCTGGCTCAGGCAGATGTCTCCGCGGCTCTCCAGGAACCGTACACGCGCACAGAGGCGAACGAGATCCGCAACCTGTTCCCGCGCCTGCCCAATCCCGATCTGGTGCTGTACGTGTATCCGCATTTGAGTGGTACCGAGCAGGCACCGGTTCCGGGTTACTCGACCGTCTTTCCGTTCTACCAACAGGTGCAGTACGCATTACCCGGTGAACGTCAGGAAGACTTGTAGTGCGTACCAGCGATGCGGGCAACCGCACTTCTGCATGGAAAGCCTGGCGCCACCCATTGCGCCCTCGCGCCACCTCGGCCGATGAAGCTGCACTCTATGCGCATAACCCCAGCTTCACCGATCACCTGCCATGGGTCGAATACCTCGACACCGAGCAGTGTTTTCTACTGGATGACAACCGCTCGGTGGGTGCCGTGTTCGAGTTGCTGCCCATTGGCACTGAAGGGCGCGAACCCGATTGGTTGATGGCCGCCCGCGACGCCCTCGAGGATGCCCTGCAGGATAGCTTTGACGAGCTGGACCAAGCGCCGTGGGTGGCGCAGTTTTTCTGTCAGGACGACAACGACTTCACCCCCTACCTGACCCGGCTCACCGATTATATCCAGGACAACGCGCGAGCCACGGTCTTCACCGAGGCGTATTTAGAGCTCAGCCGCCGTCATCTGAAGGCCATCGCCAAGCCCGGTGGTCTGTTTGAGGATAAGGTGGTGACGCGCCTGCCCTGGCGCGGCAATAACCGTCGGGTGCGACTGGTGGTCTATCGCTGGCTCGGGTCTGGCGATGAGGAGACGGGACTCAGCCCGGTGCAATCCCTGCATCAGGCTTGCGAACGTATTGCTGCTTCGTTGCAGGCATGCGGGGTGCAAACAACGCGAGTCGATGGCCGAGGTCTGTATGCCTGGTTAGTGCCCTGGTTCAATCCGGCACCCAGGCTCACCGATGAAGCGCCCGAGGAGTTCTACCGCCGCGTGACCTATCCGGAGTCGGGCGACGGCGAGTCGCTGGAACTGCCCTTCGATCATGACTTCGCCGAGCGGCTGTTCTTCAACGAACCGCGCTCGGATGTCCAGCACGGGCTCTGGTTTTTCGATGATCAACCCCATCGGGTCATGGTGGTGGACAAGCTGCGGCGAGCGCCCTTGATTGGTCAACTCACCGGAGAAACCCGCAAAGGTGACGCGGTGAATGCGCTGTTCGACCAGTTACCCGAAGGTACAGTAATGAGCCTAACCTTGGTGGTCAAACCGCAGGATGTACTTGAGGAACAGTTGAACCGCCTGGCGCGCAAAGCCATCGGTGAAAACCTGGCCTCGACCCAGACCCGCCAAGATGTTGAAGAGGCTCGTGCAATCATCGGTCGCCAGCACAAGCTGTACCGCGGCACCCTGGCGTTCTACCTGCGCGGTAACGATGAACAGCAATTGCACCGGCGCTCGGTCAGCCTGGCTAACGCACTACTGGGTGCGGGCCTACAACCGGTACGCGAAGGCGATGAAGTCGCCGCCTGCAACAGTTACCTGCGTTGGTTACCGATGGCTTACAACCCGGCCCGCGACACGCGCAACTGGTACACCCGCCTGATGTTTGCCCAGCACCTGGCGAATCTGATTCCGGTGTGGGGCCGCAGCACCGGCACCGGCCACCCAGGTATCACCCTGTTCAATCGTGGTGGTTCGCCGTTGAGTTTTGATCCGTTATCACGCCTGGACCGAGCCATGAATGGTCATCTGCTGTTGTTCGGCCCCACCGGCGCCGGCAAGTCGGCCACTCTGGTCACCCTACTGATGCAGGTCATGGCCGTGTACCGCCCTCGCCTGTTTATCGTCGAGGCCGGCAACTCATTCGGCTTGCAGGGCGACTACTTCGCGACACAGGGCCTGTCGGTCAACAAGGTCCAATTGAAACCTGGCGCCTCGGTCAGCCTCGCACCGTTCGCCGACGCTTGGCGCCTGGTCGAGCAGCCGGATCAGGTAGCGAGTCTGTCTATCGATGAGCTGGACGATGAGGTGGTAACCAGTCGCGAAGACCAGCGCGATGTTCTCGGCGAACTGGAAATCACCGCCCGCCTGATGATCACCGGCGGCGAGGCCAAGGAAGAGGCGCGCCTGAGTCGAGCCGATCGCAGCTTGATCCGCGAGTGCATTCTCGATGCGGCGCAAACGTGTGTCGCGGCGTGTCGCCAGGTACTGACCCGCAACGTGCGCGACGCCTTGCTGCGCGTCGCCGCTGACACACACTTGCCGGAGAAGCGTCGCGAGCGTGCCCAGGAAATGGGTGAGTCCATCGACCTGTTTTGCCAAGGTTTCGAGGGTGAACTGTTCGATCGCGAGGGCACGCCTTGGCCCGAGAGCGATGTGACCATTGTCGATCTCGCCACTTACGCTCGCGAAGGCTACGAGGCGCAGATGTCCATCAGCTACATCAGCCTGATGAACACCGTGAACAACCTAGCCGAACGCGACCAGTACCTGGGGAGGCCAATCATCATGGTCACCGACGAAGGCCATATCATCACCAAAAACCCGCTGCTGGCGCCATTCGTGGTCAAGGGCACGAAGATGTGGCGCAAGCTCGGCGCTTGGTTCTGGCTGGCGACGCAAAACCTTGCCGACTTTCCCACTGCCGCGCAGACCATGCTCAACATGATCGAATGGTGGATTTGTTTGAACATGCCGCCCGCGGAAATCGAAGAGATCGCACGGTTCAAGAAACTCACGCCGGCACAGAAAGCCTTGCTGCTCTCCGCCAGTAAGGAGCCGGGTAAATACACTGAGGGGGTCGTGCTATCGAAGAAGCTCGAAACGTTGTTTCGGGCCGTGCCGCCGAGTCTTTATCTCACCCTGGCCATGACGGAGCCCGAGGAAAAAGCCGAGCGCTGGACACTGATGCAAGAGAACGGCTGCTCAGAACTGGAAGCGGCGTATAGGGTAGCTGAACGGATCGATATAGCGCGAGGAATAGAACCCGCATAGGGGAATCTATTCCTCGCGTTCTAAAGCGAGTGACCGGTTATTGCGGTACGCCCCGGAGCCGCTGCTGAATCCTCAACAGGAATCCGGCTTCGAAGGCATCCTGGCAGTCACCGACAGGAAAGGTCTTGCGGGTTTGCGCCAGCTCCCACCACAGGGGAATCTCGCCGGGCGTATCAAGCCAAGCCTGAGCACATTGCACGCCACGCTCGATCATCGAGGCAAACTCATTGCCCCAAGGTGTCAGAAGACTTGGGCAACCATCCGCCGCAGGAATTGAAATGTAGTTTTCGTCCATACACACCCTAGATTTCTGATTTATTGTTAGACGTTGGGTCCAGCTTCGAAAAGCTTAACGAAGCCAAATGAACGCTCGATAACAGGCATGAGCATCAAATGGCCTAGATCAATGCCAATGTAGACTATATCCCGTGGATTGAGAGTCCCCCAAGGCGCAATTTGCGCGCATGACTCAAGACTACGAACAGCTTCGTCTTCAGCTGGCGGAAAACATCCGCTTGATGCGACGCGTGAAAAACCTTACCCAAGAGCAGCTCGCGCTCATGGCCGAGGTGGATCGCACGTACGTCAGTCAAATCGAACGATGCACGGGCAATCCGTCGCTGTTGGTCCTGTGCAAGCTCGCCAATATTCTCGAAATCACCACAGATCAGCTACTTGCAGAACCCGATACTCTGCGCAGCGCCCTTCACGTCAAATAATAGTCTCACGGCTCACAAATCCGATAGATCCGCCTTCATAATTTCCACTGACAGTCTTCAGTCCGTAATCGAACCTGCCCAGGCCATACACCGAGAGCCTGGATCATGCCTGTTGCCTGCTCGTCAATCTCGCCCACAAAGCTACGGCCCCTGGCGCTGAGCATCCTGCTGGCGTGCGGCCCAAGCGTGGCGCTGGACACCGCCAGCATCACGTCCTCCGTGCTTTCGCAAAACTGCCTCGACTACAGGGTCGTCGGCATTTGTTTCTGGCTCCTCTGCACGCCCTTCGGCTGCAAGGTCAAAACCTCGACCAAGGTTCGTCATTTCATTCCTGAACTGGTGGTCTCGAGCTACACCACCACCGGCAACAATCCCTGGGGCGCGATGGCCACCCTCTCTTTCCCCATCAGCGGTGCGGACGGTGGCGGCAACCTGATCACACCCAACACCCGCCGCGACAACTTACCCCGCTTCAAGAACGTTGATGGCATCGGCCACCCCGGTGGCTGGATCGCAACGGAACTGGCTTCGCAATCAGGCTACGCCTGCGCCAGCGGCGCTACTGCATTCATGCCTTACTACCTGAGTACCCTGGACTCACTGGCCTGGCGCCATGGCATCCCGGAAAGTTTCTACCCCGAGTCGCTCATGCCGGGGCTCCGTGAAATCGGTAGTCAGGCCTCGGGAAACATGTGGGGCAACGTTTATCCCCGGCAGGGCTTTCTGGTACAGCCCGACGATTTCAAGGCGGCCGCGGTCATGACGCAACGAGCCGGCGATGTCATCACCCGTAACGGACAGCCGCATGTGTATTTACCGCTCATGCCCGCCAAACGTGACGGCTACTGGCCGCCCGGCCCGATCGTTGAAAACGACGCTTCGACCCACAAATGGCAATTGCTCTACCCTCAGGTTCAACCCACGTGCGCCATCTTCCCAAGCGATCCGGTACAGAGTTCGGATGGGGGCTACGCCTGGTCGTTGTGGCGGCCCTATAGCTGTTGCAAACGTGAGGGGCAGACCTTCCTGTTCAGCATCGACTTCGAAGGAGGTGCTTCATGAGCCGGTTTCTCGCGCGCCCCTGGTTGGGCGTGATGAGTCTGTTGCTCTTCGGGCTACTCGCTATGGCCACTCATGCCCACGCCGCCGAGGGCGATTACCGCCTGGGCACTCAAGGCGAAGTGCTCGATGACCGAGTGATGTACACCATCGGTGGTGGCTCGGCAGTGGGCTCACCGAGCTCGCTCTACCGACCCAGTGGTCTCGGTGTCGGCGGGTCCTGGCGAGCGAACATGATGTGCGGAAACATGAGCCTCACTAATACCCTGCAAAACCAGCTGAACGGTGCCACCGAAGGTTTCCAGCAGATCATGGGCAGCATCGTGCAGAACGCGACCCAGGCGGTGATGTCGCTGCCAGCATTGATCATTCAGCGCGCCAACCTCGGACTCTATGAGTTGCTGAGTAACGGGGTGATGCAGGGGCGTATCGACTTCGATCGTTCCAAATTGACCTGCCAGGCCATGGCCGAGAAGATGGCGGACAAGGTCGGTCAAGCCGGCTGGGGCGCGCTGGCCAAGAACCAGGAAATGCAGGGCAATCTGGAGCAAACCGGCGGAGATGCTGTGGCCGCGGTGAAAAACACCGAGGCCCGTAACGGCAGCAATGGGGTGTCCTGGGTCGGCGGCCAGAAGGCTGGAGGTAGTGGGCAGTCCCCCATCCGGGTGACTTCCGACGTAGTGCGAGCAGGCTACAACCTGCTGCATAACCGGTCGGTGGATGAGAGCGCCTCGATCAGTAGCAGCGACTGCCTGGGCGGGGCTATTTGCCAGACTTGGACCTCGCCCCAAGAGGAATCCGAATGGGCCGTCCGCGTACTGGGCGAGAGCGAAGTCGCGACCTGCGACACCTGCGAAACCCTGCGTGCGACCGCCGGCAGCGGGCTGACGCCGCTGATCCAGGAGGCCTACAGCGAACGTCTCAAGGCCCTGCAAGGGCTGCTGTCCGGCTCACTGTCGCCCACCCCTGACAACCTGGCGAAAGCCTCAAGCCCAATACTGCCAGTGACCCGTGGCGTGATCGAAGCCTTGCGCGACGATCCCGACCAGGATCTGCTGGCGCGACGCCTGGCCAGCGAGACGGCCCTGTCCAGCGTACTCGATAAGGCGCTCCTGCTACTGCGCACCCTGCTGGCAGGCAGTCACGAACCGAACATCGCTTCAGCCGAGCCGGCCCAGACCGCCTTGACGAAAAATATCGACGCCCTGGAGCGCGAAATACGTCTGCTACAAACCGAGCTGCAGGTCCGGCAGATGCTCGCCACCAATACCGCCAGCCTGGTACTCGATCGACATGCGGGTGGTGCCGGTGCTTCGCGTACCGTCGAGCAAGGTGACCCCGAGCCCGGTCGACTCAAAGATGCTGACGCCAGGCGCAAGTGAGCCATGAAACGCTCACCGCTATTCACTTTGCTTTCGAGTCTGGGGATTGCCGCAGTGATGATCCTGGCCGCCGCACTGGTCGGGTGGATCGGCCGCACTGCGCTGGGCAGCTTCGAGGCCTGGCAGCAGGCATTCGAATCCGTAGGGCCCTATCTGCGGTGGTGGCGAGCCCTACTCTACGGCGCCCTCTTTGCGCTCTGGTGGGATCTGCTTCGGCGCTACCGACATCGACCACAGGATCGACTGCGTGTGCAGCACATCGGGACATTAGGGCTCGTGCTTTTGACTGTCGTCGAGTTCACCCGACTGTGAGGTCACCACCATGCTCATGAGCACCAACAGCTACCTGGAGTTTTACCTCTCCCTGCTGGCCTGGATCATCAACAACGGCCTCTGGAGCGTCCTGTCCGACACTGGACTGTTCGCCGCGCCCTTTGGCGCAATCATTTTGCAAGAATGGTTGTCGGCCCGTCAGCAAGGCGCGGATGAAGGCAACAAGGGCCTGCTCTCGGTACCTCGGATTGAAAACCGGCTGTGGCTGGCCTACATCGTTGTGTTGTTCTGCTGCGCACCGGTCTTTCCGCTGAGCCTCGCCTCAATGGCATTCGACGATGCGGCGAGCCAGCGCTGCGGTGTCAGTGTGGCCAAGCCGGTGGAAACCGCCTGGAGTGCCACCTTCAATACCATCGGCGAACGTTCCGCCAACGTACCGATCTGGTGGTTTCTGGTGCATGCCTTGAGTAAAGGCGTGACCGCTGCGGCCACCGCAGCTATCCCCTGTGCACCGGATATCCGGCAGATGCGCATGGAGATCGACAGTTCGCGCATCGACAACCAGGTGCTGCTGCAAGAAGTCGCCGACTTCTCCCGCGACTGCTATGGCTACTCCCGCTCTCGGCTGTTCACCAACCGTCCTCAGCTGGACAAGGCACAAAGTCACGACGCGTCCTGGATCGGCTCAAGCTATTTTCTCGACGCGCCCGGCTACTACGACACCGATCGCTCACGTACACCGCGAGTCAGTTGGCCGTATGACGAACGCGATGTTTCTTTACCGCGGCTGGAGAATGGCGCGGGCTACCCCACCTGCAAGCAGTGGTGGAGTGATAGCGGTGTCGGCTTGCGCGAGCGCTTGATCCAGCAGGTCGATCCTTCGCTGCTGACTCAGCTGAAAGGTTGGTTGACTGGTCGTTCGAGCAACGAGATCGAGGATGCGACCCTGCGTGAACTGGTCAGCCCGCGCCAGCAATCGCTGTCCATGTCACCCGGACAGGTGTACCAGGACTATGGCTCCAGCGCTCGTGGCGGCTCGATCAATCAGGGGCTTAATAACCTGGCCACCAATACCGGCTTGGCCCTCGGCTCCTTCAGCAACTTCCCGGCGATGAATGCGCTACGCGCCGCCCTGCCGATGGTGCAGGCTTTCCTGATCATGGGCATCATCATCAGCTTGCCGCTGATATTGCTGGTCAGTACCTATCAGTTGAAGACCGTCATGACCGTGACGTTCGCGCTGTTCACACTGCACATGCTGACCTTCTGGTGGGAGTTAGCACGCTGGGTCGACTCCAGCATGCTCGACACCTTGTACAACCAAGTTTCGGCGTCCAATCAGGTGCTGTTGTCGTTGCCCACATCCGGGTTTATGGATGGAACGGTCACGGCGCAGGTGATCGAGTATGTGATGGGGGCGATGTTCATCGTGCTGCCAATGGTTTTTCTAGCCGCCATGAGCTGGGCTGGGTATAGCGTAGGTTCAGGTGTAGAAGGAATGCTCAGCCGGGGAACCCAGGCTGCGCAGACAGCGAGCTCTAGCGGGACCTCTCAGTTGATGAGCGGAGCAAGAATTATTTCAGGTAAATAGGGCTCAAAATAACCACAGGGTTACTTCAGTGAACCCCATTTATCGTACCGCTCAGGCCAAGATGTCCTATGCATTGGATCATCGAGATCATCAATACCTGGAGTGTCTGAATGTTGAACTGGGATAGCTGCTAATGCGACGAATGTGCACATCAGCACAAACAACCAGAAGCTAACAAAAAGAAATGCTCCGAGCAGCGCCAATTGGGCAATCAGAAAACTCCCGCGAACAAGTAATTTACCTGCGGGCATACCTGCCGTCACCGCACGCTCAGCCACACGGGACTCAAACGCTTTCAATTTGCGATACCCACGCTTTACCGACATACCACAGGCGTACGCCCAGCGGTGGGCACGTGAACTCTGAACAGGTTGCTGAATCGGCATGGTCTCGCCCTCTTCTGAGCGTTTTCATGATTGAGACAGGAGTAACAGCCTACTACTGAAATCGGCCCGTGCCTGACCGTTTATCAGCTTGCCCAGCCAAAAAATCCTCACTGGAAGACAGAAGACAAGCCCCATGAAACAACCTCTCCACAGTGATTGACCCAGATAAATCGTCCGGCTAAATACAAGGTACGGATCGCTGTTATCAACAGCACCTGCCCAGGTAGCCAGAACCTTCAAGGCTACACCACTTCGGTGATGGTTCTTCCCCAAGTGCGATTAGCGTTCGGTAGCTCGCACGGTCACCGTTTCTACGGTGGTGAATGCCTACTGCTCTTTTGAGCGTCTTCCGAGCTCCGCTCGCCAGGCAAACCTTCTTGTATTTCTTCAACCCACCGCGGGGAAATTATCTCCCGCACGGGACAGGTTTCTTCGCGTTTTCAACGGAGGCACACCATGTCCGACTCACTTACGCCGGAAGCACTGAACACCCTACAGTTGCCCATTGTGTTTACGCCTGGCGCGTGGCAACGCGCAGTACTGCTCGAGCGCTCAGGTCATCCTGAGAAGCTGCAGGTCGATCGGCTGACCAACATATTGCGCGCAGCCTTCGAGGCTCACCTGGCCTATCCACACGAGCCCTATTTGCTGTTCGAGGTAGCCCACATCGCGTCAACGGGTCATCCACGCCAAAACCCGTTGCTGCAACTGAGCCTAAGCCTGCTCCTAGAGCCAGGCCAGCCTAACGCCTTGCTGATAGCGCTTGCAGGAGAACATCAACGCTAAACGCATACAGTCGTACTCGGCACCCCGATCCACACTCAGACGGTATGCAACCCCTGCATCAATCCAACCATCACCCACCGGGGAACCCTCCCCGACGGGCAAGGCGTTCCTCCGTTTTCTCTCGAGGAAAATGCCATGCGCGATATCTACCAAGACGTGACAGACAAGATCGTTACTGCGTTGGACCAAGGCGTTGCCCCCTGGATCAAACCCTGGTCCTCAAGTGGCTCAGCTTACGTCGGTCATCATCACCCCTACCCCATCAACGCCATCACGCAGCGTCCCTATTCGGGGATCAATTTACCGTTGCTCTGGGCCGAGGCCCGATTGCAGGGGTTCACTCAAGATCGCTGGCTGACCTTCAACCAAGCCAGAAAGGCCGGTGGGCACATCCGTAAGGGTGAGCACAGCACCCTGGCGGTGCTCTACAAGCCAATGGAGCGCGAGGAACAGACCGAGTCAGGCCAACCGGTCCTCGATGAGAACGGTCAACCCAAGGTCGCTCACTTTGGCATTCTCAGGACGCATTTTCTGTTCAACATCGAGCAAACGGAGGGGCTCGAAACGTTCAACGAAACCTTACTCGATACGGACCTGACCGATCCCTTCCTAGCCAACAGTGCTGCGGAAAATCTGCTGTTAAGTTCGGGTGCACACATCGTTCATCGATCTGCCGACGAAGCCTTTTACCAGCCGATCAGGGATCTCATCCAACTGCCGACAAAAGCGCAATTTCACGACGAAGGTGGGTACTACGCCACCGCACTGCACGAGCTGACGCACTGGACCGGGCATCACGCTCGGTTGCAGCGCGAAGGGGTGACGTCAGTCTGTCCGTTCGGCTCGCCAGGCTATGCCTTTGAGGAGTTGATCGCCGAAATGGGCGCTGCTTTTTTATGTGCCTACACCGGTATACAGGGAGAGCTGCGACACGAGGGCTACATCGACTCCTGGCTCGGCCTGCTCAAGGCTGATAAGCGTGCGATCTTTCGCGCCAGTGGTCACGCCCGAAGCGCTTCGGAGTATGTTCTCCACCTGGAGCAGCAACTGAAGCAAGCGGTCTTGGATGACTCACTATGCATGAACGACGGAGCTTAATTGTTACCTCACCACTGCAAACGTTTCACAGGGCCCAACGCGAGTTGAGCCCTTTTTTCTGCGCTCAGAAAAAAGCCCCGCACTGAGGGACTCTGACGCGAAGAACAAGAGAGGCGCGCACACCAGCAGCCTGTCATTCCGTATCCAGGTTCTGCGCCAGAAAATCCACCAGCTCGAGCGGACTACGGCTGTCGATCACCTTGTAAATCAGATCGCGTTTACTGCGCGGCAACTTCTTGACCACGCTCTTCGCCGAGGCCCGGACGGCTTCGTCGGTCCCATGGATACGTGCCGCGAGCAGCAGCACGAGCGTGGCGTCAGTGAGGTTCATGGCAAGACCCAAAAAATATGCACCGCAGTGTACCGACTCTTTTCTTTTCCGTACTAGCCCTCCCAACAAATCGATGCCTAGCGGTATCCATATTTCGATTGCCGCACAAAGGGACACGAGCCAAAAGGACGGGTAAGGGTTGGAAGGGAATGGGAATTCAAGGGTAAGAGCCCTATCCGAAAAGGCTAAAAGGCCACTGACCCAGCCACTTCCCGGAGGTCACGATGCTCAATCTGTTTCGCCACAAAAAGCAGAAGCCCACTCCGCCACCGACCGTGAGCGTCGCCGAAGGTTACCTGCCCGTCGAGTCGGCCCTCAGTTTGTTAGCTGCGGAGCACCGCCGTCAGTTGCTCGATCGGATTTGGCAGTACACCGCCCTCTCTCAAGCGCAATTCACCTGGCTCTATTTAAACCCGATCCATAGCTACGCCGAACAGGTCCAGCAACTTCCAGCCAGCGAGACACACCACCATGCGTATCTCGGCGGCATGCTCGACCATGGCCTGGAGCTGGTCGCTTGCAGTTTGAAACTGCGTCAGTCGTATCTGCTGCCCACCGGCGCCGCGCCCGAAGACCAAGCCGCCCAGACCGACGCCTGGTCGGCGGGTATTGCTTATGGCGCCCTGCTCCATGATATCGGCAAGATCGCCGTGGACCTGCAGGTCGAACGCCAGGATGGCCGTCTTTGGCACCCTTGGCAGGGTCCCCTGGATCAGCCCTACCGTTTTCGCTACCTCAAAGGCCGTGACTACCTCCTGCACGGCGCCGCCGCAGGCTTGCTCTACACCCAAATTCTCGACCGACCTATCTTGGACTGGCTCAGTGGATTTCCGTCGCTGTGGGCCAGTCTGCTGTACGTCCTGGCCGGTCAGTACGAACGCGCCGGCGTGCTGGGCGAGTTGGTCATTCAGGCCGACCGCATCTCCACCGCGCAGAACATCGGTGGCAACCCGAGCAAGGCACTGCAAGCACCGATTCATTCGCTGCAACACCACTTGATCAGCGGACTGCGTCACCTGGTTCAACACGAGCTGAAACTCAACCAGCCGGGTGCCGCAGGTTGGTTGACTCAAGACGCACTGTGGCTCGTCAGCAAGACGGTCACTGACAAGTTACGGGCCTATCTGCTGGCGCAATCGATTGAGGGCATTCCCTCGTCCAACATTGCTGTGTTCGACGAACTGCAATCGCATGGATTAGTCGAGTCGACTTCGGAAGGCAAAGCTATCTGGACCGCGCTCGTCGCACAGGGCAACTGGCAGCAGAGCTTTACCTTTCTTCGCCTACAACCGGCTTTGATTTGGGGGAGCGAAGTCCGTCCCGAAACTTTCAGCGGAACCGTGAGCGTGGCCATCGATGACAATTCGTCTAACGTGACAACAGCGCCCAACGCTATCAGTCCAAGATCAACTCAAAGTCCATCGCTGCCCGATTCACTAGCGATGGAAGATGCTGATGACGACCTCGGAACACTTCTGGACATGTTTGATTTGGTAGCGCCTGGGACCACTGATGCACCTTCAGAAAGCACTTTCGAAAGCTCAAACCCCCCTGCGAGAAATCCCGGTCAGGTATTCCTCAATTGGGTCAAGGAAGGTATCCAGAGTCACAAGCTGATCATCAATGACAGCAAGGCAAAAGTACACACCGTGAACGGGACTGTGTTTCTAGTAACACCGGGCCTCTTCCAACGCTACGCTCAGGAGTTTCCTAGTGTCGCTCTAGGGACAGACCACGAATCTGAAGAATGGCGCTGGGTACAAAAGCAGTTCGAAAAACTGAAGATCCATAGGAAGCGTGACGACGGCCTGAATATCTGGGCATGCCAAGTGCGAGGTCCTAGGAAGAAAACCATCTTGAAGGGGTACCTGATATCTGAGCCGAAACTATTTTTCGAATTGGTACCCCCCGATAATCCTTTTCTTAAAATCGAAACAAATTAAATTTCCGGGGTGCTCCATTGGTCGGAGGTTGAGGGACTACCAAACGGTTCGACGATTCTGTGGAAAGCCATCCAATGGCAATATCGTGGATCAGGAGAGGTTCACTTCTGCCTTTTGATGACTCAAATGCCCCTTTCGCACTTGATCCCCTAGTGCATCGAGGCTTTCTTCATCCTTGCGCAGAACCGTGATCATTCGTTGCAAGGCTTGGGCATCGGGATCATTGCCTGAGTGACTCAGCCTTTCGGCAATACGGGCGAGTTCTACCGCTGACCACTTCAGGTCGGCAGCAATTCCATTCAGCTGCCGTTTAAGCTGCTGATCTTCCATGCTTTACCCTCCTCAAATCTTCTGCTTCAAGCGCACAGACTGCGGAAAAAACATCCCCCTGACAAGTCTGAATTCCTGCTGTGATGACTGCTTCCTCACGATGGAGCTTGAAGCAACCTACCTTCTTTCGGTATGTCGAAACTCCTCAGTACCCCTGTGCGAATCGCAGAGCGCGGCATGCGCGAAATCGATTTGCGCTTGCGAGGGTTGTCTGGCGCACTGCGACCCCCTCGAACCGTAGCTTCTGGACTTCAGGTCAAGTCTCCACTGAAGTGGAACCTTGCCGAGGGCTTATCATGAACCTGAGCTAATTCCCGCGGACTCAACGCCTGGAGCCAATGTCGGCAAGGTCACTTGCCTTGTCGGGCCTTGATTCTGTTGGCCAGCCTACGTGTCGCATTGAGCCCTCCGAGCGTCACCGCGGAGAATCCCTCGATACATGTCATTAAAATGTATGTGGTCGGCATCTAGGAGCAGCTGTTCTGCCCCTCCGTCGGTATGCACATCGACCCCATTGAGACAAGGATGCTCAAGAGCTTCCCTTGCTCACGAAAAGCACATGATCAGGGGATTGATCGCCTCAGGCTTGGACAAGCGGATGCCCTGCTCCACCAGCCAAGTCCCGACCGGCCACACCACCTGGATAACCATCAGCAGTGTGAAGCCCAGGAATGCCCTCAAGAGATATTCATGAGTCATCTTGATCCCAGTGATTTTTCTGTTCACGAGTGGGTAGTTACAGAGGACGGCTATTGATAGCTGTTTGGCGAGAGCCGCTTTGGGGCTGTCTTTTTTCCAGCTCGCGGCGATTTCACCAGGCCCAAGCTGAGTAAACCCAGCTACCTTTAATGTGCTGAATGCCCATGCGCCGGCGCGCAGCAAATACGCAACTGCCCAGGCGAAGACGAAGAGCCCTGTGAAGCCAAGTACCTTACTCAACTTGTCATTCCAAAGGCTTGGCAGCAGGGAGACCAAGACAGGAATAAGTGCCGTGATCGCGGCAAGGTAAATGCCGGCTTTGGCATCAGCACCCTTTCGCCGATCAACCTCAGCATCGAAAAGGCGGCGAGACTCATCAAGCGCAACCTCGCTGTCCTTCGCCCAATTCCCCTGCCTTACCGATGTCCCGATGCTACGCATCCATTCATCATCAGCAGCTTTTTGTGCTGGAGACAGATCGACCACAACCGGCCATGTCCACCGTATTAACCGGTTCAACCGCCCCCACCCATCAGCCATGGGAAATACCGACAAGGTTGTCCACAATAGCGGAAGCGATTGGGTACCCGGTTAGATTCTCAATCCATGCCCATTGGCCGTTCGGGTTGATTTCTAGGAACCACAGTTTGCCTTGTCGGTCGCAGATCAAATCGATTGCCCCGTAGCGCAGTCCTAGACTCGAGACGAGCTCCAGACATTGCCGTTCGATCTCGGCAGGTAGATTGATTTTCTCGTGCCGTAAATCCGGTCTGCTTCCTTGGCGCCAGTCGACTTCGGTCTCGCTGTGTTCCTGCGACCAGATCGCAGTGGCGAAGAGGCGCTCGCCTACTACGGTGACCCTGACGTCATATTTTTTCAAGACCTCGGCCTGGACAATGAAAGGTGCCAATGCCATCGCTTTTGCCTGACCGTCGTCCAAGGTACCAAGGCGCTTGGTGAAGATGACGCGTTCGCGTTCACCAGCCAAAACGGCCTGACGCAACGGCTTGCTAATGGCTTGACCAACCCGGGTAATCTGGCGCGCTGATCCAATGTCGTTGGTGATAACTACGGCCGGCACGTTAAAGCCAATCTCGTGAGCCATCAACAGCTGAAGCGGCTTGTCCTCGGCGATGAAAATCTTGGCAGGAGAATTCAGCCAACAGGCATCCAGACGCGTATAGAGACTCTTTAGAAAGCTGCTCCATTCGGCTTCAATGTAGGCTCGCTCTCCCGGATCGACCACCTCATCAGGCACGATGGGTGCGCCAGGCCGACGGAAGTAGGCGCCCGTCACTTGGTCACCGCGGATGGTTTTGCCATCCAGCGTAATTGACCATGCTGTGCGAGGATGACTATCCATGGTGCACAAGGATTGTGGGAGCAACTCCGTGTTCACGCGAAAGTATGGAATGTTACGACGACGCAACTCGGCGACAATGTAGTCCATCGTGATATCACGACGGTTGGTAACCAATAACAGCATGAGCGCCTCCACCATTAGCCTTCGTAGTACCGGGTATCCAGTCCGAAAGTGGGATCGCCATTGTCGTCGTGCTCCAGTTGGACATTGGTCTTGGTGATCAACTCAAGGATATGAGTGGCTTCGCAGCGGTCGTCGCGCTCGGTAGTCGAATCGGTCTTGGTCACGAGCTGAAGGAGATGGTTTGCTTCCCGAGTGTGCTCGTCATCGCTTTCAACGTTTTGGGCAGTCTTCGTCATCAGTTCCAATTGCCAGGTAGCCTCATCATCCTGCTCAGCATTTACCTTCGTCTTGGTGAGGAGCTCGCTCAACGCCCCTTGAGCGATGATGGGCTTTACGCCCTCCGCGGTATCGACAACCCACATGTCAAGGGCAGTGGAGTAGTAGCCTGGGACCTCATCCTCACCAGTTCGCGTCGTAGCCCCACCCGCCAGAAAAGGCGAGGACGGCAACGTCTTTTCCATTGCACCCATACGTCGAACCTCCGTTGACCTGTCGCAACAGCGCGGCGGGCAGCTGACAGTACCATTAGGCCATCATGACGGTAAATGCGAACGATCGGGGTAGTGGCTGCCTACCTAAAAAAAGAAGCATTTACCCCCCACGATCAAGTCACACCTGGGGTACTGAAACGGGCCGTGCAGATCGGACGGTAAGTTGCGTCTGGGGCGAGGAAGTCACTGTACGGAACAACCTGCTGCATCTTCGAGCCATCTCGAAGGCGTAAGGTTTCCAAAAATTTCAGCTTGATGACGTCCTAGAAGGAAGAGAAACATCAAATAGGATCGCAGCCAAAGCGGCGAGAACAAACGCTACCGAGATCCAAAATAGGCCGGACGCTTGCCTTCCCATCCCATCTCTCCCTCAAGTAGTTTCATGGGGCACGTTAACTTGCCGCCAGAGCCAAAGTGGCGATCGTCCCCTCCTCACGCATGCCTCTTATCTGAGGCCCATTTCCCCAAGTTACATTTTGTTGCCAAGTCCCCAACCAAATACTGGCCAAAAGCCATTCCGCACCTACGCTCACAGATTTAGCCGTGAGATAGGAAGAATGTCGACGATTGAACAAGAGCCGGTAGTGATGGATGACTTTGAGTCTTGGCTAAATGGTCGGCCGAAGTGGCTGCAGACTGCTGCACGCATGATGATCGATGCGAAGCGCCAACTGAACGAAGGGGAAATCAAAGAGCTGTCTAGGCTCTGCCAGCTTGAGGCCAAAGGCCAACCTGATTCAGGATTTCTGAGCATAGTACCTGGCACATTGTCCCAGGCCGCAACCAGACCCCCAGTTAGGATCGATGAAATTCTCGACGTACATGGCCTGAACGCCATCAAGGCTGGAGCCAATCTTCCATTCGGCAGCTCGAACCTCGCTGTCATCTACGGTCAGAACGGCACTGGCAAGAGCGGGTTCGCACGACTACTGAAGCAGATTTGCGGATCTCGTTCCAAGGACGAGATACGGAGCAATGTCTTCGATCCTAACCCCACGGAATGCCGTGCTCACTTCAAAGTCTCAGTGGACGGAAACTCTGTTGATGTCCATTGGGACATCCCAAGCGGCCCTCACAAAGCTATGAGGCAGGCCCAGATCTTCGACAGTAAAGCCGCTCAGCAATACATGGGGCGAACTGAAGCTTGCTACGAGCCAAGCCGCATGAAATTTGTGTCGGCGCTCATCACCACCGCCGACGCAGTAAACGCGGAGCTAACTAGGGAGAAGGATCTACTGAAGGGAGCCCTCCCTGCCGTGCCTGGCTCCCTCTCTTCCACTGCCGAGGCGAAATGGTTGCAGACACTCAAAAGTACGACTACAGCGTCGAGCATAGACAAAGAGTGCCTTTACACCGAGGAGCTTGATCGTGAGCGAATCGAGAAAGAAGCACTCCTCGCCGAGAAGGATATTTCTGGCCGACTCCAGGCTATAGGCAAAGAAAAAACCGCACTGAAAAGCATCGAAACGACGATGTCGACCCTCCAGCTAGGATCGAACGATGCAACTGCGCTCGAGCTAGTCGACTTGAACGACAAAGCCGTGAAAGCACGAAAAGTCAGTGAAGAGGCTGCGACAGCTATTTTTGGGAAAGCAGAGCTTGAGGGTGTCGGCTCAGCAACCTGGCAGCAGATGTGGGAGCACGCTCGCGCGTACTCCACCGCCGCAGCTTATCCTGAGTCGGCTTTCCCAAATGTCTCACCTGACTCACGATGCGTGCTTTGCCACCAAAACCTCGACGATGCAGCAAAGGCACGGCTGGCTGGGTTTGAAAAGTTTGTCACCGACGGCCTGGAAACAGCCGCAAAGAAAGCTGAAACAGCTCTAGCCGATCGTAAGCGTCGTATCCCTGCCCTTCCTTCCCAAGCGGATTGGCTCGTCCATATGTCCACGCTGGGCTTCGAGAAGGCGGAAGCCGAATCTTGGCTCAGCTTGCTGAAGACGCGCCTTGAACGACTTGCACAAGGTACCCCTCTGGACGGCCAGCAACCTTTTGACTGGTCAAAATTAACGAGGCGGCGAAGAAGAAATCCGCGACCTTGGCTACTGAAGAAGCAAGCTTGGCAGCCCTGCAGAAGGATGAGCATCGCCAGGCCATGCAGCAGCGAGTGCAAACGCTTCAAGCTAAACAATGGCTGTCGCAGAACAAGTCTTCGATCGCGGCCGAGAAAACCAGACTCACCGCAGTGGCATCCCTAGACAAGGCATCACGCTCGGCAGCAACGAACTCGCTGACCTCTAAGAAAAACGAGCTTGCCAAGACAGAGTTGGATGCTGGCTATCAGACTCGGTTTGTGAACTAGCTGAAGCTCTTGGGAGGTCGTCGCATTCCCGTATCGCCGCAGAGCAAATCTGGGGGTAAAGGAAAAATCACATTCGGATTGAATCTGGTGGGAGCTCATGGCGCACATGGCCCAGAGTACATTCTGAGCGAGGGCGAGACACGGATAGCTGCACTCGCTGCGTTCCTGGCGGATACAACGGGCTCCAACCAGCTGGCCCCCTTCGTTTTCGACGACCCGATCTCTTCACTCGATCAGGATTTCGAAGAGAAAGTCGTGGAGCGCCTGGTGCAGCTATCGCATACAAGGCAGGTCATCATTTTTACCCACCGTCTGTCACTGGTTTCTTTGGTGGATTCCGTCACGGACAAATTGTCCAAAACTTCCGGCATGCCTACCGTGAAGCCTACACTCACCTCTCTTCGCAGGATGGACAAAACCGCCGGCATCGTGGCTACTCAAAGCGCCCGAGACGCCAAACCAGCTAACGCGGTGAAGGGCCTGATCGACCACACGATCAAGCGCCTGAAGAAGCACCAGGAGAATGCCGAAGTCGATAGCTATGAGGTGCTCGCAAAGAGCGCTTGTAGTGATTTCAGAATCATCGTGGAGAAAACGATCGAGTTCATTCTGCTGGCAGATGTGGTGGGCCGCTTCCGCCGCGCGATCAATACCCAGGGCAAGCTACATAAGGTTGCCAAGGTAACCACTGATGACTGCTCATTCATTGATGATCTGATGACCCGCTACTCCGTATTCGAGCATGCTCAATCAGAAGAACTGCCGAGCAGCGCGCTTGAGCTGGCGGTGTTTGAGGCTGATGTTACAGCGTTGCACAACTGGATAGCTGAGTTTTCGGCGCGTAAGTAAAAGCGCTTACAGTCTAGCCAGAACCGGGCGTGCGACCTGGTTCTGGTCAGGCTCTAGCATGACCGCATAATGCGGGGTACTAGAAAGATTAGACGGCAACAATTCCAAACACCATACCAATTCCTATCAGGCTATCAGCGATGATCTCCCGAATGGCGGTCGTCTCAACGAAGTAACACGGCTACGAGTTCGATGGTGAAGCGCACCGCGACGGATATTAGCCTGCCGAGATTACCCCGAGCAGTTCAATACGTTCATTGATCTCTGCGATCATTCGTGACAATCGGTTCTATGACAGACGCGGCCCTGCTTCCGGCCATTCCGGCCATTCCGGCGTGGATGTACACTGAAGACCATCCTGTGCCACCTCTGTACTGTCAGAAATCGCCATCCGCGATAACTCGTGTACGACGCGCGAGTGGGGCAAAACTGGGGGCACATCAAGATTCTGTCAAGCTGAAAACACCGCGATATAGCCATGTCAAAATGTTTTTCGGCGACCCTGAGAGTCTTTAGGCGGCGCCGGATAGACTGTTTATCTGATCATTTTTGCCTTTCCACAAACCGTGGAGCTCCATTCACTTCCAGTGGATTGCTACATTGGGGGCACATCTGAGGGCATGCTTTGGATGGTTTGAAAAGGATGCCCCCAGCCTGAAGTCCAACAGCCCTTTTTCGGAAAAGTCATACGCTACTGCTCGCAAACCACCATCGCACCAACTGTTTTGATCATTAGCAATAGAGTGTAGGCTCTACTCTACTAGTCTCGATGTCTGTTCTAAACCGATTGTCGTAACCAGTGATGGGCAGCTATATTGGGTCGACATGAGTCAGTCGCCGTAAGCGGCAGTCTACCGATGCCGTTCAGTCATGAAAGGCACAGGCAATGAACGCGGAAACAATCCAGAGCTAAGTTAGAGCGGCTTCCAAAGCATACTCATCCACGATGTCGCCAGACTCGAAGATTCCGGTCTCGGCGATTTTTGCTCGAGCATTTTCGATGTCCTGCACGAACATGACGACAGCGAGATCCCTAGTCGCTCGGGAACAACACACGTAGAAAAGCCTTCTGGTGCGATCCATCACGCTATCCTTGCCCTGCGCAAAGTTTTCTATATCAGTATCTGAGGGCTCCACAATGCCGAAGTACTTTTCGTAGGAGAACTGCCTTTGCCCCTTGCCCTCTTCGTCATCTATGAGCACCAAAACTCGTTCAAATTCCGCCCCTTTCACTCCCTGCTGGGTCGCAAACGGTGAAAGATCTTCGAGGTAGTGACGATAGCCAGCCAATTCACCGACACCGCAACGTAGGAAAGCCGACACTGCAGGGATCTCCGGATCATCATCGTCGGCTGCGCGGTCTGGGCCCAAATATTTTTCCCACGCTTCGTCCAGCTGCAGCAGACCTGCTGCCTGGGAGTGAACGAGCACGTCCTGCATTAATGCATCGCTCGAAAAAATGAGTCTGGCCAACTCTGTTGTGGATACTTGCAATGCCCGAAGCACCGCTACCGGATCGCCACCGACAAGAGCCGTTGGCTGTAGTAACGGACATTCCGAACGCAGGAAATTCATGACGTCGAGCTTTCGGTTTTCTGAAACCGCAATTGCCAAGGGTAGCAAGTAACTCAGAAACGGCCGCAGTGGCCATGCGGTGCCGTCCTTGAGACCCTCCTTGATGGACGGTGGTGCTTCGTTGTCATTCAAAGCAGCGTAAAGATTAGGAAAGCCGAGCCTCGCCGCTGCCATCCGATGCACGACCACCAACACTCGGAAGTCAGCGGCAGAGTCATCACTCACCCAATGATCGTCTTCGTTCGTACGCCGCATCCATTCACGAACTTTGTCTAGCTTCACTGAGCGATGGTCATCCGCTCTCAGTAGGAAGAAGCGTGCAGATCCCATGACAGGTTCAGGATTGCCGTCAACCCAGTTCATCCGGCCTCGTGTTTGACACAAACCGTCATCGGGCTCCCGGATAGCATTCACTACTTGGAGCACTCGTTGCGGACACCTGAAGTTTTCGGGCTTGGTGATTTGCTCCCAGCCTGCGGCCGTCTCGATGACTCCAACACCGTCAAGGTAGATTTTTTGCATGGGATCGCCAAAAAATCCAAGGCAGAATTCCACAGGAGTCGTCTCGGCAATCCTTCTAAATGCAGCCACTACTTCCGGACGCGTGTCTTGGCTTTCATCAATGAAGAGGACTGGATACCTGCTGGCGATGACATCACGAAGCAACTGACTATGCTCGATTAGCTCGACCGCCGCCGAAATAACGTCGAAGTGCCCGAGTACACCTCGTCCGAAATCGCTTCCCGCGCCGTAGTTAAAATGAGTCAAATGCCTTACGGCCTCAAGGTGACGCTGGTAACGCGCGATATCTTTCACGAGCCGCTCACGAGTTGCTGCCCGAGTCCTAGGCTTGTCGTGATGTTGTTGCGCCTCGGCGATTTTCTCGTGGATCCTAGCGATGACCCAAGCCTTCAAATTTACTTGGAATGGCCTAATTACCGTCCACAGAAAACTATGAATCGTCGACACGTGGAACAGCGGATCGTTACCTACGTCACCCCAGATTTCCTTGACCGCTACTTCAGTGTAGGTAATGCAAGCGACTCTCTGACCACGCACGTTGAGTTTTAGTCTTCGCGTCTGGCCGAGGTGCGCAAGGGCTTTTACCAGCGACGTCGTCTTCCCAGAACCCGCGCCGGCAACCATGACAAAGCTGCGTTGAGGACGCTGGTCCAAGCACATTCGCAATTCAATATCTGCTTGAGTATCCGGCTGACCGATACGTGCAGTCATACGTCGCCTCCGTTGAGAGGTTCTTCCACCGCAGCTACTGCGGGCGGTGGTGGGGCGACCAGATCCTCCAACCAACGAAGACCGTCCGAAATGTAATTTGGCACCGCCCATGCAGACGGCTCTTGAGCCAGCAGCCCGAGAGCGAAATCAGTTTTACGAAAACTTGAGCTTTTGACCTTACGGTAGAGGCGCTCCGCAATACCTTCGATTTCCAGATTGTTGGAACCCTTGATGCGTAGGCCAAGATCCTTGCGGTCCAGGTGCTGCGTCCAGGTTAGATTTTGCAGTGCGAACGCTTCCTCCAACGTCCTACCTGTCCTCACTTGAGTCGCCCCGCTCCACACCGCCTCTACAGGTGTCTGGTAGGCAACGCGCACGAGGGCGCCGCCTTCTTCATCTCGGAGTTGAGTGCGCTGTTCGGCAGTCGCAGCCAGCAGATCGTCAATCGTGGTGTGCCCCGGCAGCCACTTGATCAACATCTGGTTTGAAGTAAGAGCTCCTGCTTCATGAACCATGCACGCCTTGCGCCCTGTACGTCTCGCTTCAGCCTCTTCAGCTTCCTCATTGTCGTCAGGCTCTGCATCCGCTGGATCCTCATCAACCGGTACCTCGCCGTTTGCGGGTAAAGCGCCCCCTGCGGGCGGCGAAACACTGTCAATGTCGGTCACGATCAGAGAAGTGAGCCCTAAGAAATCAATGAGGCCTTTGAATCGATGGCCGAACGCGCCACCCACTTCTAAAACGCTCAAATAGTTCGACTGAAGTCGAGGTGCAGCTTTAGCAATCATTTGCGGCATCAGTAGCCGCTCGACGTTCCCTTCAACCAAAATGGCCGCATCAGCGAAGAACAGGTCGCAGTGAGTTAGCCTAAGGTATCGCTCAAGGAAATCCCTAGTGCGGTCATTTGGGTCGTTAGGATCTACGGTAGCCTCATAAAAAGCTGTCATGCTGAGCACTTGAGATTGCTGTATGCCGGCATCCGCTACTCGCCGAAAATACCGAATAGGTTTAAAGCCTCGCTCGTAAAGGACGTGAGGCGAGTGCGTCGAGACTACAAGCTGACTTGTGCAATATGGGGCGTCTTCCTCGGGCACGGCAAGGATGTCTAACACCTTCCGAATGAATACCTGCTGCAACTGAGCATGGAGATGCGCCTCCGGTTCTTCTATGAAGATCAGGTGGAGTGGTGGGCGGTTTTCCTCAATGTCCAACCATCGACCATGAACATCGAGCAGTTCAACAACCATATAAATCAGGTTCTTGAAACCGAGGCCGTTGTACCTATCAGGCAAGGTTGCAGTGACCTCTGCTGCTCCGAGAGCGCCGAGCGCGTAGTGAACACGTGCCCCTTCATGGCTACTCAGAATGGTCGCAGGGTTCAATGCAGTCTTGATCAGCAGCCGAGGATTATTGACCCCGGGATAGCCCAGATCGGCCAAACGCTCCAAAGTCGGACCGAAGACACGCTCCAGGTGGTCATTCAGCAGACTCTCGGACTGGTATAGTGCGCGCTGAGCGTCATAATCCTCGCCGCGCTTCTCAAGGTTCCGTTCATAGAAACGACTCAAACAACGGGAGAGATCTTCGGATCGAGATCCAGCATTGGAGTCGGACAGGTGACGCTGGGCATGCAAACAGTCGACCTTTACCAGGCTACCCAGAACATCCCTGCCGCTACGACCCTTATCAGGAAGCAGGCGTAGAGGCACGTAACCATCAAGCTGTTTAAAACCAGCATCAAATCCGGCGCTATCGAGTATGTAGTAGCGCAATTCGAAATCACGCCTTAGCCTGTCACCTACGGTGTCTGCAATGAAGTCACAAAGGTCACGCGGTCGCGGGTTGTACCCGTCTTGCGCAACGGCTGGTGCCACGCCTTCCCCTGCTGGCTGCAACTGAGCACGTCGCGCGCCGGCCCGTGCTTCTTGGAAACTGCTTCTCAGGAGGCCGGCATCTGCTGCGGCGAGTTCCACTCGAATACCAACCCGGGCACCTTGCCACTCTAGGCTAGGTAACAGATCTACAACTCGATGCAGATCGGCTGGCGTGACGCGAAACCAGATGTCGAGGGAGATGGTTGGCAGTTCGACTCCGGCCGCCCCTTCTCCGAAAGCGTTGATGGCATCCCAGCATTCTGAGCTGAAATCATGGAGGGTAAATCGATCCTTCGAAGCTGAGGTAAAAAGCTGCAAAGCGTGCGCCGCAGATGTTTTACCGCTGTTGTTGGCCCCAACAAATATTGAAATATCGGACGCCAAATCAATGCGAGTATCCTTCAGACGACGGAAATTACGCACCCAAACGGTCTCAATATGCATATCACTCCGCTCCCTGAAGATAGTTTTTTAACACTGAATGAGTCGCTTCCTTGTTTTTAGACGCACCAGGTAATTTAGTTGGGTGCACAGGCCCTCTGACCAATGTCCGCTTCTGGCCGAAACCTGCGGTTATCAGCACGCAACGACAGCGTCTTACCACCTATGAACCCAAGTCGAAAACTATTAAGGCGTGCACTAGAAAAATGAAATGGCCAATCTAGAAAACTGTAACGGACAACCGGAGTGCCCCGACCACTTAAAACCATCAGGCCCGCTGCGCCCTTCACAACTGAAACGGCTGCACCGCCTGCAAATGATTCGAAAATCCCGAGTCAGTCTCACACCGCCACGTCGCCCACAACTTACACCCCTTCCCTTCCCCCACATCCAACTCGAACGCCAGCCAGTTCCTGGCGGGCATCATGTAACGGTTAGATCCCGGAAAAAGCATCATCTCAACGCAATGCTGCACATCAATCGACTGAACCTTACTGGCGGTCTGGTTCAACAGCTGAAGGAAAAGCCATTCCGATACCCCTATCAGCGAGGGATGAACCACACCGGAAGAGGTGAACTGTTGAACCTGCGCCCAGTTGGAGGTCGGAGGAATATCCCGGCGATAGCAGCTCCCCCAAGCCGCCACATGCACATCCCCAGAGGCAATCGACACGCGTAGCAGCTTTTTCTCAGCAGCGCGTGTTAGCGTCTCCAGAAGCCGCTTACGCTCACCCTCGTGATCTCCGTGCGACCAATGATCCTTCAAATCATCGGCATTGCTGTCGAGCACGTGATCCTGGCCAAACGTATCAAGCAACCCCTCAGCCAACGACAACTTAGGATGTGCCACAGGCACGGATGACATGAAAATCAAATGCTGACACTTGCTACCTGGGTGAGCCGGCTTGCCATCGCGAAGCGTGTCGAGCCAGTCCTGCATCGCACTCCAGCTTCTCTCACCAAGCACCTGAGTGCGGGAGCGCTCCGTACGTAAATCCCCGACATACAAGGACACAGGTCCTATGTGATGAGCAAAACTGAACCCTGGCTGATTATCGAGAAACGGCAGCGCCAATGGATCGCCCGCGAGCTCCACACTCCACTCGATTTGCTCAAACTGCGGATCCTGTTTTGAAATATTCACCCGCTGTTGCTGCGCCAGCAATGGCGGCAAATCTTCAAGCGCGTGCTGAAGCTGAAAGACCCAAAACGCCTGGCGAGCACAACGCATCAACACTTGGAACACCGAACAGTGCTGCATCTCGGGACTATAGGAACCCCAGCCATCGAAGATGTCGTGGTCATCCCACATCATCACCGTTGGTATACGCGCCATGGCATCAGCCGCATCCAGGTTCGGCAAACCCTTGCCCCAGTCGCGACGCGTCTCCGGTAACCAGCGCGTGGCATAGAGCTCGAAATAATACGACTCGATCTCCTGCTCAAGTGCAGCATTCACTTTGAATTTCAGCTGGTCCTTACGCGACAACCCGACCCATTGCTTGAGAGGTTTGACATCCTCCCAAATCGAGTCGAAGTAGATCTGATCCCCACCCATTAGCAGCAAGTGGAAGCGCTTCAGATGTTTGTCATGGATTCGGCTTTCGTGCCAAAGCTGTTCTTTGTCCAGCTCAAAACTATTGGGACGCAGTTCACTGTCATGATTTTCGATTAGATCTGCCCAAACAGCATTTTGAGGTTTGGCCAACTTGCGCATTGCAGCCGGATCCGAAAAGCCATTGCATGAGACATACGCCATCCTGGGCGCATAGTCTTTCCCGGGCACAGAGAACTTCCATCTAAAATTTTCCCCCACCAAACCAAACTCTACGACCCGCTCCTCTTTCTGGAGAGCGCAGCTCAGGTCATAACGAAGGATGGTTTCCTTACGCCCCGCCAACAGAACCACAGGGACTGGGCATGCTTTCCCTTCGATAGAGAGTTGGGGTACCGGCGAACCAGTGGTGATACCGATCAACGCAGTGACCCTCCATTTCCCAGCACTGATTCCTCGAAACGAAAGCACGGGCCCCACGGTGAAAAGCGACTTGGCCATCCTTAATATCTCCCCTGATATTCAGCAGCGATTACCCTGACGATCTTGGCGCGCGAAGCGGCCCTCTTCGCCAAGATGTCAGCCTCGCCGGTTTGATCCAGCCACTCCATGAATCGTTGAAGGGCATGGCGGGTTTGTGATTCATCACGACAATTTGCCAGGAACGCAAATTGCACTTTCTGTACATCGTCCGCGACGAAAATGCCGAAGGAACCACTGACCACAGTGGCATCGGCGAAGCCTAGTAACGCGGTCGCCTGCGTCTCTGTTGCACCTCGATGACAGGCAATCAGATGCAATGGCCCAACTGCGGTTTTCAAAGCATCCGCATGAAGGTGATCTCGTAAGAAGGGTTTACCGACAAGCTCGCGCGCAGCAGCAACAGTGAATGCGGCCGGGATGGCGTGAACCAGAACCGCGACTTTCGCGCCGGCAATGGGAACAACGACGGCAGTCTCGCTTGAAGGTGCATCTGTCCCGGTAAGCGCTCTCAACAGAACGGATTCCATGGCGCGTTTGCGCTGACGGAAATCGAGACGGGTCCAGTCCAGCGCCTGCCCCATGTCAAAACACGTAGAGGCCGCTGCCGTAACACCTCGCTGGGTGAGCACAACCAGAGCATCAAGAAGCGCTTCATGCACCCGAGTGCGCAATTGCTCGACAGTGGAAACAGTACCGCCTCGAAAAGGCGTCTGCAGCGAGACAAAATCCTGGAACAGTTTATTGCGTGCAGTCTCTGCGTCCTGCCCTTCACCCACCGGAATATTCGGCATAGCAATAAGGCGCACCTTGCCGCGGGTGGTGGCCAGGCCTTCCATGTATTCAGCGTGGCAAATGCCAATGTCGCCAGCACGCTTGGCCCAACCTGCATTGCCATTGGACAACACAAGCATCACATCGCAATCACGAACAGCCTGTAGACATGTATCCCAGCTATCGTCCATAGCATCGGCGGGAGGAGCGTCTTCATTGATCCAGACTTCAAACACTTGCTTGCCGAACATCTTTGTACCTTCAATCTCGCGCTTGAGTTGCTCTCGAATTGAGCTAAGGGTGTGATTGCTATCAATGGGGAAACAGTCGTTGCAACGACTCGAAAGCATGACCTTGATTTTTTTGGACTGGGCCATCCTTGCTCCTAAACCTCAACCAGAGGCTCTAACGGCTCTGTGACGAAGGTGATCCTTGCGCAACAAAAGGTGAGCCGCGCGGACAGTCCTCCTAGAACAGCACATAAGTAGCAAAATGCAATTATTTGGACATCGCGTTACCAGCACCACTCCCAGCATTTGTAACGAAACATGTCGAACATGAGATGGATTTTGAGCCATGACAATTTGGCGAGCCAAAAGTACCCATCTAGACGCTGTGTGCTCCCAACTGTGTAAGGGGCAGCTTCGCGGTGGCAGCAAAAAATTAAATTGAAAACCTGCAACCTTTTCAAGAAGAAAGCAGTAACAAACACCTTTTCTAGCATCGGCCAATTAGCTGGAAAAATGTTATACAAATGTAAATCTTCTGTACAACAGCCCACTTCTGCCATTACTGGACAAGTATCTAGGTGCCGACTAGCGTTGATCCACCACCACTTTAAGCACATGCACTCATTGGGTTGTTGAGTCTAGTGGTCGCTCATTTGCAATCAGCAATCCCGGAGTAGCCATGAACGACAAGTTAGAGCCCGATAAACGGTCAGTCGAGACAGGTCCTATTTTTTACTCAGCCCTAGTTATGGGGTTGATTATGATCGGGATAGGCACTTTTTTTGAAGTAATGCACCTTGGTAACTTTACATTGAAAATTTTCATGTTCTGTACGGGGCTAGGAATAATTCTTGGTGCTTTTGGCTCTAAGGCCTGCGTCACCCTACCGGGCCAATCAATGACGATCATTGGGTGTGCGGCACTCGCAGTCGGCATATTTTTTATAATTTTGGACCGCATGGACGGGCGTTACCTACGTATAAAAATAGAGGGGGACACTAGAGAGGCTACGATGGTTTTCGAGGGCGACAACGATTTTTTTGGGTCCCGATTGAAAACCAGTTATGACTTTGTAGTTTTCGACAAGGACATTGTTCGAAAAAAATTGGCCCTCATCGTCAACATTGGTGATAGAGAACAAATATTTAGCTGCATTGATGCTGCGTTGTTAAGTCCACATCTAGGATCAGGAGATACCCTTCAATGGGTTTACAACTCCCAGGATGCAAGCCTAAGCGACGTGACGAATAAAGTAATTGCCAAGGTTGGCCCATGTCCCAGTGGGACCAGTACGGGCGTTGTCGTTGAAGTAATGCCGGCTATTGATGGTTCGTCTTGGTCGCTTTTGCAAACGGCTTATGCGGATGAGGAAACTCCAACGGTTGATGAATTAATCAATAATTTGAACTCCGACAGCACTTATGTGAGGCGCGATGCTCGCTCTGAGCTCGGGAAAAAAGGAATGCCCGCTGCAAGACCCCTGTTGACGAAAGTACAGAGCACTGACAGTACCTATCGAACAAAGCTTGGTGCGCTTGTGTCCCTCGATGAAATTGCTCAATCAAATGCTGGCCAAAGCGGAGCACTGAAAGCAGTTGTTGAAGAAGACGATTTGAAGGCTCTGACCAAAGCGTCCGCAAGTGACGACGGCACGGTGCGATCCTACGCAACCAATGTCCTAGTCAACTTAAAGGATCCGCGTGCTATTCCTTTGATCATTCAACAGTTTCCAGAATCAAGCGAAGACGGCCAACGTAACCTGCTAGTGGTCCTTAGCCAGACGGTTCCCCTTGCCGATGAGGAACAGAAACAATCCGCGGCTGAAATTGCTACATCGGTCGAACCGAAAGATGAGGCTACGTCGGTGCTGATTAAATCTATTCAGGCTGCGGCCGAGTGAATCCTTAATCGGAGTACCGTTAGAACGTATCGGTACCATTAGTGACATCTCATCATGGTGCAGGCGCAACGGAAAAATAGTTTGCGGCAATTGAACAGGCTCTTTGCAAATTTGAGGCGTACCTCCTTACGCCGGCAAAGAGCATTTTATTGCCTGACTTCCTAGATCCGGCCTATCGTCCACAGTTGATACTGGCGCGTCGAATAATTCTGGTTAATCATCTCAATCCATATCGCCCAATCAGGATTGCTTGCCACGCTTGCCGCACGCAGCATTCCACTTACCCACCTCTCATTAATCTTCTCCAACAAGCCATCGCCTTGGTTGCCTCTGAGGTCTATGAAGCCGCAAACAAATCATCCGTGTACTCGCCTGGCTGTCAAAGTTGAGAAGTATGACCTCGGCCTTGCTGTACTTAAAACCTGACCGGTACAAACGTTCAAGCGCATCCACCGCTGCCTTGATCAGCAACCTAACATTGTCTGTGGGGTAAGGCCGGTCCACCCCTACCCCATTGGCGAATTTGGTTTCCTCAGGATTGAACATACCCGTACGGAAGCTGACGCGGATTTTCTTGCACACTGAGCCCTGGGCACGAAGCTTCTCCGACGCGCGCATCATGTAGATCGCCGCCGCCTCCTTGATCGGCGCCAACTCGGTGAGGCGCTTCCCGAACATTCGGCTACAGCAGATTTCCTGCTTCGGTGGATCAGGCTCATCCAATTCAAGGCAAGGCGTTCCAGCCAACTCCTGGCCGTCTTCTCGATGACAACACTGAATTTCGTGCGCAGCATCCGCGGATCAGCCTTGGCCAGGTCCATGGCGGTTTTAACGCACAGTGCGTCCAAGTGCATTTTCATGTGGCGACCGACACCCCACACCTCAGATACATCCGTGTTGCGCAACACCCAATCGCCCATAAAGGGATCACAGATATCGACCACACCACCCGTTTCAGCTTGAAGGCGTTTTGCCGTGTGGTTAGCGAGCTTGGCCAGCCTCATCAAGCATACGCAGTAGATTGTGGGTATGACTTTTGACCTCGGGGAGCATCGGGTCGGTGGCCCGGTTGAACAACTGAATAGGTGTGATATGAGGCTGGAAATACCTGTGATTGATAAATCGTTGGAAGGCTTCTTCATCGCTCATCAGCGCCTGCGGCGTGCGCTGATCGAAATTTCCATAAAGGTGACGAACGCAGTAGCTGCAATCGAGTGGACAGCCAGTGATGTGATTCAAACTAAGCCCGCTTTTGCGGTAGAGCCCCAGTTTACCTACGCTGCCAGTATCCTTAGCAGCTTTTCACAATCATCAAAACTGAATGATGAATGTCTTTCCCGCCTTGGTGGCAGGTCTTCGAACCTCAAGGATGTGACCGGAAAGCTAATGGCGTTGGGACAAGCCATAGGCGGTTCGAGCATGAGTGATGAAATAATCAAAGGTGAGATGGCTGGCTACGTTTTTGAGAACGTGGAAACCGCTACTTGTGCGGTGCTGATTTCAGCAGCAGATGCCCCTTGCGATGCAAGCCAGAGCAGCCTGCGAGCAAATTCAGTTTGGCCTTAATGTGCAGCGAACGATGAATGCCGCTCAGTGACTGTACTAGCCCCCATAGATGTTTGCCCTCGGCAGAGTGCCCCCACTTTCCTGAGCTATTTACTGGCTGCTGCTTGCTTTGGATCTTTCAAAGTCTCTTCGCCTAACGCCAGCATCACGCTAAGTAAAGTGAGACTGAATACCATGAAAAGCGTACGAATTACATGCTCAGCGCTCAATGAGTCCGGTTCGACCCAGTGCCACACCATTAAAAATCCCAGTATCGCCCCTAGACCCGTTCTGCCTGCTGTCAAAAAACTTCCACCAATGTCACCTAAAAAAAGATGCACAGCGTCGAGCCAACGCTGATACCGAGCGGACATGAACCTCCACTTGTATTTAACAATTGCAGCCACCGCGAATGCTAAACATAGCCACGCGTAGTAGCCCATCAAAAAAGGTGCGGCGAGTAAAAGGTCCAGCATTGCCTTGAACTGTGCTGACGACTCTGAATTTAACAGAACTGGCACTCCTCCCAATGCGAAGGCGAGTGCCAGCTCCCGGGATGCCCTCGCAACAACGGGCAATTTTGGACGTGTTTTTTTAACCTTGAACATGTCAATCCTCATCGTGCGTACTCGTTGGATCTGCGCTGGCTTTGCTCGGAGCAACAACGATTAATGAAGACAACTCAGCTTTTTCCCGCGACGATGACGACCCCAATCCGGTCTGCTAGATCTAGCACCGAGTCAAACACAGTCGAGTCTTCGATCAAGCTGCGCGACGCCCCTTGCGAATGGAGCGCACCGCCTGGAATCCGGTCACCGAAGAGCACCACCGCGCGTGCCGAATCATCCTGTCGCGACACCCAAGACAGCCCTTGTACATCCGGGTATTGACGGTGAATCGCCTCAGCCCATTTGCGCGTTGCGGGGTATTGATCTTTCTCAGTGTCGATCAATTGCTTGCGAGTGACGCCCAATTTACGCAGGGGGACACTGGACAGATCAACCAGGTGCAGCGGCTGGGTAACCTGGACAGCTGAATGCACCTGCCCAACCAGCTTGCCTTTGTCGAAACTCTTGAAGCCAGCGGTGTGGGGTACGTCGTGAAAGACGGTCTCCATCAAGGCGCACTCAACTGTCGTGCCACCATACAAGGTAGGAATCGCCCGCCCCTGATCATCCTGAATGGGGCTGAAGCGTGCATTGCCATGCACGCCGGGATTGAATTGATCCGGCTGATATTTTTCCTGATGCACACGATGGAGAACGTCGCCCTTGGCAAGCACCGTGAGAGTCACGTGCAGCATAGCCGCAGGCACCGGGGTGACGGACTCCGCCAAATCCGTGGCAGGTGTCGCCACACCCTCGCTGGACTCGGTACGCTGTTTAGCCATGGACAATGCCCTGGATCTCATCCAGTGCGGCAGCAATCACCCGATCAGGCGCCGATGCCAGCAGGTCCTGGGGCCTTTTACCACCCAGAAAACTGTTATCTGACCGGAACCAGTAAGCCAGACCCCAGCCGTCCTTGTGGACACCGAAAGCCTCAATGACTTTGGCTAGTGCCTTGAACGGCCGATAGCCCGCGTCCGGATCCAAGCCGTAACCAGGGAAATAGTCGACCCCTCCGTGATTGATGGCAAAGATCTGCCCCTGCTTTTTCCATTTGTTGGGCTGGGCACTCGGGTTACGGGTACTCAACTGGGCCACCTGCGCAATATCTGCTGCGGTCAACCAATCACCGCTCTCCAACACTGCTTTGCGGGCTTGTACCAGCATCGCCGCTTCCTTGAGCAGGCGAGGTGAAGGCGGCTTGCGCGTCACAAACACCTCGGCCAGACGCTCCAGCGCCTTCGGGTCCTGGCGCTCCTGCAGCACCTCATACATCGAGGAGGCCACATGGGCAAAGTTTTCCGCCAACGCTTCAAATACGCCGAGCTTGATACGATCGAAAGACACGACCAGCACTCGATCCGCATGCGAGCGGCTCAAGCTAGCCCGAGCCTCCTTAGGTGTACCTACCAAGGTTGAGACGCCCGATTGCTCTGTAACGCTCATGGAAAATTTCCTCACCGGTTATCTACATTATCCAATCTTAGCATATCCTTGATAACTCTAGCGCTGACCTAACCCCCATTCATCATGGATGCATAGATAGGTTTGAGCAGAGCACGCCGTGCCGTTGATTAGTTCGATGACTCGGGAGCAAGAAGCTTCGCGAGGATCGATACCCTTCGCGTCCAGCTCGTACGCCGACGGATCCTCGATCAAGTTGCATAACGCCTCCCTATGAAACGAGCGCCCCCTTAGAAGCGTTCTCTCAACACAACTTTTCGTAGCAGCGCACTGGCAAATGGGCGCATTGAGCAATACCCTGCCCGTACCGACCCAACGTTACGAGCTGAAACATGTCAGGGATTGCCATATTTGAAAGCCCACGTTGGCTACGAGATCTTCTCCGCTTCTTGCCGCTGAAGAGCCAATTCGTCCTATCAGGCAACATTCGCGACCTGCAGGCTAGTGAAGTGGCGCCCGGCACAGTGACTGCGCAGAGCTTCAACCAAACCCTCTGTAATGCCCTGCTCGATGCCGGCTACACCCAGGTCATCGCCTGGGATCCCGTGTCCGGTTTCCGGGCAATCGATAAACCCGGCTCCGCCCCTGAAGCTGGCCAGACGTTGCTTCAGGAACTTGGCCTGACTCCGGTAAATGGCGCAGCCCCCGCAGGTATCGATCTGCTGGGCGCCACCTTGCCACGGCTGGTGGGTCGTGCTGGCGAACCTATCGCGCTGATCATCGATTTCGCCTCACGCCTGGTGGTTCGCAACGACTCCCTCAGCGCGGCTGAACATCAGCTCTTCACCCAGGCCCTGGTGCAATCCCATCAGGCTCGCAGCCGTCCGGCCACACAGCTGCGTAAACCGTTCTTCAATACCCTGCTATGGCTGGTGGAAAAAGAAGGTGATTTGCCCGACTGGTTGCTGGTCGACAACCCGCGCCTGCGCCACATTCCCGTGTCCAAACCCGATCAATTGTCCCGCCGTGCATTGGCACCGGCCTTGCTCAAAGGGCTCAGTGGCAGCCAGGGCACAAGCGAAGTGGTCATGCGTCAGGCTGTGGAAGCCTTAGTTCAGAACACCGAGGGATTGCTACTGCTCGATCTCAGTGCCATTGCGCAACTGGCGCGGGTCGAGGGTGTAGCCATGGAGCAGATTGCCGATGCGGTGCGCCGCTATAAGATCGGTGTCACCGAGGACCCGTGGCTGAAGATCGACCGTCAGCGTATCCGGCATGCGGATGCGCTCGTCCACCAGCGAGTCAAAGGCCAGGAGCATGCGGTGACGCACATGCTCGACATCGTCAAGCGTGCGATGACAGGCGTTGGCGCCAGTCGCAAGGGCAACCGTCCACGGGGCGTAGCCTTTCTCGCGGGGCCGACCGGCGTGGGCAAGACCGAACTCGCCAAAACGATTACCAGCCTGCTGTTCGGCGACGAAAGTGCATATATCCGCTTCGACATGTCGGAATTCAGCGCCGAACATGCCGATCAACGCCTTATCGGCGCACCGCCCGGCTACGTTGGCTATGACGTCGGCGGTGAACTGACCAATGCTATTCGCGAGAAGCCGTTCAGCGTGGTGTTATTCGATGAAATCGAAAAAGCTCACCCAAGGATTCTCGACAAGTTCCTGCAGATCCTCGACGACGGAGTGCTGACTTCAGGCCGCGGTGATCGGGTGTACTTTTCGGAGGCCCTGATCGTGTTCACTTCCAACCTGGGGATCTATCGCCAGGGTGACAATGGCGAACGCGTTGCCAACGTCCTGCCGGGCGAAGCCTTCGAGCAAGTCCAGGACAAGGTGCACAGCGAAATCGACCGATATTTCAAGCTGGTGCTCAACCGGCCGGAAATCCTCAATCGAATCGGCGAGAACATCATCGTCTTCGACTTCATTCGCGAAGGCGTTGCAGTGCAGATCTTCGAACAGATGGTCAACGCCACCTTCGACGACCTGCAGGGACAGAACCTGTTTATCGAATTGGCCCCCCAGGCACGCCAGACACTGCACAACCTCTGTCTGCAGGACCTGTCCAACGGTGGCCGGGGCATCCGCAACCAGTTAGAGGCACGCCTGCTCAATCCCCTGTCGCGGGCACTGTTCGATCAGGACGCGCAATCGGGCGAGCACTTCACGATCACCGAGTTGGACATTACCGGACTGAAGATGGAACGTCGCTGAACATGGACCTTAGTCTATCGCGCATGCATTTTCCGGTCACTACCCTCGGCCCGGGGCGGCGTATCGGTATCTGGTTCCAGGGCTGTAGCATCCGCTGTCCAGGCTGCATCTCTGCTGATACATGGGGCCCCGGGCACCGACGCTTGTCGCTGGAACAACTGCTTGAACAGATAACCCCCTGGCTGCACGAGGCCGAAGGAATCACCATTTCCGGAGGGGAACCGTTCGACCAGTTCGACGCCCTGCGATCACTGCTCGAAGGCCTGCGTCGGCTCAGCAAGCTCGACATCCTGGTCTACAGTGGCTACTCCCTAGAGCAACTCGATGAGTCGTTGCTCCAGACCAAGGGCTTGATAGATGCCTTGATCAGCGACCCCTATATCGAAGCACTCAGTCAGACCATGGCTTTGCGCGGCAGTGACAATCAACGCCTGAGCCTGCTCACACCACTGGGCCGGGCACGCCTGGGTCATTACGAACGCCTGCTCGAACCCACCGACAAGGCGCTCGACCTGATGTTTGACGAAAGTGGCAGCGTCTGGATGGCCGGCATACCACGACGTGACGACCTATTGCGCTTACGCGATCTGCTGCATGAACAAGGCCATCATTTACAGATCAGCGCACACGCGTCGCGACGCCGCTGAGTGGAGTACACCCCATGATACGTTTCTGCCCCAACTGCAAAACCGAACGCGCCCTCGAGGAAATGTTCTGCGAAGGGCTCATTCAGGAACGCCCCTGCGGCTGGGACCTCGCTGGCGAACCCATTCATTCCGCCGGCTGGCGGCCGCAAGCAGTCGTCACTGAGGAAACCCTCCCGCCGGTCAGTACGACTCAAGGGAATGCTCCTGACCTGCTCTGCGAAAATGGGCACCCGATGGTCGATGGCGACCTGATGTGCCTTGAATGTGGCAGCTCACCTGCGCAAGCAACGTCCTACGACGCCCGGCCAGGCGGCAGCGAACCAGAGGGTATCCCCCAAACCTTGATCGATGGTTGGCGCCTGATCCGCCAGATCAGCAGCACCGACGGTGTGCGAGAACGATACCTCGCCGAGCACGAGGAAGCCGCGCAACAGGCGGTCCTGACCCTGTATCGACCCGGCGCCGAACCGGACCCAGCGATCTATGATGTGATCCGCCGACTGCCACGCGAGCACGTACCCGAAATCATTGCCACCGGCCGCTGGGATAACCGTGCCTACGAGGTCATTGAAGAACTCACCGGCGGGACCCTGGCAGACCTTGGCAGCGTGATCCGCGACAGCGACAGCGTGCACCATGTGGTCACCGAACTGGGCCTGGCGCTGCATGCTTTCAACGAGGCTGGCCTGCGCCATCGTGACCTGCGCCCAGCCAGCCTGCTGGTACGTTCCCGCGAACCGCTGGACCTGGTCATCAGCGGCTTCGGCTCGGCACGCCTATCCGAGTTCGACCTGGACATCGTGTCGCCACTGGAAACCAGCCGCTACATGGCACCCGAAGCCATCGCAGGCGGCGTTGCGGCTGCCTCGGACTGGTGGAGCCTGGGCATGATCCTGCTCGAGCAATTGACTCAAGGCGCCTGCTTCGACGGCATCAATGCCAATGCATTTCTTATTCACGTGCTGGCCAACGGAGTACCGATCCCCGACGACCTCGAGCCGCGTCTGAACCTTCTGCTGCGAGGTCTGCTGGCACGCGACCGTCATCAGCGCTGGCAATGGCCGCAGGTCGAAGCCTGGCTCAACGGTATTACGGTCGAGGCTCCGGCATCTTCCATCCAGCAAACGGACGAAGGTGAAGGCGCCACCCTAATGCTGGGCGAGCGCCGCTTCCACAAGCCCGGCGTATTCGCCCTGGCGGCGGCCCAGGCGGATAACTGGCAACAGGCCCTGGACCATTTGCTGCGCGGTGTGATCGTGACGTGGGCCGAGCAGGTCGGGCTCGCCCCTTCCCTGGTCGGCGGCTTGCGTCAGGTCGTTCAGCACGAAGGGATTGAGGACGACTTCCGTCTAATGCTGGCACTGAGAATCCTCAATCCGGAAATCCCGTTGATTTATCGTGGCGACATCGTCACACCAGGATGGCTACTGGAGCACCCACTGGAAGGCTATCGCCTGATCAGCGGGTCGGTCCCGGACCTGCTTGAACAATTGCAGACCGACAACTGGCTGTCGCGTCTCAAGTCCCGCGCCGAAAACGTACGCCAGCGTGCCCTGCACCAACACATCGAGTTGGTCGAAGAGCAACTGCGGATATTCTTGCTATCGACCTCACGAGCCAAGCTGTCCACGCAATGGCAAGAGCGCCAACGCCTGCTTCCAGACACCGACCATCCGGGACTGACCTCACTGTCGGAGCGCCGGGTGATCGCCGAAGAAGATCTGATCGTGCTGCTTAGCGCAGCGATCAGTCAGTTCCGTTCGGCGGCCTCGATTGTAGAGGCTGCCGCCGAGCTGGCCAGGGCTGCCGATGTCGGTTGGTTCGACTGCGAAGCGGCGACCCAACTGCTGTTGCATTCGCGACTTGAGCTGTACCGCAGTGTCGATGAGCGCATCCAAGGCTTTGCCCGTTGTGGCGTGTCGGTAGTGGACGAGTGGGCCGAGCAGTTCCGTTTGGAGCGACGTATGCCGTTGGCCCAGGCGGTGGTGTTGCTGGCCATTCCGTCCAGTCATTGGCTGGAACCACAGAAACAGCAGTACGTCTCACAGATTCTCGACTTCTTCGAGAAGAAGGTGGTGACCGCAGTGATGCGCGGGCCACTGGTACGTATGAGCATCGGCAAAACCACCGCACGGATCGACATCAATGAACTGAACAGCGAGCGCAGTCCGGCCGCGGCGTTGCTCGATCACCTGCTGCAACGTAATGCTCGGGCAGTGAACCTCGACCCAGAGAGTTTTCAGCTCAACGGCCAACTGGAATCGCGCCTGCATGCCCTGTACCGGCAAAGCGCGCTGTACAAACGCGACACCGGCATCGACGGCCTGTACCTGGGCTTCCCCTTCCTGCTCAATCGCGACCCTCGCGGCACCACGCGTACGCGGATCATCCCGCTCCTGCTGTGGCCAGTGAAACTACTGCTGGAGCTGGGCTCCCGTGGTCACGCCGCCTTGGCGTTCGACAGTGAGCGCGAGGAAGTTCGGCTCAACCCCGCGCTGGATAGCGTGCTCGGCGCGGAAACCTGCAAACGCTGGCGCAAGACCGCCGATGAACTGCTGGGACGTTCGTCAATTCGCGCGACGGATGTGATGGACGCCTTCGGCATGCTCGCCTCCATTCGCTCACGCGCCCTTGACAACCTACCCGCCAGTACCGTGGAAATCGCGCCCTACCAGGACGAGCTGGATTGCGCGGCAGTGTTGTTTCACGTGACCTTCATGGGGCAAGCCATTGGTGAAGACCTACGCCAACTGAAAACCCTGTCGTCCGCCGGTACCGGCCTTGAAACGGCGTTGCGCCTCAAGACCGCCGACGAAACCGCGCATGAAGCACCGCCAGGCGAGCTGCAACGTTACTTCACCGTGGCCAGCGACCCCTCCCAGGAAGCGGCCGTGATCCAGGCCCGACAAAGCCCGGGGCTGCTGGTCGAGGGGCCACCCGGAACCGGCAAGAGCCAGACCATCGTCAACATGGTCGCCGACGCCATCGGCCGCCAGCGCAGCTTGCTCATCGTCTGTCAGAAGCATGCGGCGCTGGAGGTAGTGTACAAACGCCTGGTTGCAGAAGGCCTCGGCCAACGCATCGTCATGGTCAATGACGTGAACCGAGACCGCGAGCCCGTCATACGCGGTATCCGCGAACAACTGGAAAGCCTGTTCACGAACGGCAGTCAGGCGCAGGGCTGGCAGCGCCAGCGTGAACAGGTCGCGGCCCGCATCGAGGCCCTGGAGGGTGAGCTCGACCGCTTCCACCAGAGCCTGCATCGACTGGATGAAAATACCGGCCTCAGTTATCGCAGGCTGCTCGGCGAGTTGATTGAATTGGAATCCGGCCCAGCCCCGCTCGAGTTTCCAGCCCTGCGCCAACGCCTGGCCTCCCTGGACCTCGCTAGCCTGACCCACTTGGAGGAAAGCTGCGCCCCTCTGATTCGCCTATGGTTGCCCGCACGCTACGAAGGCAGTCCATTGGCCCAGTTGCAGTCGTTCGCCGCCGACCGCGCGACTTTGCAGGCTTTCACCGAGAATCTGCACAGTTTCACCCAAGCCGAACACAGCCGTCAGGCCACGCTGCAAGCACACCCTGCCAGCTTTGAAATCGACGACCCGGCGCCATACCGTAACTGGATAGCGGCCCATGTCGCAGCTCTGCTCGACCTGAAGCAAGAGCAACGTCTGCGCCTTGCCCGATGGCTCCCGCTGTTCCGCAGCCGTGAAGCGGGCCAACCCCCACGGGGCGAGTCGATTCTCGGCGAACTGCAGCAACTGGATCAGCAACTTGGCCAACTGGATCAGGAACACTACGCCCCCGCCTTATCACAGGCCCTCTGCCTGCTCGAAAACAAGGCCCTCAGGCATCTGGACCAAGACTGCACCAACATCATGGCAGCCCGGTCCTGGTTGGCGAACATCAACCCGCTGCATCTGCTGCGGCGGAAGCGGCTGCGCAACTTCCTTCAGGGCCGGGGGGAAAGCCGTGTTATTGAAGCACTACCAACCCTACAGCTAGCCATCCGCCTTGAAAGCCAGTGGCGACCATTGCGCAGCGAGCTGAGTACCCTGCACCAGGCGTTGGAACTGGAAGCTGTGAGTCAGCAAGCCTGCCTGGAATTGATCAGCTTTGTGAAGAGCGATATCCGCCACCTGCTGGAAATCCAGGCACTTGCCATGGCGTTGGCGCAATCGCCTCGCGCCCGGCAGGCCGACGAGGCCGCCCTCGCTGGCGACAAACAACATCTCGAGGCGCTGCTCAGCGATCTAGATGCTTCGCTGATGCGTCATGGCGTTCGCCAATCCAGCCTCGAACAACTCAAGGTATTCGGCGACTGGCTGGGCGACGAACTGGCGCAACAACTGCAGCACGCCATTGTACACAATCTGAGCAATCAACTGTCTCTTGATCGGCTGCATGAAGCTCTGCCTTTCCTGGCCGCCTACCAGACCTTCCGCGGGCGCGCCGCTCAGTTGACAGCAGCCGACCTCCAACTGCTCGCATTGCTGCGCCAACGCCAGGGCGAGTTGGACAACATTGCGCCCGAGCAGCTTGAAGCCGCGGTGCGGCGCCTGCTTAACCGCGAAGCTCGACTGGGTTGGAAACACCGCGTCGAGCAAGCCAATCCCGAACTGCTGTTCAGCCAGGACGAAGCCCGCGCCAAAGTCGCCAGCCTCGCGCAAGCCGATGCGCAGATGCGGTTGCTCAATCGCGAGCTGCTGGCCAAAGCCATCAACCTTGATCACCTGGGTAATCGCAAACAATGGGAGGATGTTACTCGCCTGACTGGCAAACGCTCACGGCGCCTGCGCGAATTCATCGAGCTGGGCAGTCACTTAGGCCTGATGAGCCTACGCCCTGTGTGGTTGATGAACCCGGACGTCGCCAGCCGTGTGCTGCCGCTCAAGGCAGGCCTGTTCGATACTGTCATCTACGACGAAGCCTCACAGATGCCGGTTGAGTTCGCCCTGCCGACCCTGTTCCGCGGCCAGGTCACCGTTGTAAGCGGCGATGAGAAGCAAATGCCGCCGACGGCATTCTTTTCCAGTCGCATCGAAAGCGACGAAGCCGAAGTGTTCGACGGCGACGAACCTGATGAAGACGCCGATGAGGAGCAGCGCGAAGCGTTCGAAGACACTTGGAACCGTCGTGAGATCAAGGACTGCCCCGATCTGCTGCAACTGGCGCGCAACGTCCTGCCCAGCACCACATTGCAGATCCACTACCGTTCGGCTTACCGTGAACTGATCGGCTTTTCCAACGCCTCGTTCTATGGCAATCGCCTGAACGTTCCGGTCCGTCACCCGCAGGCGAGCATCCAGCGCATCAAGCCGTTGGAGCTGATCCAGGTTGGCGGGCTGTATCAGAACCAGAGTAATACCCAGAAGCCGAACGGGTCGTCGAGTACTTGAGCCAATTGTGGCAGAACCCCTATGACCAGCGCCCCTCGGTGGGTGTCGTCACCTTCAACCGCAAACAGGCCGACCTCATCGAGGAGCACTTGGAGCAGCGTGCAGAGCAGGATGAACTGTTCCGCGCCGCCTACGCCCAGGAGCGCGAGCGCAGCGAAGACGGCGAGGACATGTCGGTGTTCGTCAAGAACGTGGAGAACGTGCAGGGGGATGAACGCGACATCATCGTCTTCTCCTCCACCTTCGGTCGAAACAGCCAGGGCACATTCCGCCGTAGCTTCGGCGTACTGGGGCAGACGGGGGGCGAACGACGCCTGAACGTGGCGGTGACCCGCGCCCGGCGCAAGGTGGTGATGATCACGTCGATGCCGATCGCCGATATCTCCGACATGCTCAACACACACCGCGCGCCCAACAGCCCGCGGGACTATCTGCAGGGCTATCTGGAATATGCTCGCGCGCTCTCCTCGGGCGAGTTCAGCAACAGCACCAAGTTGCTGGAGCGCCTGCAGACCGACCGCAGCTGTCAGCAACGTGACCAAGGTCAGCAACGTGATGGCTTTGTCAGGCTGGTCGGTGAATTCATTCATTCCCTGGGATGGCAGGCCGCTCCCGCGAGTGAAGGCGACGCTTTCGGTCTCGACTTCGCCATCGAGAATCCAGGCACGGGCCTGTACGCAATCGGCATCGAGTGCGATGCGCCTTGCCACAATCTGCTGGAACGTGCCCGCGCCCGGGAAATTTGGCGCCCGTCCGTGCTGCACCGCGCCATCCCGCATATCCATCGTGTGTCATCGCAAGCCTGGTATCACAGCGGCGACAGCGAACGCTTACGGCTGCGTGAAGCAATCGAACACGCCATGCAAGTCGAGCAGCCGCTGCAACCCAGCCCTACGTCAGTTGATACGGAAATCTGCCAATGAGTGGTCCCAAGGTCGTTCGCATTGTCACCCGCGAAGAAATCATCGCCATTTGTGAAGGCCACCTGCAACGCCTGGAGCGCGCCGTGGGTCGCTGGGAAACACCGGCCACAAGGCTTGGTGAGCTCAGTGAACAGGAGCGCTCCGCCTCCCTGGAGCGACACGCTCGCCTTCGCGCTCTGCTGGCAGAAGACCGATTGGCGGAACTGCAGAAGGCCGTACCAGTAGAGATCGAGCACCTGCGCCGTGACTTGGAGGACCGCGAAGAACGGGCGATCATTCGTGCCGCCGAGCGACGCCAACGCGACCGACGCGTTCAGGAAAACGCAGAAACCCTGCTTAGCGCTTTGCAAGCCAACCCCGAAAGCGCCGATCAGGCCTTGCTGGAGTCTCTCTCACAAATGGCCAGCGGTGCCAGTCGGGAAGATGCCGAACGTCTGCTGGCCGAGGGTTTCGCCCACTTGAGCGACGCAAGCGAGGAGCCAACCCTGAGCGATGCCCAACGCGCCCTGGCGCAGCAACTCAAGGTCGACGAACCCGAGGTTTCCCTGCGCGAATGGATTGCGGCCCGGGAACCGGATGCAACGCGCGACGTACGGCTGCTACGCATTGACCGGCACATCATGGAGCTGCAACTGTTGCAAGACGCTGAACGTGCCGCGCCGTTCCTCCTGGTACTGGAAAGAGCTGAAACGGAAACCGATGCCAAGCGGCGCAACTTGCTGCTCGACAGCCTAGTACTCGACCTCGCCGCGTCCACCCGAAACTTCCGACGCCAACGCGAATGTCTCGAACAACTGCAGGATCTGGCCAGCGAAGCCAAAACCTACACAGGCATCGAACACGCGACCTTGCTCGATCAAGTTAGCGCTTGTACAACCGACACCGACCTCTCGGTAACCACCGGACTGATCGAGCAGTGTAAAACGCTTATCGCTTCCCACTTACAGGACCAGGCCGCCCTCTCCCGCCGCGAAGCCGTGCTCGGCGGCTTGGCCAGCCTCGGCTACGAAGTGCGCGAAGGCATGGCGACTGCCTGGGCAGAAACCGGCAAGGTCGTGCTGCGCAAGGCCGCTACCCCCGGCTACGGAGTGGAAGTGGGTGGCAAAGCCGATAATGGCCGTCTGCAGGTCCGCGCCATAGCCCTCAGCAGTGATCGCGACAAGGCGCGAGATCGCGACATTGAAACTATCTGGTGCGGCGAATTCCAACGGCTGCAAGTCTTATTGAAAGACAAGGGCAGCGAGTTACTCATCGAGCGTGCGCTTTCGGTAGGTGAGGTTCCACTCAAAGAAACGAACGTCTCCGAGCCGGGCGTAGAAACAATCGCTGGTCAGCAAAAGACACTTCATAAATGAACCGCTAACTCCATCCCACCGAAAGCTATTGCTAACATGTTCTGCCGCCTGGAACTCAGAGCCGCGACGAGCTTGCATCGGGTCTTGTAGCCACTACCTTAAGGCCCAATCCAGCGTCAGGTGTAGAAGACAAGCTGGTCTAGCGTCAGGATCACCCGGAGCGCCTTGACCATCGTGTAGCTCGAGCTGCCAGCATCTCCGTGCCCTACGAGATGCCTGGAAACAGCCCCTTCTTACCTGCAATCGTCCCGGGCAACGGATGGGGACTTCCGGCCCCGTCGTCTTGCACGTCTGACGTCATCGCAGGCTCTCGCTCATTTGATTCATCGTTCAAATGCACCTTGGTCACCATGTCCCCCAGAGAAATTATTAATGATCCCTAATTCCGAATAATTCGTGACTCGCGACCCCAGGCCCGACATTCACGCCCGCTCCTCTTCGATCGACGAACCAGTGAATTGCCACTGGTTTCGTAGAAACCTCCAAGCCCAGCAAACCAACTACGCGGATCAAATGTTTGGTCGACCACAGCCGATCGGAGTCACTGCTCTCGAGCGAGAGCGGATTAGATTGTCCTTGATGAGCCCTGCACCCTCCCTCCAGATACAATGAGGAGTTACACCGAAAGCCAGCCACTGCCATACTGGAGTCCGTGAGAAATCGCCGCTCGCGAGCGCTCTCGCACCCTGTGTAACTGGGGGCAAAACTGGGGGCATCATTAGTTTTTTATGACCTGAAACTACCGTCCTAGAGCCAAGTAAAAATGTTTTTTGGCGACCCTGAGAGTCTCTAGGGGCCGGATGGCGGGCTGTTTATCCGATCACTTCTGCCTTTTCAAGGACCATGGAGATCCATCCACCTCCAGTGCATTGCTACATTGGGGGCATATCTGAGGGCATGCTTTGGATGGTTCGAAAAGGATGCCCCCAGTCTAATGTCTAGCAGCCCAAATCTCGAAAAATCACACGCTGATGGCGGGATTGGCAGGGGCAAACTCGGCGTAGGACTACAGGAAGTTGGCGATGGAAAACATCCCATTGAGCGCGATCCAGTCCCACGAGTTGAGAATCAAATAAGCCAGAAAATTCAGCTAAAGAACCCAATGACGAATAGCTTATGAACACTTAAGCTGCGAGCTATTACAAGCAGCTCGAGGGTCGACTGATGTCATTTGATTTCCACCACCTTCTACTCGTTTTTACCGCCTACATTGTTGGAGCGGCAAGCCCGGGGCCCAGCAATATGCGGATCATGGGCGTTGCCATGCACCAAGGCAGAAAACCTGCGCTGATGCTTGCAGCCGGAGTGATCAGTGGTTCTTTTTTTTGGGGATCGATGGCCGCCACAGGCGTCTCGGCCATTCTGCTTCAGTTCGCAGAGGCACTCTTCGTGCTCAAGATCGTCGGCGGAGCATACTTGCTGTTCCTAGCCCTGAAAGCGGGACGTTCTGCCCTGACACCTGACGAGAAAATTGAGAAAGCGCTGGGCGCAGCACCGCCTATCTCGGGTTTTGGCCTCTACCGGCGGGGCTTGCTTATGCACCTGACCAACCCAAAGGCATTACTGGGTTGGATCGCCACGATGACGCTCGGCCTGGGACCACAAGCGACACCTGAAACAGTTATGATCATCCTGGCTGGCTGTGCCGTGTTGAGCATTTCTATTTTCTGCGGTTATGCGATCGTTTTCTCCACGGCACCGATGATTCGGGGTTATCGCAGGGCGCGCCGATGGATTGAAGGCACCCTTGCGTTGGTCTTTGGCGCAGCAGGTTTTAAGCTGCTGTTCTCGCGCGCGTGATTCTATGCCTGCTCTTGTAGGGATGGCCTAAGTTCGAAAGCCATCCACCAGCTGCTTGAGTCGTGTGGCTTGTCGTTCAAGATCGTCACAAGCAAGCAGTGTGGCCTGCAGGTTTTCCACCCCTTCCTGGTTGAGGTTTTTGATCTCGGTGATGTCGATGTTCAGTGAACCGATGACCGAAGTTTGCTCTTCAGTTGCTGTCGCCACCGACTGGTTGATTCCGTCAATCTCGCCGATGCGCTGACTGACGCTGCCCAGCCGCTCACCGGCCTGGTTGGCGATAATCACGCCGTCCTTACTGTAGCGCTCGCTTTCGTTCATGGTGAGTACCGCCTCACGTGCGCCCATCTGAAGCTCTGCAATCATTGTATGGATCTCTTGGGCTGACGTCTGCGTGCGGTAAGCCAGGCTGCGAACTTCGTCAGCTACAACAGCAAACCCACGCCCGGCTTCACCCGCCCGCGCGGCCTCGATCGCGGCATTGAGTGCCAGCAGGTTGGTCTGTTCGGAAATGCCCTTGATGACTTCAAGAATTCGACCGATATTTTCGGTCTTACCATTCAGCGACTCTATGTTGCTGCATGACGTGCGGATTTTTCCAGAGAGCGCGCCCATGGCATTTATCGTTTGGGTCACCACCTCGCGGCCATCTTCAGCCTGGCACCGGGCATCCGACGCCTGAAGGGAAGCGTCACCCGCGTTACGCGCGATTTCCTGGGCCGCCGCGCCGAGTTCGTTAATCGCGGCCGCAATACTGTTGGTGCGATTGGCCTGGTCGTCCGAGTTCGACATTGACGCACTAGAGGTCTGCGTTACACGCCTGGCCACTTCATTGACATGCTCGGTAGCAGAAGACACTTCACGTATTGAGTGCTGAATACGTTCCACGAAAAGGTTGAAGTCTGCGGCCAGTTCTCCGAACTCATCTTTCGAATGCGCACTCAAGCGGCGGGTAAGGTCGCCCTCTCCCTGGGCGATATCCCGCATGGTTGTACCTATCAACCTCAGGGGCCGCATCAGTACGCGAATAAGCAAGCCCAGCAAAAGCAGCGTGGTCGCAACGGCAATAACCATCGACAAAATGGCGGAAGTGCGAAAATCATCAAGTGCCGCATAAGCTTTGCTTTTGTCGATGGACAAACCGATATACCAGTTCACCGAAGGCAGTCCCTTGATCGGCGAGAACATCAAAATTTGAGGTTTTCCGTCCTGCTCCGTCTCGCTGATATGGGAGCTAAGTGATGGCGTGTTCAGGGGGTAAATATCGCTCAATTGCTTCATCACCCGTTCTTTTTCTGGATGAACCAACACCCTGCCATCTGCGTTGACCAGAAAGGCATAGCCAATTCCACCTAGGTCGAGCGAGCTGACAATGGTCGCCAGCGTCTCCAGTGTAAGATCCCCGCCTACCACTCCAAGCGGCTGGCCGTCCTGACTGACCGGCGTTGCAATGGTCATCATCAGTTGCCCTGTCGTCACATCGAGGTAAGGCTCAGTCAGCGTTGTCCCTCCTGCAGCCATTGCGTCTGTATACCAAGGCCGGGTGCGAGGATCGTAATCAGCAGGTAGATCGTCCTTTGGCCGGATGACGAAACTACCGTTACGACTGCCTAGATAAGTGAAGGTAAACGTCGATAGCAACGACCTCTGCTCCAGCAGCCGCGTGATGTTTTGCGACGCGGGATCATTGGCAACCGTCTGGGCAACATGATCTATTAGAAGTACCCGCCCAGAGAGCCAGGACTGAACGCTTGCAGCCGTTATCTTGCTCAGTTCCTCTAGGTGGTTTTCAAGGTTCGAGCGAATGGTTTTGCGCTGGATCGAGTCGTTGTAAAGCGTAAAAAGCGAAAACGCTGCGACAACAACGAATGATGCTGCAAGCAATACCTTATGACTGAACTTCAGGTTCGCAATGATCATGGTTTATCTCTAGGCGTGAAGTGTTGTAATTGTTATTCGATACCAAGGTGCGTCGATGAAGGCTTGATGACGGCCAGCTGTGGATAGGCCACCAGTTTCTCGAGGTGCAGTTCAATGCTCTCCAGCCATGATTCAGTGACTGATCGGAAATGCTCCATATCCCGGCAGCGTATTCGGAGGCAGTAATCAAGCGCACCACTCACCAGGTGACACTCAATGACTTGCGGGCAAGCACTGACAAGCGCCTCAAATACCTTTTGCGTGCTGCATCCCCTGCCCTCAGCCAGTGTCACTAGAACCACCAGTGATAAACCGGGTAATAGCTTGCGCTCGTCAATAAATGCCCCGTAACCGCGGATGACGCCCAGCCTCTCCAGCTTGCGAACGCGTTGCTGACAAGGGCTCTCGCTCAAGTGCACCAGTGAGGCGAGTTTTTTATAGGTGATGCGCCCATTGCGGCGCAGTACGTCGACGATGGCCGCGTCGATGCGTCCCAAACCCTCATGGGCCGCGTGGTTCTTTGTTCCGCTGGTCATAGCCAAAGCATTTCACTTAAGCCCGTTGGACAGAAACTGCTGCAGGCGCTCGCTTCTGGGGTTATCCAGAATTTCAGGTCCGCCCTGCTCTTCAACCAGTCCTTGATGAAGGAACAGCAGTTGGTTCGACACTTTGCGTGCAAACCCCATTTCATGGGTCACCATGATCATGGTGCGCCCCTCTTCAGCAAGCCCCTGGATGACTTTGAGCACCTCGCCCACCACCTCAGGGTCAAGCGCCGAGGTGGGTTCGTCGAACAGCATGACTTCCGGCTCCATGGCGAGGGCGCGGGCGATCGCTACCCGCTGCTGTTGACCACCGGAAAGAAATGCAGGGAACTGATCGGCAACACGGGCAGGCAAGCCGACTTTATCCAAGTATCGCCGCGCACGGTCTTCTGCGTCTTTTTTGCTGACGCCTAGCACCCGACGCGGGGCAATGGTGATGTTTTCCAACACGGTCATGTGTCCCCACAGGTTGAAATGCTGGAAGACCATGGCCAAGCGGGTACGCAGTCGTTGCAGCTCGCGGTCATCCGCCACACGTAATCCAGCATGATTTTTAACCATGCAAATTGGTTTGCCATCCAAACTCATGGCACCGTCGTTGGGTGTTTCGAGAAAATTGATACAGCGCAGGAATGTACTCTTTCCCGAACCGCTCGCGCCGATCAGGCTTATGACATCGCCCGTTTTGGCGTGCAGGGAAACACCCTTGAGTACTTCATGGGTACCGTAACTCTTGTGTAGTCCGTCAACCGTCAATTTGTACATGTTCGCAATCATCCTCTAAGCGGGTTGGGAGCGGCCCTGTCAGATACAGGGCTCAGTGAGTCGGCCCTAAAAAGGCCAGCCAATGACGTTCGGCAATTCGGAACAATCCGACCAACGCAAAAGTGACCGTCAGGTAAATCAGTGCCGCAATCCCAAACGATTGAAAGGTTAAAAAGGTCGCCGAGTTCGCGTCACGGGCAACTTTGAGAATGTCCGGCACCGTGGCGGTGAATGCCACCGTGGTTGAGTGCAGCATCAAGATCACTTCGTTGCTGTAATACGGCAGCGAGCGACGCAAGGCTGACGGCATGATCACAAACGCATAGAGTTTCCATCCCGAGAGGCCATACGCTTTTGCCGCCTCGACTTCGCCATGAGCGATGTTGCGAATGGCCCCGGCAAATATCTCGGTGGTGTAAGCGCACGTGTTCAGAGCGAAGGCAAGAATGGTGCAGTTCATTGCATCGCGAAAGAATGCGTCCAACACAGGCTGAGCGCGTATTGCGGCGAGGCTGTAGATTCCGGTGTAGCAGATCAGCAGTTGGATGTAGAGCGGTGTCCCCCTGAACAGGTAGGTATAAAACTGCACTGGCCAGCGCACGTAAAACCTGGAGGACACGCGTGCGATGGACAATGGAATAGATACGATAAAGCCGATGAAAAGCGATGCGCTGAGCAACCATAGTGTCATGGCCAGACCAGTGATTTGCTGGCCATCGCTGTAGACGAATGACCTCCAGTACTCCTGCATTAGTTCGATCATCGCACTGCCTCCCGTAAACCCGCGGCGTAGTGTTTTTCCAGACAGCGCAGGACGAAGTTGGAGATGCTGGTGATGATCAGGTAGGTCAGTGCAGCCAGTACCAGGAAAAAGAACAATTGATAGGTACTTTTTCCTGCGTCCTGGGCAGCCTTTACCAAATCAGCCAGGCCGATGATCGACACCAATGCGGTGGCTTTAAGAATTACCATCCAGTTATTACCCAGCCCCGGGAGGGCAAACCGCATCATTTGCGGGAATACCACAAAGCGAAAACGCTGGGCGCGACTTAACCCATAGGCAGTAGCGGCTTCGACCTGTCCACGGGGTACGGCCAGCATGGCGCCACGGAAAGTTTCGGTGAAATAGGCGCCGTAGATAAAACCAAGGGTGATGATTCCTGCGACGAAGGGATTGATTTCGATGTACTGCCAGCCCAATGCCACTGTGATGACCGTCAGCCAGGTTTGCAGGCTGTAGAAAATCAACAGCATCAGCACCAGATCCGGCACCCCACGAATCAGTGTGGTGTAGAGCTGCGCGGGCATACGCAGCAGCTTGAGACTGGACAGTTTAGCGCTGGCGCCCATCAACCCGAGCAATACGCTAAGCAAAAGAGAGCACAGGGACAGCTTGACGGTCATCCAGGCGCCTTCGAGCAGCAGCGGGCCGAAGCCTTGCAAGCTGAATGCAGAGAGCCCCAATACGCCTAATAATGTTTCAAACATGATCAACAACCTATAGCGAAAACGCCCATCCAGCGGACGAGCGCCGGGTGGTTATTTGCCGCTGTAAAGATTCAGATCGCCAAAATGCTGCTTCTGGATCGAATCATAGGTGCCATCGTCGTGAAGAGCCTGGATCGCTTTGTCCAGCAAGGCCTTGAGCTCTGTATTGCCCTTCGCGATGCCGATGGCTGTTTTGGAGGGAAGATAAGGGCTCTCGACCGACGGGCTCATTTCGTAGTCAGCGCCCTGGGGGGAGTTGATAAAACCCAGTTGGGCTTGAAGCGCATCCTGAAGGGATGCATCCAGCCGACCCGCTACCAGGTCGTAATACACCTGATCCTGGTTCTGATAGGACTGGATTTTTACCCCGGCTTTGTCCAGCACGGCCTTGGCGTAAGCTTCCTGGATACTGCCTTGAAAATAGCCAACCGTTTTGCCTTTGAGTGATGCCACATCCGTGCTCAGGTCCGACCCCTTCTTGAACACATAGGACGTGAATCCGGAGAAAAGCTCGCTTGAAAAATCAATGGCTTTTTCACGAGTGGCCGTCACGGTCATGGATGACAGGATACCGTCGAACTTGCCGGCCCTGAGGCCTGGAATCAGGCCATCAAAATCGCTTTCCACCCAGATGCATTTGACTGAAAGCTTGGCGCAAATCGCGTTGCCCAAGTCAATATCAAATCCCTTGAGGCTGCCATCGGCGGCCTTGGACTCAAACGGCGCGTAATTGGCATCTACGCCGAAACGCAAGGTGGAGTATTCTTTGGCAGACACTGCACTTGTGCACAACGCCAAGCCCATTACTAAACATAGCTTCTTTAGCGAAATCATAATTACATCCCTAGATATTGTAGTTGGATTAAGGGCAGTAAACATCCGACAGCATTAACCATGACGCTCGTTATTATTTAACGAGACCTGCGTCTCGACTTGAACGTCACCTGAGTACGGCGACTTTACGAATATGGCAAATTGAACGTTATCACGAGCAAAATGCTCGCCTTTCAAGCAGACACCAATTTCATCATTAACAATCCACTGACAATCAATACGGCGGCCACGATACGCAACAGCGTGGCGGGTTCACCCATGAAGAAAATACCCGCAGCAAAAGCCCCCACAGCGCCGATCCCCGTCCAGATGGTGTACGCCGTACCCAGCGGCAAGCTCTTCATCGAGAAGGATAAAAGCGCGAAACTGGCAACCACGGTGACAAATGTAATGACCGTGGGCACCAATCGCGTAAACCCTTCAGATTGTTTCATCGAAAAAGCCCACACAACTTCAAATATCCCCGCAACTATCAAACTCACCCAAGCCATGAGTAACTCCCAATCAATAAAAACACCAAGACTGTTTGTGCCAGGCGCAATTAACACGTCAACGTTATTAAAAAGACCCCCTCGAGGACGGGGGTAAAGACGGGTTGACCAAACCCTGGTTACATAGCGCCCGTATTCAAATCACTTGAATGTTGCGTCCAGCGCGAACGCAATATCCTTGATCAAGTCTTCTGGGTCTTCCAGCCCTACAGAAAACCGCAAATGACCGTACTGGCGGAACTCTTCGGGGTACTTGTCAAAGCCACCTCGACCCTCTGCACCTACGTGCACGATCAGTGATTCGTCATGCCCTAATGAAACGGCCGACGTGATGATGCGCAGGTTCGAGACAAAGCGATTCTGGGTATCAGGATCACCCTCAACGGCAAACGCCATCACAGCACCATAGCCCTTGCCCGCAAATTGCCGGCGCGCCAACTCATGCTGCGGGTGGGAGGGCAAACCGGGGTAGTAGACGTAGGCAATCCGATCATCGCTATCCAGAAACTGAGCCAACTTTTCGGCCGAGTTCAATAATTGCTTCAAGCGCAGAGGCAACGTGACCGAGCCGCGCATGATCATCCACGCGTTGAACGGCGAAATGGTCGCGCCGAGGTCAACCAAGGCATCATTCTTGATCTTGTTGATCAACTGGTTGGAGCCGATCACTACCCCGCCCATCGCATCACCATGGCCATTGATGTACTTGGTCAATGAGTGAATGACGAAGTCGACACCGTGTTGACTTGCACGAAAAAATGGAGGCGGCGTGAATGTGGCATCCACAGAGATCAGCGCGCCATGGGCGTGCGCAATCTCAGCCAATGCGGCAATGTCAGCAACTTTCGTGGTGGGGTTGGCGATCGTTTCAGTGTGGATCAGCTTGGTATTGGGGCGAATGGCGTTACGTACCGATTCCAGGTCACCTACGTCTACGAAGGTTGCCTCAATGCCGTAACGTTCAGGCAGTAGTTCGGCGAAAAGCCGCCAGACTGCCTGGTAGGTGATGTCACTGACGATGACGTGATCACCACTTTTCAAGAATGAAAAAAATACCGAGTGCAAGGCAGCAACACCGGTCGCGAATACTACCGCGTCTTCACAACCCTCAAGGGCTGCGAGTTTTTTCTCAAGGCAAACCTGGTTGTGGCCTTGATTGCGTGTGTATACGAGCCCGTCCGGGCTCGACCAGTCCATGGTCGCCGGATCTTCCGGCAAGAGATAGGAGTTCGCCATGACCAATGGTGTACGGACGGCGCCACTGGTGACATCCGCGACATTGCCGCCATGAACAGCAAGTGTCGCTGCAGATAATGTCGAAAGGTTGTGCTTATCGGGGCGCATGTCGTTTCCTCTTTATTGTTGTGTGTTTCATTCTTGAGTTGTGAGAGTTGCTTAGCGTCCACTCACACCGTTAATGCAAACGACCTTGGGTTGCGTCATGTCTTCGTAAGCGAAACGTATGCCCTCACGACCCATGCTCCCGTACTTGAAGCCGCCGAAAGGCATTGCATCAAAACGATAGTCGGAAGAGTCGTTGATCATCACCCCGCCCGCCTCCAGGCGTTTAGCGGCGGTCATTGCAACCTTCAGATTGCTGGTGAAGATCCCAGCATGCAGGCTGTATTCAGGTTCGTTAGCCAGCGCCAATGCTTCATCCAGGGAGGCGACGCTCTGAAGGATGACTACCGGACTGAACACCTCTTCGCACCACAACTTGCATTGGCGGTCGACGCCTTCCAGCACGGTAGGTGAATAGAGCGAGCCGTTACATGTGTTGCCAAACAACAACGTGGCGCCTTTGGCAATGGCGTCATTGACCACTTCCTCGGTACGCTTGGCTGACGCCTCGGTAATCATCGGCCCTACGTCCGTCTGCTCATCAGCAGGGTTGCCGACGATCAACTTAGAGGTCTGTTCAACAAAGCGCGTTTTGAAGGCTTCATAGAGTGAGGCCTCGATGAGGATCCGTTGGGTACCGATGCAGTTTTGTCCGGCCGCCCAGAAAGCCCCCGACACGCATGAATCAACGGTTTCATCCAAATCACAATCAGCCATCACGATGACCGGCGCATTACCGCCAAGGTCCATCGCTAGCTTCTTGAGGCCAGCTGTACGAGCGATCTGCTCACCCGTGACAAAGCCGCCGGTGAAAGACACCATGCGCACCGCACGGTGGGCCACAAGCGCCTTGCCCAGGGCGGCGCCGCCTGTTGCGACGGTGACAACAACCGGAGGCAGACCCGCGTCGATCAAGCACTCCACCAGCTTGATCGCTGATAGCGGTGTGAGCTCAGACGGCTTGAGAACAACTGCATTTCCTCCTGCAATGGCAGGCCCCAATTTATGCGCGACCAGGTTAAGCGGGTCGTTGTAAGGGGTGATGGCGACGATGACGCCCAACGGTTCACGGGTGAACCAGCCCTGGCGGGACTCAGACCCGACATAGGCGTCAAAAGGAATGACTTCACCGGCATTGCGCTTGGCTTCTTCGGCAGACAACTTCAAGGTATTGACGCATCGCAACACCTCCTTTCGCGCCTGCTTCAGCGTTTTTCCTGACTCCGCGACGATCAGTTTGGCAAAGGAGTCCTTGTCACGCTCGACTGAGCTTGCGGCCTTTTCCAAGATACGCGCACGCTCATGACGTGGCAGATCCTTGGCAATCAAGGCACCTAAAATGGCGGTGTCAACTATCGTGGTAGCGGATGATGCGGGTATGTCTGCCACTTCACCCACTTTGCTGCCGTCAAACGGGCTGAGCACCGTAATGGCCTTATAATCAGCAGCGAGCGAGAGACTCAAGCTATTCATGATTACTTACCTGACGTGGTTTTGTGGTTGTGGATGCTTACGATGTCGGCGAGCAAGGCAAATGCGGTTTCAAAACGACCTGCCCCCGCACCCACTACAGTGACGGGACCGAGAATGGCCGTGTTGAAGGTAATTGCGTTGGTGGCTCCGCTCACGGCTGAGAGCGCGTCGCTCGCCGGCAAGAGTTTCGGACTTACCGATGCTGAAATCGAACCATCGCTGCGTTTCTCTGCGCTGCCAATCAGCTTCCAGCGGGCATTTGCTTTCGACGCCTCGGCAATATCCTTGGCCGTGATTTCAGAAATCCCTTTGCACAGGACGTCGCTTGGTTTGAGTTTTGCGCCTAGCAGTTCATTGGCGAGGATGACAACCTTCAAGCGCACATCGTGCCCTTCTACATCCGCTGTTGGGTCAGCTTCGGCATACCCCAATTCCTGCGCTTTTGCGACAGCACTGGAGAAGTCCAACCCCGTCTCCATGCTGGAGAGGACAAAGTTTGAAGTACCGTTGAGGATCCCCTTGAAGCCGGTGATTTCCGAGCCTGCCAGTGACTCCTTGGCCAAACGGATAACCGGGGTCCCGCTCATGACAGAACCTTCAAATTCAAAGCGGGCGCCGGTGCTATCGGCCAGCGTCTTCAAGCTTTGTGCATGCAGCGCCACGGGCCCTTTGTTGGTGGTCACGACACTGACGCCCTTTTCCAGAGCCCAGCGGCAGAAGGTCGTAGCCGGTTCACCATCCACAGGATTGGTGAACGTTGCCTCAGCGACAATATCGGCGCCAGAGAAGCGGATAACGGTTTCGTTTGCCGGCTCAGCAGTCCCGCCGGCCAGGGTCCTGAAACTGCCTTTAGCAGCAGGCACTGCTGCCAATTCACGAGCGTCCAGTCCGTCTTTGTTAATGATCGAACCGAGGTAAAGGTCACTGACACCGACAATCTTCAAGGTAAAACCTAATTCATCGGCCCAACGCGAATTCTTATCGGCAATAAGCTGGGTCAGCGCGCGGTTAACGCCACCAAATCCAAGCAACGCAATTTTGTATTCAGTCACGACAGGGTTCTCATTGTTATGTTGTGGTGCTGAGATAGTAAGCCGCCAACTTAACTTTACGAATATGGCAAACAGAACGTTGTTGCGAGCAAAATGCTCGAACAACAGCGCAACTTGCTATTTTGTGCTCGACAGAACAAAAGACGTTACGGTATTCAGGACTCCCGGCAGCGTCGAGATCTCACTCCATACCCTGTGGATACGATCTGCATTCATCGCCTGAACCGTCAGTACAATATCGAGGTCGCCACTCATCACATTGCAGGAAATAACTTCAGGCATTGCACCAACGGAACGAACAACTTCTGAATCTCGCATACGATCCTTACGATAAACGAAGATTAATGCATTAATGGGTCCTGCATCAGCTGAAGGCATACCTTTAATAATTGTGTAGCCTCGGACATACCCATCGCGCTCCAATCGCTCAATCCGCAGCCTGACTGCGTTCCTGGACAAATTGACTTTTAGGGCAATATCGTTGTGGGCCAACCGTGCATTGCGAGTTAGCTCCTCCAAAATCTTTTCATCAACTTTATCTAAAACACGTTTCATCTCTGGCTCCGGACTTATAACGAGTGAGACTCCGTGTCTTTTGATAATGCCCTGACCAGTGAGATCAGCGACCTGACGTCGTTGGGAATTGAAGTACAGTCTTGTTCAGCAACTACAGGAACACCAATTGTATTTAGGTGGCCAACAATCTCTGGCTTTTGGGTTGCAGTGCCAACTTTCGACGGATGTGTGGTTGCCAGGCAAATCATGGGGATCATCAAGCTGCGTCTGCTTACACGTGCAGCGCGCAAGCCGATGGCGGTATTGGGACTGACCAGATATCCACTCTCTGCAAAGACCTCATGAATACAACTGAATGCGTCTGCATCGTCCACAGCCAGTGAGTCAAACAGTTTGCGTGCCTCCAACCATTCATCCTGCGCTAACTGAATAGTTCCCTCGCCTTCTAGCAACTGCATATTACGAGCTACTTTTTCTCCGCATCGATTTAAAATGCTCCACTGTAGGCGCTCAAAATTAGAGGCTAATGAAACATTCATCGTGGGAATTTTGGTAGCACGAATTTCATTTCGACTGTACAGATTTGATTGGAGAAAGTTATGCAGTCCGGCGTTAGTATTCGTGGCAACGATAAGCTGTCGAATCGGCAGTCCCATTTGCTTGGCAATATAACCAGCGTACAGGGCGCCAAAATTTCCAGTCGGGACACTGAAAGCAATCTCTCTTTTAGGCGCACCGAGCTGAAGAGCAGAATAGAAATAGAAGGAGAGGTGCGCAAGTACGCGAACCCAATGCACTGAGTTGAACGAAATAAGATGCTGCCGTGCATTATTACTTTGTTTCAGGAACTGCTCACACAAACGATGACAATCAGAATAGTCTCCGTCGACCGCAACATTCACAACATTATCTTCGTGCGTACTCAGTAAGCGTATGCGATCCTCCGCCGTTAACCCCATGGAAGGATGCAATACCAACAACGTAACGCCCTTCATTCCCGAAAATGCTTTTATTGCTGCGGCGCCAGTATCTCCACCTGTACAACCTATAATCAGCGCCTTCTTACCAGACCTGAGTAAATCATGATCGATAAAGCGAGACATCAACTGAAGGCCAACGTCTTGGTAGACGCCTGACGGCCCATGAAACAATTCGAGTATCCACTCGTTACTTGCGGTCTGGTACAGCGGTGTCACTGCGTTGCTTTTAAAACAATCAAAAATCTCCTCAAGCATCCGAGACAACAGATCCTGCTCGATCCATCCCCCCAGAAAGGGCTCGATTACGTAGCGAGCCAATTCATGGAAGGGCAACCATTCGAGCTTTGAGAGCTCCTCCTTTTTGAAGCGGGGAACCTTGTGCGGCACGTACAAACCACCGTCAGGCGCGTACGCCCCCATCAGCACCTCGCTGAATTCGTACGTTCTACCAGGGGTCCGTGTGCTGACGTATTTCATGATCCAAGACACCCTCAAGCCATTTCCGAGCCGGCCGCCTGCAAGCTGGGGCTTCTGCGGAATTCAATGCGGTAGCGTTAATCGCCTTTGATCCAGCTTCATACCAATGACCATATATCGACTATTATATCTCGCTAACGGTATTCCGTTCCCGTTACACGACCCCCCTTTTGTCCAAGCCCATGGGATGTGCGAGGGCCGACAATGCTTAGAAATGGGAGAACACCATGTGTGCCAAGAATCTGCTGCACTCGCTTTATCAGTACAAGGCATGGTCTGAGGATGTGTTATTCAGGTGCTTGAAAGCGCCCATTTCGCAGTCGTTTCCTTTGGAAATGGAGAAGGCCTGTTATTGGCTCAGGCACATCAATATTGTGGACCAACTATTCATCGCCAGACTGCAGGGAAAACCGGAGGAATTTGACGACGTCGTCACTGAGCAGCGGCAAGACATTCGTCAGTTGGAAGAGGCTTTCACAGCGGCAAATCAATGGTTTGTCGATTACACGAAATCAGTCACTGCAAAGGAGCTGTCTGAACCGGTGGAATTTATTTTCAAGGATGGCAAACCCGGCAACATGACCAAAGAACAAATCCTTGCTCATGTGCTTTCTCATGGCCTGCAGCATCGAGGAAGTGTTAGCACGATCCTACCCAGGGAAATCCTGGAGGGACACCAAGATCATTTCACAACGTATTTGAAACTGTAGGCAGTTGGATTTCTGCCTCCTCAACCATGATGAGGCAGAGTGTTCACCGCAGTGCTCAGCTCAATTCGAGCGCGTCTATCACCGCTGCAATTTGCTTGCGTCCTTCCCCTTCGATGGTTCTAAGCGGCAAAGGCACGCTCGGAGAGTGAGTAATGCCGCGTAGCTCCGCTGCAGTGGCTATCACGCGAAAGCTACCGCCAAATTGGCTGAACAATGCCCAAAGCGGCTTCAAGGATTCGGAGAGGCGCATAGCCTCAAAGGCGTCACCTGACAATGCTGCTCGTGTGATGGCGAGCGCCGTATTGGGGAACAAACCGCCCATGACCGAATACCAGGCATCGCAGCCGGCATTCATTCCAACAGCGGCAAACGCATCGCCGCTTATTCCAATAGTCACGTGACTCGGAATCAATTTCCGCAGGCGCTCCACACGCTCCCTGGCCAGATGTGGCGCCTCGGGGACGCCAGGGATTTTGATTGAGCTGACATTGGGTAGCTCTGCAATACGCCCGTGTAACTCATCGGTAAATTCGAAATGAGTGGTACCAGGATTGTCATAGACACATAGCGGGATTGAGACGTTGGCCGAAACCATTTCGTACATCGAGAACACATCGTCCTGAGTCAGTTTTTGATATGACACGGGTGGCAGCAGCAAGGCTTTGACCCCCACGGCTTGCGCATCCTCAGCCAGCAGCAAAACGTCGCGTGTACGCAGCGCGCCGATGCTCACCATCACAGGCACGTCCTCCGCGGCCTCTACTGCCAACTGAGCAACTCGAGAACGTTCGGCTCGAGAAAGATACGCATAGCCTCCGGTGGATCCTAGAGCCCCGATGGAATCTACTTTAGCTGCCACCAATTGCTGCACAAGACAAGTAAAAGCATTTTCGTCCACACCCTGCTCATCCATAGGGGTCAGAGGAAATGCACTAAGACCGGTAAACATCGTCATCACTCCTTGCAGTGGTCTATGGACTATTTGGCCCCAGGACCAATCAGTGAGCTTTCGATCTGGACGCCTGGCATCATTTGCTGCAACCCTTCGATGAGTTTGTCCCCCGCTTCCGTCAGGGCTTCAAGCGGCATCGCCGGCAGACTCTCCAGAATGAACCACATGCTTCTCGCGTCAGCACCGAGACGTGTCCTGACACCTTGCCGCCAATTCCAGCGACGGCAGGTCACGCCTTTGTCATCGCGCCAGACAACCTCGCCGGCATCCGGATACTCGAAGGCAGCAGCCCCCTCTTTCATCGTGTCAAAAGGCTCAGTGCCATCAGCGACTACAAGCCGTGGGGAGCCCACATAGGCTTCAATGTTTTCCCCGCCAACCGGGATGGCGTACTCAATGCTGATTGCGTTGTAGAGATCGACGATGGGATCCAGGCTAGGCAAGCTGCCGTCACGTAAAACTCGTTTACGCAGCGCTTCAGCTGAACAAGGTGTTCGCTGCGGCTTGGCCCCAAACTTTCGAAAGGTCTCAGCCCATGCAGCCAGATGGCCTTCTCCCCAGCTTGGCCCACCTTCCTGCACAGCCTTGCAAGCACGGTCCAGCGCAGCCTGGGCCACCTCAGGATGAGCCAGTGGTGCAGCTTCCACCACGATACTCAGGGCCCTGAACTCCGGCGCCAGCTCGGCAACGGCTTGATCGATTAACGGCAGTACGGACAGCATCAAAAACCTCCAGGAACCTAAATGTCATTTCATGCTAGTCAGCGACGACCAATAAAGTCAATATAATGACCATTATCATCTACTATAACGGCTGAGCCGATTGACGGAGCTACTTATAAAGGCCGAGAATCCCAGCACATTTTTCTCATGACCTTCATCAATGACCACCAATACCAGCCTGTCGACTACCCCTGGCGCTGATGCTCATGCCGTCAGCCTGGCCGTTGCGCGCACACTTAAACAGGCACGCAAAACACAGAAGATCACGCTGGATGAACTTTCCCGCCGTGCTGGCGTGAGCAAAGGAATGGTTGTCGAAATAGAGAAATGTACGGCGAACCCCAGTATCGGCATCCTTTGCAAAATCGCCGCCGCGCTGGGCCTGTCCGTTGCAGACATCGTCAATGTGAGCGAAGCCCCGTCCGCCCATATCATCGACAGCCAAGACATCCCCACGCTCTGGACCGGGGACCTGGGAGGAACGGCGCGCCTTCTGGCTGGAACGTCCGGACCAAATATGATCGAACTGTGGCGTTGGGAAATGCACCCAGGCGAATCCTTCTCTTCACAGGGGCATCCTCAGGGCACGCTTGAGCTGTTTCATGTGGAAAAAGGCGCGCTGAAATGTGTGGTAGGGGAAACAGAGTTGGTCATTCCTGCGGGGAGTTCGGCAGTGGCCAAAACCGATGTTCCCCATTCCTATTCCAACGCTGGCAGATCCAAGTTGGTATTCACTATGTCCGTGACCGAGATGCATCAGTAGATAGCAGCAGGCTGGCCTTCAGTAAGCATCTGCAAAGTGGACGAACCTGCCAATTTCAAAGGGGTTGTTGCCACTGAACCCGATCAATTACTGCGGTGGATCACCGCCAGGGCGCGCATTCACAATTGCTCGAGCAGCGCATGTGACTGGGGGCAAAATTGGGGGCACATTTAGCATTTTACAGCCTAAGAACACTGTTCTAGAGCCTAGTCAAAATGTTTTTTGGAAGCTCTGAAAACGCCACGAAAAAATCCACAGGTACTCAGCTCTTTGAAAAGCCTCTTCAACCCCGAATCGACAAAGCTAATTGACCGTTCATCGGTTCACTTGAATGCTCCCAAGACTCATCGGTCACTACAGCGATGGGTACATTCCGGAATTTCCGGCGAGACTCATCGCAAGGCGAGCGTATGAGCGGAATCGATGATTTCAGATTCAAGTCCCACTACCTTTTAATTGAGCTAGATGCGGCAACCAGCACGATGATGATGCTTGTTTCTTCAAGGAGGTTGCGGGAGCCAAGTGGGATGCCGCAGCTTTGCGTCATCATGAGGCCTTTCATGCCTGGAGCTCATTTCTAAATGTCCCCTATGATCACTTACGTGGTTCGACGCAGTCGTCTCACTAACTGAAAGGCGGACAGTTCTTTAGCCCGCTGCAACCGTTAAGAATTAGGGTGGAAATCCATGTTAGGCGCCAGTAAAGATACTCACCCCGCTAAACATGTATCGGCTCATTTACTCGCCCTGATTGCGCAAGCACCTACCGCAGTTGAAGCGTGGATCCATAATATTCGCGCGCAGGAGTTGATATTGAATCTTCAAGTTACAGAGGCCATCTCCAAGCTTGATGGTGATAATCTGAGGATCCTGTACAGGGTGGCGCTTGAGAAGCGTCTCCATAAAATTGCGAGCGCGTAAGGACGAAATCATCTTAGGCCATAGCGCGGGCAAGACGTCCTTGTTGGCGGTAGCGGTTGAGCATTTACGAGCTTTTGGCGTCTAGGAGAGGCCCTTTGGCCTAATGGGCGATGCTTTACCGCTAAGGCAGAACTTCGCGGGCCGTATCTGCGACAGAGTAGCACTGGTGGTGCTCTAGAGACGATCTTCGAGAACCCTGAGCAAATCAAGCAGGGGCTGGCTAGGCTGAAGGCTCAAGGATCTATCTCAAAGCTGTGCTCACGCGACTGCCGACGCACCGAAATGCTACTTAATCACGCAAGGTGTGTTGGGCAGGCGCATACGGACCGGTGGCCCCTGAGGGGTAAACTTGGCCAGCCAGCGCCGTTACACCGAAGCGGCCAGCGTGAATTCATTGGTCGCACCGCTCATGCCACGTGGTCACTTCGGTTAAGTCCTTAACTCACCTCATTCAGCGCCTTGATCAGTTCGATCTTACGCATAGTCGAACGCCCGGCTATTCGGTGTTTACGAGCTCGCTCCATAAGCTCATTTTTGCTCATATCCTCTAATCGCTGGTCAGTTCGCGGAGCACCCTGTCGTGTTGCTGCAGCTCGCCGGGCTGATGATTCTCGGGCTTTAGCCTTTTTTGCTTTGGTGGTTTTCTGCCCAGACCCACCCTTCCGTTCGCCGCCACCTGACTGTTTATTAACTGTTCCCCAAGCACGACGTGCTGCTTCATCTTCGGGAACCCCTTTAGCCTCGTAGCTATCTTCGATATGTTTCGCTTTGCGTTTTTGGTTATCGGTGTACTTGTCTTTATCCCCGCGCGGCATGATCGCATCCTCTTAGTGGCTGAGCACATTGCCTACATTAGTGGAGCATCCAACCCAACATTTTATTGTCGTCAAAGGGTTTTGGCCCAGCGGTTCATAACGGTCTGGGCCATCAATTATCGCTTACTGTCGTCCGACTTTCCTTCCTGCATCTGTACAGAGGACTTGGTACCGCTGGAGTTGTCTTTGGTTGCATTGTCGGCGCTGTCAAAGCATCCATGAAGCATGAATACGCTGCAAAAGCCCAAGCACATACTCAACTTTTTCATGATCGTTTACCTACTAGTGAATTTGGCTGTTCATTTCAGGCTGCTGGCTTGAGTACGACCTTCGTCCAGCCATCGTCACGTGCGTCGAAGTGCTTATAGGCATCTGGGCCTTCGGCGAGCTTGAGTCGATGAGAAATGATCTGAGATGGTTTGGCACGACCGTGATGGATAAGCTCGGCCAAGCGACGGTTATAGACTTTGACGTTAGCCTGCCCAGTTCGAATCTGCTGCCCCTTGAACCAGAAAGCGCCGAAGTCGAAGGCCATCTTGCCTTCTTTGGCCAGTTCATTTTTAGCGCCTGGATCCTGCGGTACAAACACTCCAACGACACCGATGCCCCCCGTCGCTTTTGTCGAGGCGACAAGGTTATTCATAGTGAGATGATTGGCCTCATGACCGTGGCGGTCGCAGCATTGGTAACCAACACACTCACATCCTCGATCGGTGCCTTTGCCGTGAGTCAGATTTAAGATTTGGTCCACTGCCTCTTTCTCAAGCGAGTTGATGGGCGTAGCACCCATCTGAGCGGCGAGCCTTAAACGGTCGGGATGATTGTCGACCACGAACACCTGAGAGGCGCCCTTGATGATTGCTGAGTGGGCGGCCATTAAACCCACCGGGCCTGCGCCGTAGATGGCAATGCTCTCCCCAGGAAGGAGGCCCGCCAGCTCGGTTGCATGCCAGCCCGTCGGGAAGATGTCGGACAGCATGACGTAGTCTTCTTCACGCTCTTGCGCATCTTCTGGCAGCACCAGGCAGTTGAAGTCTGCATAAGGCACCCGAAGCAGTTCGGCCTGCCCTCCCTGATAAGGGCCCATGTCAGCGAACCCGTATGCAGCACCCGCGCTGCCTGGGTTAGCGGTCAGGCAGAATCCGGTCAGACCTTTTTCACAGTTTTCGCAAAAGCCGCAGCCGATGTTAAATGGCAGGCATACGCGGTCGCCTACCTTTACCCGATCCACACCGGCGCCAACTTCGATGACCTCGCCCAGATTCTCATGGCCAAACACTCTGCCGGTTTCGAAAGAGGTTCGGCCTTCATACATATGCAGATCAGATCCGCAGATATTAGTGGCCGTCACCCGCACCAGAACGTCGGTGGGTTTTTCAATTTTGGCGTCCGGCACATTTTGCACACTGACGTCACGAGGGCCGTTGTAAACGATGGCTTTCATAGCGTTCTCCCAGAGGCAAGACGAAAGGGATTTTTCGTCAGCACATGTTTAATCTGTCCGAGAGAGCAAATCCTACGTTCAACAAATTCGAGCCATGCCTGACGAACGGTACATCCCAAAATCGCTCAAAAAATCTGAATTATTCGCCCTCATATCCCTCTCTTTTTTATCGATAGAGATTGAGAGGTTGGCTTGAGTTATCTGGATTGGGTTCAGTGGCCAGCCATGGCAGTGACAGTGATCGCCGCGTGGCTTATCGGGTCTCAACGCCCCGCGAGAAGAATGGCCGGGTTCTTCTGTTTTATTTTGAGTAATGTGCTATGGGTCATTTGGGGGGCTTATGCGGAGGCCTACGCACTGATCGTGCTGCAGATCTGTCTTTGCTCGATGAACCTACGTGGGTTTAAAAAGAACTTTCAGAATCAGTAGGCGCGATTCATTCGGAGGCCTGGCGACCGCGCTGATTTTTCCTGAACCCACGAACATTCATGCCAAGCAAAATGCACTCGAGCATAATCAATCCGAAAGCATTTGTGTGCCATCCCCAGATAACCCATAGCGCGTTGCTGAGGATAAACCCCCAAAAGGCAATCATGCGTCGGCGCGGTTGTTGAGAACCGATATACCAAGCTGACATGACAGTCACTATCATGGCGGGCCATTGCACCCAATCAATCAGATCCACCAGTTCACCCAGCTCCGAGGCCAGAATCTGAACCTATGGACGGCTCGACACCTTTGTCGGTATTGGGAGGCATAAGGGAAGCCAGATAATCTCCAAATCCGCCCCGGCACTTGTAGTCTCGGCGTGCACTGGTGAGCACAGGATTGGTGGCTGTCCAGACAATACGTGCTCCAATCCTCTCGAGGTCTGCAACCAGTTGAACATCCTCGTGTGCCATCAAATGCTTGAACCCACCAGCGTTCTGATAAGCCTCGGCACTCAGGCCGAGATTGGCCCCATGGATATGGCGATGGTTCTCGATGAACTGGTACAACGCCAGGTATTGAGTGCGAACCGTCTCGCCGTATTCTCTCCAGCTGTCGACCTCAACTGTTCCACACACCGCGTCAGCGTCAAACTCAATCTGACGCGCTAGCCAATCGGGCGGTACAACGGTATCGGCATCCGTGAAGGCAAGCCACCGTGCACCAGCTTTCAGTAACTGCTCAGCACCTACAGCTCTCGTCTTACCCACGTTTTGAAAGGAGACACCAATCGACTGTATGCCCATCGCCGCGACCATTGCCTCCGTGCTATCTGAGCAGTCATCCAAGACGACAAGTATCTCGACCAACTGATCTTTTAGCGACGGGTGTTCAACCGCGAGGTGTACGGACTCAAGGCATTGGCTGATATAGCGTTCTTCGTTATGAGCAGGTATCACGATCCCTATCATTTTCTCTCCCTTATCTCGCGACGTGTGCCCAGCAATCGACACCGCCCTGATAAGGAAGGTTTAAAGAATCTATCGTAGCGAGAGCAGCTCCCTCTAAAGGAACGTTTCGGAGCGCTATTATCCTGCCAGTATTTACGCCGCGGCATTCTGAACTAGCCTTGTCGTGTTTAGGCTTTTAATGCGGAGAACTGATGGACACGCTAACCAAAGTGGAGGTTGAAGCAGCCCTTTCCGCTCGCCTTCCTAACTGCGCAGTTCACTGTGCGTTCAATCCCGACGGCAGCCTTTCGGTGACCGTGACGGCGCACGACGCTGATCAGTTCACCATCGCCAATATCAATCGCGCCCGCTATCACGGGGAATCAGGAATCAATAGGCTCATACGGGAAATACTGGAAGAAATGGTCATATCGAGACAATCTTCCAGGCGCTCATCTGTGGGGTAATAAACAGGAATTCATATGCCGGACTCTACTGAAGCGACGATGCATTCAATCAAAATTGAATACCTAGTGGACACGCTGTTCGGAGTGAATCCACTCGCAAGCGAGTACAGAGCACGCATAATACGCAAAGCGTCCGGATTTCAGCTGCAAGTCGCACTGCCGTGGCCTTGCGAGCTACAACATGCCCACACACTTACCTTCGAATGGGAGGGCGGCTCCTACCGTGGGGTGGTGCACCACACTGAAAAACTTCCCAGTGGAGAGCTGCTGTTGGACGTCGCCCCACAAGCTCAGTCGTGATGGCGGAGAAGGTGGAAATTGCGCCTGCCGCTGCTGTTACGCCGAGGGGTCACGCTTCAGATGGGCTTTGGCTTACAGCACGGCCCGGGCATGCGCCGAATCAGCCAGCCGTTTGAGTTCCTCACATTGGTCCCAATCAATGACACCGCCGCTTAACAGCGCTTTGGCACCGTCCAGCAGAGTACGGTGGTAAGCATCCGGAGAATTGGCGCGGTACTCGTAGTCGTTCAACGCCTTGTACCAAGCTTTGAGCTCGGGTCGTTGGGGTAAGTGGCTCATAATGCTCATCCTGTTTGGAGCAGGGTTTGTCTTTTCGCCTATTTCTATGTGAGAGCGTCGCCGACCTGAATGTTCAAACACAATCACCCCAAAGCCCCGCTATTCAGCATTGGTGGATAGCGCTACACGCCACTCGTCGAGGGATATGCACAGCGTTAAAACTTTATTTACCGTTGCACTCTCCCACTTGTGAAGAGAAAAGAATTTTCTCCTAGATGAATCGATTCAATTGAATCCGACAGTGTGAACGCTGCGTGGAGATGACAATCATGAACCTGCGCCTACCCATGTTTTTGATCTCGTGTTTTACCTTTTCAAACGCCTTGGCTGCGGCGTGTGATGTCTACACGCACTCTCAGAGCGATCAGGTACCCGTGGTTGAACAGCACACCTGCTACACGTACGAAGGCGTGCCTTCCGACGCTATCGATTGGTCGTGCAACAACGAAAACAAGGACATGATGAACACAAAAAAAACCAAGATCGCTCAATGCGCCGGCGACTATACGGCCAGTTGCAAGGCAACACTCACACAGGAGGCACTTGCGAATCCTCATGCAACCGCCAAAGTTCCTGGCCACGCGGGCGCGATGCTTCCCAGCAACGCTGGGGTGGTGATCTATCACTACGCCGCACAGGACCTTAAGCAAGCCAAAATCGATTGTGAGAAAGACGGCGGGCAGTGGACGTGGCAGTCAGCTAAATAACCGGATTTCAAATGGCGCATCCCATATGAACGGCTTTGAGAATGGTACAACTGCGCCAATACCGTTTATGTTTAAGCGCGGTGATACGGTGCCCAATAACCCGGACCTGCCCGTACTTTTTTATTCAGAGGCACTGTCCAAGCCCTTCGACGACCCTGCGGCACTCTTTGAAGCAATGTTCGCCAGCCAAGGTTGGCCACCTCAGTGGCGTGATCGGATCTACAACTATCATCATTACCATACACAGGGGCACGAAGTGCTGGGTGTCGCAAGCGGCCATGCTCAGCTGATGCTAGGTGGCGAGCACGGGCAGGTTCTGAACGTGAGTACAGGCGATGTGTTGCTGTTGCCGGCAGGCACCGGACATTGCAGTCTGAGCGCCAGTAGAGACTTCCTCGTAGTCGGCGCCTATCCGCCAGGCCAGCATGCGGATATCTGCCGCGAGGCGCCCACCCCAGAACAGTTGAGGAATATCGAACGGCTACCCTTTCCTGATGAGGGACCAGTAACGGGCGATCAAGGTGCCTTTCGCAGGCTGTGGGTCAGAGATCGCTAAGCGCCCTCACCCGCCATCGCTAACTGGTGAAAATGCGGCAACGATTTCAGGGCATGGAGGGATGCCGCCAATTGGACCTCCTGGCGCGAGCCCATGAACCGTTCCTTTCGACTGAACACGCTCAGACCCGACCCTATTCGATAGGCCCAGGCAAAACAAACAGTTCCAGGAGGTATCCCATCGATCACATCGGGACCCAATATGCCTGTGGTCGCGATGGCTACATTTGCCGGGCTGTCGTCCATCGCCCCGAGAACCATCTCCCGAGCAACCTCACAACTCGTGAGATTAAAAGCATTTATGGTGTACGCGCGTACTTTTAATAGCCGCTGTTTCGCTTCTGGCGAATAGACGACATAACCACTCTCAATACATGACCCACCTCCGTCGACCTCCGAAAGCAAAGTGATAATTTTTCCCGCGGTACAAGATTCGGCCGTCGTAATAACCAGTCGATTGCGTTTGAGGTACTCCACGATAGAAGCGGCGACAAACATGATAATTGCTCCTGCGCGCGAGCGATTGCGCTATTACCCTGTTCCAAAAAACGACCTTTCAAATCAATCAACGTTCAAGTGAAAGTGTTTTGAACGTGCACGGTGTCAGGGTTTCCAACGTCTACAGAGTTGAACCTGACGTTCACGAATTCAGCTTGAGAGAAGGCAAGAGGATGGAACCTACGGCAATGATTACCAAGACAGCCAGAATGGCCAAGTCATGCTCCTTGGCGGCAACCTTTACCCTATTAAGCGCCTGCGCTGGCAATGATTCTCCCTCGAACGTGGGGGCACCCGGTAAACCCACTGCTCCATCTACCCGAACCTTGGAAGCCGGTGCAGCCCTGCTCCAATCTCGTCCGCCTGTTGATGCATTGAACGCCTATCTGGACGGTTTTCACTTTTATAACGGCCATGCTGAGGTACAGATGGAAGCGCATCACTACTGCGCGATTCTCAATGAAGAGGTGATTCAATGCGTGATCTACGACGGCAATCGCCAGGATGCAAAGTTGATGGGCGTGGAATACATCATTAGCGAGCAGTTATTCACCTCACTGCCTACCCCTGAAAAGGCGCTGTGGCACAGCCACGTGCACGAAGTGAAATCAGGACAACTGGTCGCGCTGGGAATCCCCGAAGTGGCGGAGCACGCGTTGATGGAAAAACTGGTGCATACCTACGGTAAGACTTGGCATACCTGGTATACCGATCTCAACAAACGCCTGCCGCTGGGTGCGCCGCAACTGATGATGGGGTTTACCACCGATGGCCAGGCCGACCCTCGGATGGTCGCCGAGCGAGATAAGCGGATGGGTATCGACAGCACCGAAAAGAAGAAGACACGCATCGATATAGTTGCGCCACCCATCGCACCGGGTGCGGACGCATGGCAACAGGGCACCGTTATTCAGATCACCGATCCGACTGTAACGGCCCATCAGCACTGAACGCACCACTCAGTCATTTGGATTGAACGATCATTTGCTGGCCCTTCTCTATCGCAAGACCAGCGATAGGAGGATGTCATGATGATTGATTCAGCAACCGGAATGAGTCCTGGCGAACGATACGCAGTGGAGAGCCTGGAGCGAACAAGGAGCTTTTGCGGTTTTTTCCTGGATGGAAAATATTACCTGGGTCCCGAACTCTTGACGGCTGTCGGGTGGCTTGAGGGCCAGACATTTATTTACGACGAGCTCGACGCCTTAGGCGACCCGGTATTCCCCGACCGTGTCGCTGGCACGATTGAAAACCTTACCCTCGTACTGGCCGACGGTGCCCGTTTGAAAATCCATCCGATACCTGTTCATGTGCCCGAGGATTTGCCTGCACGCGCGCCTGTAATGGGAAAAAACAATGGCCAGTTACACGGCAAAACGGTGGTGATCACCGGCGCCTCAAGCGGCATAGGTCGTGCTGCTGCTCACGCATTTGCAGAACAAAGTACCCGGCTAGTCTTGGCGGCTCGTGATGAAAAGGCGCTGGCAGAAGTGGTCGAGGAATGTGCTGTACGCGGCGCGCAGGCGATCGCCGTTAAGACCGATGTGACACATGGCGACCAAATGCGCGCGCTGGCGGAAAAGGCTGCAGCCTTCGGAAATGGCCGCATCGATATCTGGATCAATAACGCCGGTGTAGGGGCCGTCGGAAGCTTCGAAAACACGCCTTTGGAAGCACACGAACAAGTACTGCAAACAGACCTGCTCGGTTACCTGCGTGGCGCCCACGTGGCGTGGCCCTATTTCAAAGCCCAGAAAAGCGGGATTCTGATCAATACACTCTCGCTGGGAAGCTGGGTCGCCCAGCCTTTTGCCGCCGCGTATTCAGCCAGTAAATACGGTCTGCGTGGCTTGACCGAAGCACTGCGCGGTGAATTGGTCGGCTACCCGAATATTCATGTGTGCGACATCTATCCCGCCGTGATGGATACACCGGGCTTTCGCGATGGCGCAAATTTTACCGGCCATGCATTGACGCCGCCGCCACCGGTCTATGATCCGCGTCAGGTGGCGCGGGCGATGGTCGCTTGCGCGCTGCAGCCGAGGAACAGCACCACTGTGGGTGCCGCCGCAACCATCGCTCGAGTCGCGCATTTTTTGATGCCCGCCTTTCCCCAGGTATCCGGCTGGCTCACCCGCACCGCCCTGCAACGGGCCCCCCACTCAGCGACTTCGTCGGGAAACCTGTTTAGACCCGCCAGCGGCGAGCGCCGCATTGAAGGCGGGTGGCGGCAAACACGCCGTACATCGTATTGGTTGGTTGCAGCAAGCGCAGCGTTGTTACTCGGCGGTGTGGTCATTGCTCGCAAGCATTCAACAAACAACAAGCCGCATAACTGAAATGGGGGGCAGCCGCCCCGTTTAAATGAGGTAAATCAGCATGTCTTACAACTTCCAAGGTAACGCGAGCGTAATGACTGCCTCTCGTCATTTGGGCACACCCTCGGATGAATGTTTGAATGAGTCAGCAGAGATCCATTTAAGCAGCAGTGGAAAACCTACGATTGCGCGTTTGGACTTCGACAAGCCACTGGATTGGCCGGGTAATCCTAACTTTGTCGCAGTCCATTTACCCGATGGTTCCACCGTGAGTGGCGTCATCGTCGATATAGATCGGCCCACGGATGCGCCCGGCTGGGTCACGTTTACAGTAGATGATTGAGGTGTGATAAGCGCCGGAGCTCATCCATCGAATTGTCGGACAATTTTTTTGACGTCAAATATCTGTAATTCATGAGCATAAGGAGGTCTCATGAAAGATAACAATCTATTTACCATCGAGTATCAGCTTCACGGTGAACCGAAGTCCTTCGTCGTGCGCGCGTCGCAAATGAACAATGCCGAGGCTTGGCATTGGGCCAGCTGCGATGCAGGTGTCGCCGTCATACCCAAATTTGGCCAACACACCCTCAAGCGCGTCTCTAAACCCATGGCGGAAAGATACGGCATTACCCATGTAAGCTGGAGCGTCGCGACGCAGGTACAGTGGGCGGAGGGTCTCGCATGATGAACAGCCAGACGCTTGGTTATACAATGAGACAAGCACGCGATGATGAGGTCGCGCGAAATAACGAGATGTTTTTCGAAGCCGATCGACTGGATGCGCAAGCGTACAAAATCATCGAGTCCTACAGCGGCGACGCGCAGACGTGGGCGCGCTTCATCGAAGCGAAGAAAGCTGCAGATGCGCAACGCACCGCCGCTTACCAAGAGTGGATGCGCATCCATCGTACAAAGCGAAGATAGCCGTCAGCCCTGTCGAAAACAGGGCTGACGCCCGGTCAAGTATCACGCCCCTGACTCAGGGTCTTTTGAAGGCCCGCCAGGGGCGACGCCGCCTTGACCGACGTCCGCCTTCCAGGGGCGGTCGACCGTCGGGTCCTCCGATTTGTCGTTGCGCTTTGCCGTATCGGGACGCACCTTTTGCCCGGCATGCCCCGAGGTGCGAGGTTTTGATGGTTCGTTCATGACGCCTCCTCAATCACTGATATGCAGCACGACTTTGCCGTGCACATGCTCATTGGCCAGGTAATCCAGCGCCTGCACCGCAGCCTCCAGCTCGAAAACCTTGGCGATGTAGACCTGCACATTGCCGGCCTCGATCAAGCCGGCGATCTCTGTCAGCTCCTCGCCACGTGGCGCCGCGGTAAACCGTGCGCCGGTCTTGCCGGCTGCCTGCGGATGACTGGCGTCGGGCATCGTCAGGGTCGACACCAGCCGGCCCCCCTCCCCCAGCACTTGCCAGGAACGGGCCTGCGTGTCGCCGCCGATCAAATCAATCACCAGGTCAAACTCCTTGCAAATGTCCTCAAAACGCTCGGTCTTGTAGTCGATCGCGCGGTCTGCCCCCAGCTCGCGCAAGAACGGCAGGCTGTCCGTGGAGGCGGTGGCGTATACCTCGGCACCCTTGACCTTGGCAAACTGCACGGCAAAGTGGCCCACCCCGCCGGTCCCGCCATGGATCAGCACCTTCTGCCCCTGCTCGATCTGCCCGTGCTCCACCAGGGCCTGCCAAGCGGTGTGGCCCGCCAGCGGTACACCGGCAGCAACCGGCCAATCCAGTGACTGGGGGATATGCGCCAGATGCACCGCCGGTACCCGCGAATACTCGGCATAGCCACCGTCGGCGCCAATCATCGCAAACACCCGATCGCCCTTCTTGAAATCGCTGACGCCCTGCCCGACTTTTTCTACCAGGCCGGCGACTTCACGGCCGAGGGTCAGCGGGAGTTTGTCCTGCTTGACCTCCGGGTATTGGCCTTCGCGAATCTTGTAGTCCACAGGGTTGACGCCCACGAAAAAATTCTTGACCAGCACCTCGCCTGCCAGAGGCTTCGGCACCTCGACGTCACAAAACCGCATGACCTCGGGGCCGCCAAACTGCTCAATCCTGATTGCTTTCATGGTACGCACCTCATTGTCTGTTCAAAGCACACAGGGGTGTGGAGGACCGCCGATGTCCATGGGTTCACTTGATATCGAGCAACACTGACAAACGGCATCTTCCACCCACGAATCCACTCGAACCTTTGCGTCTACCGGCCCGTCCCAACTGTATTCAGCCAAGACCCGGGAGTGCCTGATGCTTATCTACCCCAAAAGCCATTTCCAGCCTTATACCAATGCCTGTGGCGGTTGGGGTTCGGCCAAGTCGGTGATGCAGATCCTGTGGCGCGAACAAGCGCTGGCCAAGGCGCCCGCCGCGCTGTTCAAACAGAACAAGCCCGACGGGTTTGCGTGCGTCAGTTGCGCCTGGGCCAAGCCCGGCCATCCCCATGCGCTGGAGTTCTGCGAGAACGGCGCCAAGGCCACCGCCTGGGAACTGACGTCCCTCAAGACAGACCCGACATTCTTCGCCCAGCACAGCCTCAGCGACCTGCGTACCTGGCCCGACTATGCGCTGGAGCAGCATGGCCGCCTGACCCACCCGCTGCGCTACGACCCCGACACTGATCATTACCGGGAAACCTCCTGGGAAGAGGCCTACCGTGAAATCGGCGACCAACTCAAGGCCATGGACCCCGACAGCGTGGTGTTCTACGCCTCCGGGCGGGCGTCGCTGGAAACCTCGTTCATGTACCAGCTGTTCGCGCGCGCCTACGGCACCAACAACCTGCCCGACAGCTCCAACATGTGCCACGAAAGCACCTCGGTAGGGTTGCAGGAAAGCATCGGCGTGCCGGTGGGCACCGTGACCCTGGCAGACTTCGAGCACACCGATTGCCTGTTTTTCTTTGGCCAGAACGTCGGCAGCAATAGCCCGCGGATGCTGCATCAACTGCAGGACGTGCGTCGACGCGATGTGCCCATCATCACCTTCAACCCCCTGCGCGAACGCGGCTTGGAGCGTTTCGTCAACCCGCAGTCCCCCACGGAAATGCTCACGCCCGACTCGACCTTGATCAGCACCCAGTACCATCAGGTGGCAATCGGAGGTGATACGGCAGCGATCACCGGTATTGCCAAGGCGTTGCTGGAAATGGATGACCTCGCCACCGAACAAGGCAGCCCGGCCGTACTCGATCATGACTTCATCGCCGGCCACACCGAAGGCTTCGAAGTCTTCACCACCTACGTGCGTGGTTGTACCTGGGCTCACCTCGAGCACCAGAGCGGGCTGACGCGCGGCGCACTGGAAGCCGCCGCGACCGTGTATGCCCACAGCCAACGCGTGATGTTCGTCTACGGCATGGGGCTGACCCAGCATCGACACGGCGTGGCCAACGTGCAGATGCTGGTCAACCTGATGCTGCTGCGCGGCAATATCGGCAAGGCCGGTGCCGGGATCTGCCCGGTGCGCGGCCACTCCAATGTGCAAGGCCAGCGCACGGTGGGCATTACCGAAGACCCGAAAAAAGTACCGGCGGAGTTGATCGAGCAGCACTTCGGCTTCAAGGTGCCAGAGAAAATGGGCGTGTGCACGGTGGATGCGTGCGAAGGAATTCTCAGCGGCCAGGTGCGCGGTTTTGTCGGCCTGGGCGGCAACTTTCTGCGGGCAATTCCGGACACCTCGCGTATGGAGCCCGCCTGGCAAGGGTTGCACCTGAACGTACAGGTCGCCACCAAGCTCAACCGCACGCACTTGCTGCCGGCGCGTCACCAGTGGCTGTTGCCATGCCTGGGTCGCATCGAAATAGACCGGCAAAATGGCGTGGCGCAAACCTACACCACAGAAGACAGCACCGGCTGCATCCACAGTTGGCGTGGCAGCAGCGAGCCGGTCGGCCCTCATGTGCGCGCCGAAGCCAGCATTGTCGCCGGGCTGGCCATGGCCACCCTCTCCCATCCCTGCAACATCGATTGGCAGGCCTGGAGCACCGACTACGCCAAGGTCCGCACGGCCATCGGGCAGATCTACCCGCAGATATTCCACGACATGGAAAGCCGTATGACCGAGCCTGGCGGCTTCCATCGCCCGATTGCCGCCGCGCAGCGCAAGTGGCTGACCCCGAGCGGCAAGGCGCAGTTCGTCAAGCCCGCGACCCTGGCCGAAGATGACGACGTAAACCTTGCGCAACCGGCACGGGATGTCCTGCAACTGATGACGCTGCGCAGCAACGATCAGTTCAACACCACCATTTACGGTTATGACGATCGCTTTCGCGGGGTCAGCGGCACGCGCGAGGTGATTTTCATGCACAGCAACGACATCGTGCGCCTGGGCTTCATGCCCGGCGCGCAGGTGATGTTGACCACTGCCATCGAACCGGAGGTCAAGCGCCAGGTCGGGCCATTCGAAATCATCGCCTACGACATTCCCGAAGGCTGCGCCGCGGCGTACTACCCCGAATGCAACCCGCTGGTGCCGCTCTGGCACCACGCTGAACGCAGCAAGGTGCCGGCCGCCAAATCGGTGCCGGTGCGGCTCAGCGCGTCGCCGATTCACCCAGGATAAACACCACCATTACCAGCAACCACAGCAGGTACACCCATCCAAACAGGCGTACCCAGCCGCGGTGCCGGTAAAGCCCTAAATAGAACAGCAACAACAGCAGGAACTGGCCGGCGGCGGCGAGCATGATCACGCCGCCGAACCCGGGCTGATAGCGAACGCACAATATTTGCACGGCCAGCAACAGCAGCAGCGCCCCATAGACTTTCAACGCGCCCGCCTTGCTCATCTCAACGCCCCACCAGGTAGAGAGAGGGAAACAACAGGATCCAGATTCCGTCCACCAGGTGCCAATACAGGCTGATCATTTCCAGGCGCATCGCGCGCTGGTGAGGTGCCAACCGGTCGCGTTTAAACGCGCTATACAGCCACAGGGCCAGGCCAACGGCGATCAACACATGCAGCCCGTGCAACGCCGTGGCGATGAAGTACAGGTTCATGAACAACTGCGCCGACGGCGCCTGCCAGGTTGAGTGATCGCTAAAGCCGGGCAGCACGCCTTCGCGGATCTCCAGGCCGTATTCAACACCCTTGCAGCCCAGGAACAACACGCCCAATACGGCCGCACCCAGCAGACACCAGCGCACCCGGCGCGGCTCGCTGACGGCCAGGGTCATCAACAAACTGCTGGTCAACAACAGGACTGTATTGCCCGTCGCCAACAGGTAATGCAGGCCCGCTACGGCCTCCGCCACCCCGCTCGGATGACGCAGCCGAAAGAACCACGCCACCATGATCAGGCTGCCGAACATCATCGCTTCGCTGGCCAGGAACAGCCACATGCCCAGGCGGGCGGCCTCGCGTTGCTGGGCCCAGTCCACGAACGGGTCGGCGGGCCTCTCGTCAGAGCGGATCACGGCGGGCCCCTGGGGAATAATCGTAGGCCTCGAAATCCACCGTCACCGGCGCTTCGAAGTTGTGCAGCGGCGGCGGCGAAGCCACGCGCCACTCCAGCCCGGCCGCCTCCCAGGGATTGATCGGCGCCCGCTCGCCCCAGCGCAGGGAGCCGAGCAGGTAGAAAAACGGCAACACGTAGGCCAGCGCCAGGATCGAAGCGCCAGCCGACGACATCACGTTGAGGAACTGAAAGTCCGGGTCGTAACTGTGATAGCGGCGCGGCATGCCCAGGTAGCCCAGCAGGAACTGCGGGAAAAACGTCAGGTTGAAGCCGCAGAAAATCAGGATCGCGGTGATCTTGCCCCACAGTTGCGAGTAAAGCCGGCCGGTCATTTTCGGCCACCAGAAATGCAAGGCCCCGAAATACCCGGCCACGGCGGCGCCGACCATGATGTAGTGGAAGTGCGCGACCACAAAATAGGTGTCATGCGCATGCAGGTCGGCGGCCAGCAGCGCAAGAAACAGCCCGGTCACGCCGCCGACGATGAACAGCCCGATAAACGTCAACGCAAACAGAAACGGCGCATGCAGGGTCAAGTCGCTCTTGTACAGCGTGGCACTCCAGTTATAGGCCTTAATCGCCGACGGAATCGCCACCAGAAAACTCAACAATGAGAACACCAGGCTGGCATACATCGACTGCCCGGCGACAAACATATGATGGCCCCACACTAGAAAGCCGATCACCGCAATCGCCACGCTGGACCAGGCGACAAAGCGGTAGCCGAAAATGCGCTTGTGCCCTGCCGCCGTGATCAACTCGCTGACCACCCCCATGGCCGGCAGAATCATGATGTACACCGCCGGGTGGCTGTAGAACCAGAACAGATGCTGGAACAACAGCGGGTCGCCGCCCAGTTTCGGGTCGAACACACCGATATTGAACAGGTGCTCGGCGGCCACCAGCACCAGGGTGATCGCGAGCACGGGCGTGGCCAGCACCAGAATGATCGAGGTGGCGTACATCGACCAGATGAACAGCGGCAAGCGCATCCACGTCATGCCCGGCGCGCGCAGGGTATGCACGGTTGCGATGATATTGACGCCGGTGAAGATCGACGAAAACCCGGCAATGAATACGCCGCAGATCACCGCCACCACATGGCCGTTGCTGAACATCGTCGACAACGGCGTGTAGAAGGTCCAGCCGGTGTCTACCCCGCCGAGCAGCAGCGCCAGCAAGGTGAACAGGCCGCCACCCAGCAGCAAGTACCAACTGAACAGGTTCAGGCGCGGAAAGGCCATGTCTTTGGCGCCGATCATGATCGGCACCAGGAAGTTGCCGAACACGCTCGGAATCGACGGAATCAGGAAAAACCACACCATGATCACCCCGTGCAGGGTAAACGCGCGGTTGTAGCCATCGGCGGTGAGCAAATCCCCTTCCGGCGTGACCAGTTCAATGCGGATCAGGCTCGCCGCCAGCCCGCCGGCAAAGAAAAAGAAGGTCACGGTGAGCATGTACAGCACCGCAATACGTTTGTGATCGCGGGTCAGCAACCATGACCGCAGGCCCTGTGCATGCAAATAGCTGGGTTGGCTCATTGGTGTTTCTCCGGAAGTTCGCGCAGGTAAGCGACAAGCCGCTGCACGGCCTCTTCATCCAACAGATTGCTGTAGGTCGGCATGATCGGCAGGTAGCCGGCTACCAACTGTTTTTGCGGCAACAGGATGCTGTCGCGCAGGTAGGCTTCATCAGCTTTTACCTGGCTGCCGTCGGCCAGTCGCACCGAACGGTTGAACACACCGGCCAGCGGCGGCGCGTTGCCTGAGTCGTGGCAACTGGCGCAACCGTATTGGCGATACAAGGTCTCGCCCTGACGGGCAAGGTCGGCGCTGCTGCCGTTGTCTGCCAGCCAGTGCTCGTAATCGGCGGGGTTGAGCACCACCAGGCGCGCCAGCATTGCCGCGTGGTCGGTGCCGCAGTATTCGGCGCAATACACCTCGTAGGTGCCGCTGTGCTCGGCCTGGAACCACAACATGCTGTAGCGCCCCGGCAACACGTCTTGCTTGATACGCAGACTGGGAAAAAACAAGCTGTGGATCACGTCTTCGGAAATCATGGTCAACTTCACCGGGCGCCGGGCCGGCACGTGCAGGGTGTTGATCTCCCGCTGACCGCCCTGGTGCTGGAATTTCCACATCCATTGGCGCGCGGTGACCTGCACTTCCAGCGCATCCTCCGGCGGCGTGCGGGCGATGAAAAACAGCCGCGCCGACAACAGGAAGACCACCAGCGAACCTATGAACGGCAAGATGATCCAGGCCAGCTCGATAGGCAGATTACTTTGCGGGCGATGGTCGCGGTCGGCCGGACGGCCGCGCCGATAGCGCCAGATAAACACCCACAGCGCGACGAAAACCGGCACCACGAACAGCGCCATCATGGCGGTGAAGCCGATCACCAGCCAGTCGACCGATACCGCGTAGTCCGAGGCTTGTGCCGGCCACAGGCGCAGAAAGTGTTCGTTCATCGCGCCTCCCGACGTTCGCGCCGCACCGCCCGCAAAATCAGCAGGCCGAGCACCAGCACCGTGGCCACGCCTGCCACTTGCAGCAGCAGAATGATCCGGCTGCTGTAGGTGCCGCTCTGCGGGTCGTAGTGGTAGCACAGCAATAACAGTTGTTCCTTGATGGCCCCCAACTTGCCCTGCCCGGCCTCGGTCAATGCCAGGCGCAGGTCGCTGGGCTGATAGCCCAGGCCGTAGAGCCAGCGCGACAGGCGCCCGTCACCCGTTACCACCGCGACTGCCGAGCTGTGGGCGTATTGCCGCCGTTGCGGGTCGAAGCGATAGCCGAAGCCGATCGAGTCCGCCAAGGCCTGGCTGGCCGACGCATCGCCAGTCAGCAGATGCACGCCAGGTTCGTCAGCCAGTGCTGGCCAGTGCTGGCTGAGCTTGGCCAACTCTTCCCGGGCGGCGCCCACGTCTTCGCGGGGGTCGAAACTGAAGGCGATCACCTGGAAGTCACGGCCCAGGCGATAAGGCTGGTTGACCAGTTGGCTGAACAGGGTCGAGAGCGCCGCCCCGCAGACATTCGGGCAACGGTAGTACAACGGCACCAGCAATGTAGGCTGGCCGTTGAGCAGGTCGCCCAGACGCACCGAGCGGCCCTGTTGGTCGGTGAAGCGACTGTCGAGCGCCAAGGAACGGCCGACGTGTGCCGTGTCGATTCCGGCGGCGGTAAAGGGGTCGAATGGCTGCGCGGCGCCCGCTTGCGGCAGCCAACAGCACACCAGTACGACGACCATCAGCAGGCGCTCAATGCTCATCAGGCCAGCCTCGCTGCAGCAGCAATTGCCGGGCCTGTGCCAAGGGCAGGTGCACGATGTGATGCTCACGGTCGACCCAGCCATAACTGTCCAGGTGCAGACGCTGGCGGGCCAGTTGCCGCTCACCCGCCTGCCGGGGATCAGCTTGTAGACGCGGCTCAGGGGGCAATAGGCGCTGGTGTTCCAGTGTGCTCATCGGCGGTTGTTGCACCTGTTGACGATAGCCGCTCAACAACCAGGCCACGCCGCCCAGGCTCAGGGTTATGGCCACTCCCAGCAGCACCATTACCCGGGCAGCTTTTTTACCGTCAAAATCGTTGGGCTGGTATTCAGCGGTCATGGCGCCTCCTTTGCCACTGCCGCCGCCACACGGCAAACAAGCCCGCGGCATATACCCCCTGGCACAGCACCGCGGTGAGGAGCATGCCAAGGGTCGCGTCGGGAAAAATCGACGGCAGGCTGATCCACATCGACTCGACAACCCCCAACAACAAGATCGCCGCACAGCCCCACGTCAACACATTCATTCGCCCGCCCCATGGCGACGCGAGTACCACCAGGCACATCAGTTGTCCGGCGACCAACAGCGCCGTCAGTGCGCCCCACCCACCCGTCTCGCGCACGCGGTACCAGGCCGTTTCATGCGCCTGGTCCACCGACCAGATAATCAGGTACTGCATAAACTGCACGTAGATCCAGAACGTCAAGGCGCTCACCAGCAGACCGCGCAACAGCACACATTGGCGTGCGGGCAGCAGCACCACGTTCCAGCACAACACACACAGCCCGGCAAAGGCCAGGCCGTCGAGCAGTTGCCGGGCAATCAACAACAGGCCGAACACGCTGGAGACAAACCCCGCCTGCAACGACATCAGCCAGTCCACGGCGGCCAGGCTCGCCACCAGCGCGTACAGGATCAGCCCCGCCGCGCTGCGCTTGCCCACCCAGCCATGCAACACCCAGGCAAGCCCGCCGTACACCAGAGTGCGCAGCACAAAAAACCACGGCGATAACCACAGGCCACGAAAGCCCGGGGCCTCCTGATCGAACCAGGGATACACCCAGGGCAACGTGACCAGCACCGGCAACAGCATCGGAATGATCAGCAACACGGCGCTTGCGCCCAAGCGGCTGCCGGGATCCAGCACCGGCTGCCAGCGACCGCTGACTAGTGGCGTCAGCAACGCCAGCAGCAGGCAACCCAGCACGATATTGCTGCCATTGACCGCTGCCGCCAGGGCGCCCGCACCGACCCAGGCAGGCTGCCAGACGCCAAGCACGGCAAGGCCGATGGCGACAGCCAGCAACCACAACCGGCTCATTGGCCGGGCTCCTCGAAGGCCTGGCGCACTGCCGGCGGCAGCGTTTGCAGGTCGGCGTGCTGGCTCAACTGCAGCACACGCAAGTGGGCGACAATCGCCCAGCGCTCATCGGGCTGAATGCGCGCCCCGTAGCCGTACATCAAGCCTCGTCCGTCGGCGATCACCTGCATCAATTGGTCATCGGAGGCGTTCAGCAACCGCGGTTCGGTAAACGACGGCGGTGCCGGAAAACCACGGCCCACCACCAGCCCGTCGCCGAGCCCGCTCAGGCCATGGCACGGCGTGCAGAATGTTTGATAGCCCGCCTCGCCACGTGCCAGCAAGTCCGCACTCAGGGCCGGCCGTTGTCGGGCCAGCGCTTCACGTTGCAGTTGCCCGCGCGCCACACTGCCGGCGGGAGGCTGGCGACTGCTGAGGCCATTGCCAAACAATGCCCCGGCGCGCTGTTCGAGTACCTTGGCCTGGCGTGACATGTCATCGCAGCCGCTGCACAGCAGCACCAGGCTCAATGCCCATGGCCAGGCATTCATGGCGCCACTTCCTGCACGCTCTGCGCGCGTTCGGCCAGCCAGGCATGGGTCTGGTGTGCGTCAAACAGCGGGTCGCGCGCATCGATAAACAAGAAGAACCCATCATCGCTGGCCCCTTCAAACCCCTCGACGCCGAACAACGGATGGTGCAAGCGCGGCAGGCGACTGCACAGCAACAACGTCAACACGGCCGCCAAAGCTGCAAACACCACGGCAAACAGAAACGTCACCACGGCGAATGAAGGCAACGCCACCAAGGGTCGCCCGCCGATGTTCAAGGGATAGGCCCACACCGAGCCGATCTGCATCACCAGCGCCAGGACGATGCCCAGCCCGGCCCCCAAGCAGGCCATGCGCCCTACTCGCCTGGCGTCGACTTCCAGTACCGGCTCCAAGGCTTCCAGCGCAAACGGCGCGAAGACATCCAGCCGCCGATAACCCAGGCCCCACGCGCACACGGCGGCATCCACCAGGGGTTGGGGCGCCGGGAACCGCGCGAGCAAACCCAGGCACTCAGCCATCGCCGCGCTCCTGATGCAGCGCCTGCTTGACCTCGAACGCGGAAACCATCGGCACATAGCGCAGGAACAGGCTATAGGGCACCAGAAACACCCCGAAACTGCCGATAAACAGCGTCCAGTCCCACAGGGACGGCGTGTAATCACCCCAGCTGGAAACCAGCAGATCACGCGTCTGCGGCGGGATCAGCAGCATGAAACGCTCGGCCCACATCCCCATCAGCACGGCCAGCGCCACCAGTGCCAATCGCGGCGGGCTTTGGCGCACGTTTCGCCACCAGAGCGCCTGGAGCACCCCGACATTGCAGACGATCGCCAACCAGAAACTCCAGGCATGCGCGCCGCTGATGCGCGCAAGCAATACCTCGATTTCATGAGCGTCACCGCTGTAGAACGGCATGAACAGATCGGCCAGGTACCCATAGGTGGTCATCCAGCCGGTGGCCAGCAACAGGCGCCCGAGCATGTCCAGATGGCGTGGGGTGATCAGGCTTTGGATGCACAGCAACCAGCGCACGGCAATCGCCAGCAGCGCCACCAGGGCGAACCCGGAACACACCGCCCCGGCCACAAAATAGGCGGGAAACAGGGTTGAATGCCAACCGCTCTGAGTGCCCATGGTCAGCAAAAACGAATAGCCGCTCGACACCGCAAACACCAGCGGTATCGCGAGGATCGCCAACACCCGCGTGGTGCGCCGCCACAGCGCCCAATGCCGTTGCGACCCGCGCCACCCAAGCGCCAACAGCCCATAGAGCACCTGGCGGATCGGCGTTCTGGCGCGATCACGGGCGGTGGCGAAATCCGGTATGGCGCCCACCCCCAGAAACAGCACCGACACCGTGAGGTACGACAGGATCGCAAACATATCCCAGGCCGTAGGGCTCTTGAATTGGGGCCAGAGCCCCATTTCATTCGGGTAGGGCATGGTCCAGTAGAACAGCCAGGGGCGGCCCAGATGCAGGATCGGGTACAGCGCGGCGCAGATCACTGCCATCAGCGTCATCAGCTCCGCCAGCCGGTTGAGGGTGTGGCGCCAAGGCCGCTCGATCAGCAACAGCAAGGCCGAGATAAACGTGCCCGCGTGGCCGATCCCCAGCCACCAGATGTAGTTGAGGATGCCAAAGCCCCAATGCACCGGCTGATTATTGCCCCACATGCCCACGCCATTGCCCAGCAGCACAGCGACCGAGCCCAGGTACACCAGTAACAACACCAGCCCGACACCGAACATCCAGCGCCAGGCAACGCGCCGGGGGAACTGCTGCAATGGCCCGAACACCTGCCGCGACACCTGCTGGTCGCTCAAGTCCTTTGGCAGGAAATGCCCGGTGGCGTGCAGCAGCGGCTCAGCCTTCATCGCCGGCGCCCTCCTCCTCGATGCGTGCCAGGTAACTGGTACGCGGCCGTGTGCCGAGGGCTTCCAGCAAGCGGTAATGGCGGGGATCGCAGCGCGCGAGGCTGACAGCGCTGGCGGGGGCGTTGAGGTCGCCAAACTGGATGGCCTGGCTGGGACAGGTTTGCTGGCAAGCGGTGACCACAGCAGAGGGGTCGAAATCGTCGCCGTGTTGCTTGTCGTTCGTGCGGGCGTTGCTGATGCGTTGGATGCAGTACGTGCATTTCTCCATCACGCCGCGGGAGCGTACCGTCACCTCGGGGTTGCGTTGGGCCTGGATCGACGGCGCGGCGTCGGCGCTCCAGTCCAGCCAATTGAAACGCCGCACTTTGTACGGGCAGTAAGAGGCGCATGTGCGGGTGCCTATGCAGCGGTTGTAGACCATCTGGTTCAAGCCATCGCGGCTATGCACGGTGGCGTTGACCGGGCAGCCGGTTTCGCAGGGCGCCTGCTCGCAGTGCATGCAGGGCAATGGCTGGAAGCGCGAACGCGGGGCCTCCAACGGCCCCTGGTAATAATGGTCGATGCGCAGCCAGTGCATGCTGCGCCCTTGGGCGACCTGCTCGGCGCCGACCACGGCAATGTTGTTCTCGGCCTGGCAGGCCACCACACAGGCATTGCAGCCGGTGCACAGGTCCAGATCAATGACCATGCCCCACTGCGGGCCGCTGTCGGCCACCGGGCTGTAGAGCGACGCGGGAATGGCCTGGGTCGCGAGTTGTGGTTTGGCGCGTGAGACCACACGGATGGGCGGTTCCTGCGCTTCAGGCAACCGGTGATGTGACTGGGTGGCCGCCAAAGGAAATTGCTCGCCGGTGCTTCGTAGTGACGCACTGACGGAGAGTTGCTCAGTGGGCTTCACCGCGTAACCCAGGCCATCACCGACGCGCCCGGCGTGGCCGCGACCGTAGCCGGTGTATAAGGCAATGACCTGGTCGGCCTGTCCGGGGTCAACCCAGGCCGGTCCGCGCACGGTCTGACCGGCCAGAGTCACCTGCACGCCGTCGCCGTTGCTCACGCCCAACTGTTCGGCCAGTTGTGGCGAAAGTCCGATCACATTGGTCCAGGTCAGGGTGCTGATGGGCTTGGGCAACTCCTGCAGCCAGCCGGAGTTGGCGAAGCGCCCATCCCACACGGTCGGGTCGGGACGGATTACCGCCTCTAATCCTTCGCCTACGTCGGCCGCCGCGGGGGGAATTGGCGTCATTTCCTCCACCTTGATTGGCGCTGGGGCCGGTTCAATCCAGCCATTGGCCAATGCCTCGCGCCATTGTTGCTGCGCGATATGCGCCCAGGTTGCGCGCACCAGCGCCAAGGCATCGGCCTCGGTTGAGTGCATCAGCAATTCGACGACCTGATGCAAGGTGCGCGTCGAATACATCGGTTCGATCAGCGGCTGGACGATGCAGACACTGCCGTCCGCCGCGCGGCCATCGCTCCAACCGTCCAATGCGTGATTGAGCGGCAGGTGCCAATGGCACTGCGCGGCGCTTTCGTCGTAGTAAAGCCCGGCATGCAAGCGAAATGGCACCTGGAGCAGCACATCTTGCATGTAGGCATTTAGCACCGGGTTGCAGTCGAGTATCAGCAAATGAGTCACTGCTTCCCGACTCAGTTGCGCAAGCGAACCCCACGATTGATTCGGCTCGTAACCCAATAACCTCGGCACCTGCCAGTCCAACGCTCGGCCTGCGTGCCCCAAGCGCTGGTTAAGCTGCATGACCTGCGCCTGCAACGCCTCGGATGCCTGCTGGCTGATACCGATCAGGCCGCGCCCAGGGTGGGCCTTGAGCGCAGCGGCGGCGTCCTGCACCCACTGCCGTTGCGCCGAGTTCAGGCGCGGCGTTCCGGGCAGGTCCTGGTCCAGCGCCTTGCTCAGCGCAAGCAGCAGGCCGGGCAACTGCGACGGCGCCGTGGGCAAGCGCGCGGTGGCGGCAGCGCCGGTGAGGCTCGGAACACTTTCAGCGACGAATACCAACGCGGCGCCCTCACCTTTCGCTGCCTGGCGGCGACGTTCAGCCCAGCCGCGCTGAAGCACCGTCTGATACGGACCGCTGCCCAGCGGGTCATATTCCAGGCACACCAGCACCTCGGTCTGTTCCAGGTGAACCTGCGCAGCCAATGGCTGACCGAACGCGCGTTCGCTGGCTCGCAGGGCGACCGTCTCGGCAAAGGCTTCGCCATGGTACAAGCGCGCCTCGGGCCAGCGTTGTTGCAACTGGTCGAGCTGGCGCTTGAGGGTCGGTGAACTGCTGGCCCCGCAGACGATGTGCAAGCCCTTGCCGCGAGCGCTGTCCAACACCTGCTGCTCATGGGCCAGCGCCGCGTGCACATCCGGCCAACTGGCTTCGCGGCCTTTGAAACGCGGCACCTGGGAACGGTCCGGATCATAGAGTTGCAGGATCGCCGCTTGAGTAAAGGCATCGCAGGCGCCGCCCGACACAGGATGGTCCGGGTTACCTTCGAGCTTGATCGGTCTGCCTGCAACGGTCTTGCCCAACACGGGCTGGGCAACACCGCCAAACGGGATGGCGGTGGCGTACCAGGCCGGCACGCCTGGCGTCAGATTGACCGGCTGACTGACCGCCGTCACCGCCTGTTCCGGGGTCTTGCCACAGGCGGCCAGCCCCGCCATGGCGATGGACGCCGCCATCAACTGCAGGAAACGCCGTCGATCCATCAGAGGCGCCACACCTGCAAATTCCGCTTCTATCAGTGCTTGAGCGTCAGGGGACTCGGCAAGCGCCTCAAGCCCGCGCCAATAAGCCTGCCCCTCAAGCCCGGCCAGTTGTTCACGCAAAACGGAGAAGTCCAGCGGCTTACTCATCGATGGCACGTCCCGCAGTCAGTAAGGTCCCGGGTATCGATGTGCCGCGCGGTCATCAGGCGCTCACCCAATTGACGACGGTCCTCGGAAGGTTTCCACTGCATATTGGTGACCTGCTCCAGGGGACGCAGATGGGGCGCCGGGTCACGGTGACAGGCCAGGCACTGGCCCATGTTCAGCGGTTGCGCCTTGAACATCAGTTGCATGCGGTCGACCTGACCATGGCATTCACTGCAGCCGACGCCGGCGTTCACATGGACGCCGTGATGGAAATACACGTAGTCCGGCAGCTTGGCGACGCGTTGCCAATGCAGGGGCTCAAGCTCACGCAGGCTCTTGCGCAACGGTTCCAGCACATCGGCGTGTGTCCATACCTGGGAATGACAACTCATGCAGGTTTCGGTGGGTGGCAGGCTGGCCATCGCGGAGGACTGCACCGCGCTGTGGCAATAACGGCAGTCGATCTTGAGTTCGCCCGCATGGTGGGCATGGCTGAAGGGCAATGGCTGCTCGACCACCCAGTTACGGCCGGTGCGGTAGTCGGTGCTGTCCAGAGTCAACGCCACAAGCAAACCTCCCGAGAGCCCGGCAATCAGCAGCAACAGTCCTACGCGCAGCCAGGTATCGGCCGAGCGCCTGAAAATCTGCGTCATTGCCGGATTCTCATGTCCATGTCCTTAACGCTTTGGCTGCGCGGGTGCGCAGGCGTTCGTTATTTTTTTGCGCCTCCTGGCAGAACGCTGGCCAACACTTGCTTGGCGGTTTGCACAATCACCCCGGCTTCATCCGGGTCGCCTTTGAGCAACGTGGTGGCGAACTTTTTGGCCTGTTCCAGTTTGATATGCGGGGGAAGTGGCGGCACGTCGGGGTCGGTCTTGAACTCGATCATCACCGGTACATCCGAGGCCAACGCCTGTTCCCAGGCCGCAGCCACATCTTCCTCGCGCTCGACGAAAACCCCCTTCAGCCCCAGCGAAATAGCAAACAGGTGATACGGCACGTCAGGAATAGATTGCGAAGCCTTAAACTTGGGGTCGCCTTCCATCACGCGCTGCTCCCAAGTGACCTGGTTCAGGTCTTCATTGTTGAACACCGCACAGATCCAGTTAGGGCTCTGCCACTGCCGCCAGTATTTGGCCACGGTGATCAGTTCGGCCATGTTGTTCATCTGCATCGCGCCGTCGCCCCCCAGCGCGATCACGGTGTTCTGCGGCTGCGCAAACTTGGCGGCGATGGCGTACGGCACGGCAGCCCCCATGGACGCCAAGCCACCGGACAGGGAACATTGCATGCCACGGCGGATCTTCAAGTCGCGGGCATACCAGTTGGCACAGGACCCGGAATCGCTGGTGATGATGGCGTGGTCGGGCAGGCGTGGAGACAGCTCGTAGACCACGCGTTGCGGGTTGATCGGTTTGGCTTTTGCCAGGGCGCGTTTCTCCAGGGTTTTCTCCCAGCTAGCACACCAACCCTCGACCTTTTTGCGCCATTTACGCTGAGTCTTGTGGGTGAGCAACGGCAACAACGCAGCCAGGGTCTGGGCGGCATCGCCCACCAGATTCACCTCCATGGGATAACGCAGGCTTAACATGTCGGGTTGCAGGTCAATCTGCACCCCACGGGCCCGGCCTTCCTTGGGCAGGAACTCTGAGTAAGGAAAACCCGAGCCGATCATCAACAAGGTGTCGCATTCGGTCATCAGCTTGTAGCTGGGCTCGGTGCCCAACAGGCCGATGCTGCCGGTAACCCAGGGCAAATCGTCAGGGACTGCAGCCTTGCCGAGTAGCGCCTTGGACACCCCGGCGCCGAGGGCTTCAGCGACGGCGATGACTTCATCGGTGGCCGCCAGCGCCCCAGCGCCGACCAGAATCGCAACTTTCTCACCGGCATTCAGCACGTCTGCGGCGCGCTGTAGATCCGCCTCATACGGCACCACTCGCGGTTTTGAATAACCTACCCCCGAGTGCACTGTGCCGTGGGCCCTGGCGGGCGGTTCGTAGGCCGCCTCCTGCAAATCGTTGGGCAGGATGATCGCCGTCACTCGGCGTTCACCGACTGCCGTGCGTACGGCCCGATCCACCAAGTGACGCACCTGGGATGGCATCGTAGCCTGCTGCACGAATGCCCCTGCCACATCCTTGAACATCGACACCAGATCCAACTCCTGCTGGTAATGCCCCCAAGCGCCGACCGCGCCTGCTGCCCGACAATCGCCAGCACCGGCATATGGTCCATCCGCGCGTCATAGAGCCCAGTGATCAGGTGCGAGGCACCTGGCCCTGATGTGGCTATGCAAACGCCCAGCTCCCCCGTGAATTTGGCGTGGGCCGACGCCATGAACGCGGCCATTTCCTCATGACGGGCCTGAATGAATTCGATCTTGCCCTACGTCCGGCTCAACGCGCCGAATACACCATTGATACCGTCCCCCGGGTAACCAAAGATTCGGGTAACGCCCTATTGGCTGAGTCGCTCAACCAGAAAGTCGCCTACTGTCGTCGTCATCGAATGCCTCGCTTCATTCAAAGAATGGGTTTGCCACCTGTTACGCCGTAGCGTTCACCGGAGATATAACTGCCCTCATCCGACGCCAGCAGTACGTAGATGGGCGAGACTTCGACTGGCTGGCCGGGGCGCCCCAGCGGTGTATTGCCACCAAAGTTCTTGACGGTGTCCTCGGTCATCGTCGACACGATCAATGGCGTCCAGATTGGCCCGGGCGCCACACTGTTGACGCGAATACCGCGTTTGCCGAGCATCTGCGCCAGGCCCGCAGTGAAGTTGGCGATCGCGCCTTTGGTGGCCGCATAGGGCAACAGCGTGGGGTTGGGCGCATCGGAATTGACCGAGCTGGTGTTGATGATCGAACTGCCCTCGGCCATGTGCGGCAGCGCGGCCTTGCAGATGCGAAACATCGCGGTGACGTTAACGTTAAAGGTCTTTAGCCAATCCTCGTCGGGGATGTCTTCCAGGCTTTCGTAGGTCATCTGGAACGCCGCGTTGTTGACCAGCACATCGATGCGTCCGAACTTCTCCACGGTGTCAGCGACGATCGCCGTGCACTGATCCGCGTTGCCCAGGTCGCCGGGTAGCAACAGGCATTGACGACCCGCCGCCTCGACCCACCGCGCGGTTTCCTTGGCGTCTTCATGCTCATCCAGATAGGAGACCGCCACGTCCGCGCCTTCGCGTGCGAAGGCGATGGCCACCGCACGCCCGATGCCGCTGTCGGCCCCGGTGATCAACGCTACTTTGTTGGCGAGGCGGCCCGAGCCTTTGTAGGTCTGCTCACCGCAATCGGGCATTGGATCCATCTTGTGCTGTTCACCGGGTACGGGCTGCTGTTGGGTCTTGAATGGCGGTTTTGGATAACTGTTCATGGGGCTCCCTCCTGGCTGTGATTACTTTTTGCGAGGGTCGGCCGGGAGGGTAAGTTCAGATGAATTTCGAAAAAATCAGATGACCGTTCAGGCGCGGCAGTGCCATTGGTCAAAATGAATAAACCTTCTGAAGGTGGCGTGCCTCAACCGCAAGGTAAGGTTTATAGGTTTAGCGATTCGAGGCATTCTTCTGAACCCAGGTTTTCCGCTATATTTCACTTTCGGTTCAAGCCTCGCCCTCGCTTAATTTTTTTTCCTCCACGCTCTTTGCGTGCGCAGTTAACCAAGGTTGGTACTTATGAAGTCTGCCCCCCTGCGGTCCCCTAACGTTCCGCAACGCAAGGATCTGATCCCCAGTGACTTGGACTTTCCGGTGGTTGGGATTGGCGCGTCCGCGGGCGGGCTGCAAGCAGTAAAAGCGTTTTTTGAGCATATGCCCAAAGACTGCGGCATGGCGTTCGTGGTGATTCTGCACCTGTCTCCTGATCATCAAAGCGTGGCGGACAAGATCATCCAGGAGTCGACCCGCTTACCGGTGTCACAGGTCAATAACACGACGCCCATCGAAAAAAATCAGGTGTACGTCATCTCGCCTGCTCACCATTTGAAGATGAATGATGGCTATTTAGCGGTATCCCCATCAACCCGCGAGGGCGGCTCGCACATAGCCATCGACCTGTTTTTTCGCGATTTGGCAGATGCGCATAAAGAACGGGCGTTTTGCGTGATCCTTTCAGGGACCGGAGCGGACGGCGCGGTCGGCCTGTCTCGGATCAAGGAGCAAGGCGGGATCACTTTGGTACAAAGCCCGGAAGATGCAGAGTTCGATGGTATGCCATTGGCTGCCATCGAAACGCAAATGGCCGATCTCGTGCTTCCCGTGGTGGAAATGCCCCAGAAGTTGCTGGAGCTGTGGCGCAACGCTCAGTCAATCATCCTGCCCACCGCCGACGATCCCGAAATCAAAACCACCCCGCCCGCAACCGAACGCGATGCAGCCGTGGCCGAGCAGTTACTGCTGGACATCCTGATTCAGCTACGCGCCATTACCGGGCACGACTTCAAGCATTACAAGCGTGCCACAGTGTTGCGCCGTATTGAGCGACGCTTGCAAGTAACCGCCCAGCCGGACCTCGCGGCCTATTATAATTTCCTCCAGGAGCACCCAGACGAAACCAAGGCCCTGCTCGGCGATATGCTGATCGGCGTGACCAACTTCTTCCGCGACCGCGAGGCTTTTGAAGCGCTTGAACGTGACGTGATACCCAACCTGGTGAAATCGCTAGAAGACAGCGTGCCACACCGTGAACAAGTGCGCATCTGGTCGGCCGGCTGTTCCACCGGCGAAGAAGCCTACAGCCTCGCGATGCTGGTGGCCGAGCAACTGGCGCTGGATGCCAGCGGCGCCAAAATGCAGGTTTTTGCCACTGATATCGACGAGCGTGCAATCACCCACGGCCGCAACGGCGTGTACCCCGAGGCGATCATCACCGACGTACCGCCGCCGCGCTTGCGCCAGTATTTTGCTAAGGAAAAAAACCAGCACTATCGGGTACGTAAAGAAATCCGCGAGAAGGTTTTGTTCGCTAAACACAGCCTGCTGGCCGACCCGCCGTTCTCCCAGATCGACCTGATCGTGTGCCGCAACCTGTTGATCTATCTTGACCGCGAAGTGCAGCGCGACATCCTGCAGATGTTCCACTTTGCGCTGCGCCCCGGTGGCTATCTGTTCCTTGGATCCTCGGAGTCGGCCGACGGCTGCCTGGACCTGTTTGTGCCGGTCGACAAACGAAACCGCATTTTTCGGGTGCGTGCCGGATCCTCAGGCATTCGCCGCGCCCCGACCATTCCGCGAGGCGGCTACTTGCGCCCAAGCGCCCCGTCGATTGCGCTCGAAAATAAGGCCCCTAACAAAGTTTCATTAGCGGATATTCATCTGCGGGCTCTGGAGAAAGCCGCACCGCCAAGCGTTTTAGTCGACATCCACGCGCAGATCCTGCACATGAGCGAAGGTGCCGGGCGGTTCCTGCGTTATGTGGCTGGCGAGATAACGCATAACCTATTGGCATTGGTTCATCCCGACCTGCGCCTCGACATCCGCACCACACTCTTTCAGGTCCAGCAATCGAACATGCCTGTGACCTCCCGCAAGATCCGCGTTCAGCGCGAGCAGGCCCCCTTCATGGTGGACATTACCGCCCGCCCCTACCGCGATGACGCGACCGAAAGCGACTATGTGCTGGTGATCTTCCAGGAAAGCCCTTTCGACCCCCAACAGACCGATTCCACTGCCGTCAGCCATGCTGAAAACGCCATCATGGGCAACCTGGAGCAGGAGCTGCAACGCACCAAGCTGCACTTGCAGGACACCATCGAACAGTCGGAAGTCTCAAGCGAAGAACTCAAGGCCTCCAACGAAGAAATGCAGGCGGTCAACGAAGAATTGCGTTCGGCCACCGAAGAGCTGGAAACCAGCAAGGAAGAGCTGCAGTCGATCAATGAAGAGCTGTTGACCGTCAACTATGAACTTAAAACCAAGGTAGAAGAGACGGACAAGGTCAATGACTACCTGACCAACCTGATCGCCTCCACCGACATCGCCACCGTATTCGTCGACCGCAATATGCGCATCCGATGGTTCACGCCCCGCGCCACCGATATATTCAGCATGCTCCCGGTGGACACTGGACGCTCGTTGATGGACATCACCCACCGCCTGGATTACCCGGAAATCACCGAAGACGCTGCGACGGTGTTTGAATCGCTGAGCATGATCGAGCGGGAAATCAGCGGTAAGGACAACCGCTGGTACATCGCGCGGTTGTTGCCCTACCGCTCCAGCGAGGATCACATCGATGGTACGGTGCTGACCTTCATCGATATCACCAAGCGGCGCCAGGCCGAAGAGGAACTGCGCCTGGGCGAAGAGCGCATGCGACTGGTGGCCGAGAGTACCCATGACTTTGCAATCATCATCCTTGATGACCACGGCGCCATCACCGATTGGAACACGGGAGCAGAACTGATCTTCGGCTACACCAAGGACGAAGTCCTGGGCGCCTATTACGACTTGATATTTTCACCGGAGGACCGCTCCTCCGGTGTCCCGGAGAGCGAGCTGCGCGCGGCCCGCGAACATGGTCGCGGTGAAGATGAGCGCTGGCATGTGCGCAAGGATGGCAGTCGGTTCTACTGCAGCGGTGAGGTCACGCTGCTCAAGAGCGACAGCTTGCAGGGCTACGTCAAGATCGCCCGCGACCTCACCGGCCACAAACGCACCCAGGATGAGCAGAGCCAGCGCCTGATGGAGACCCAGACGAAGAGCCATCTCAAGGACGAGTTTTTCGCGGTGATGTCTCACGAACTCAAACATCCACTGAATCTGATCCAACTGAACGCGGAGTTACTGCGTCGCTTGCCCGCTACCAAGGCGGCGGGCTCGGCGATCAAAGCCGTGAATACGATCTGCGAGGCCGTGTCCAGCCAGGCGCGGATCATTGACGACCTGCTGGATGTCGCCCGGGTTCGCACGGGCAAGCTCAAGTTGAAAAAACAACAGGTTGATCTGATTCGTACCCTGCAGGATATCCATGGCGTAGTGCTCGCCGACGGGCATCGTCGTCAGGTGACGCTGCAAACGCCTTCGGATCATGCATCACTGATCGTTGATGTCGACCCGACGCGCATTGAGCAGGTGATCTGGAACCTGGTCAACAACGCGCTGAAATTCACCCCGGAGGGCGGTCAGGTGCAGTTGGTGCTGAGCCGCTCGGAGGGGCGCGCCCAGTTGGACGTAATCGACAGCGGCATCGGCCTGGCCGATGACAGCCTGGAGAAGATCTTTGACCTGTTCGGGCAGGCAGAAAACCAACATCTGACGCATCAGCGCGAGGGCCTGGGGATAGGCTTGTCCTTGGTACGCCAACTGGTTGAGGCTCACGAAGGCTCGGTCAGTGTCCATTCCAAGGGGCTGGGTTTTGGCTGCACCTTCTCGATATGGCTGCCGCTGTGCGAACAACAGGATCATCTGCCATTTTCTGACGCTGAACAGGACGCGGATGAACGCCTGCATGGCGTCAAGGTGTTGCTGGTGGATGACTCTGCCGAGGTGCTTGAAGTGCTGAATTTGCTGTTGGAGATGGAAGGCGCCCAGGTTAGCGCCTTCAATGACCCACAGACTGCGCTGGAAACGGCCCGCGATGCACAGTATGACTTGATCATTTCGGACATTGGCATGCCGAAAATGAATGGCCATGAGCTGATGCGCAAGCTGCGCACGATAGGTCATCTGCGTCAGGTTCCCTCGATCGCACTCACAGGCTATGGGGCCGGCAGTGATCAGAAAAAGGCGGCTGAGTCGGGCTTCACCAGTCATTTGAGCAAACCGGTCGTCCACGATTCGTTGATTGTTCTGATCGAAAAATTGTGTTGCTTACGTCGTTAGTTGAGACTTTCTCAGTAGAGATAAGACGGGCCCTTGGGGGTTAAACGCGTAGCTCCATCTAAAAAGACGATAATTTAAGGCAAACTGAATCGTTGAATTAATCGATATTTCAGAGAAAACCATTTTGATACACGGGCTTTGCAAGCGGGTCACACAGTTATACAGAGACCTGCTGATGAAGGATTCAAGCCATGCAACACAACGACATCGACGCAAAAATGATGGCCTGCCGCCAGTTGGCCATGGAGCAGAATCAGAAGCTTTTCAACGAGGCCAACGCCCTAAGCCGCAGCGCATTCGACCTGCTGGAGCAGCCTGATTTCGATAGCGAAATGTATGATGAATATCTGCGCCTTCGCGGCAAAGCCGAAGCGCTTTTCCGTGAAGCGATTGACCATCTTGGCGTGCTCAACAAGCATTTTCCATTGCCCACCGTAAGCGTGGTCGCCGACGGTGGAAAAGCTGCCAGGCGCGAAAAGGAGATTGCATGATGAAAAATTCTCAGCACGCCTGGGACCTGGCGATGGTTCTGATTGCTAATGGTAAAATTCCTTTCGATCCCGCCAATTTGAGCGGATCGGTAAAAATACTTGCGCGGCATTTGGAGGCGCTGGAGACAGCACTTCGTGAAGAGGCGATTTTGGCCGAAACCTCGCTCGCCGAAAATCTGAGTCAGCGTTGCCTGCAAAAACAGGTTGGCCGCAGCCGTATCTTGGTAGGTGCCGATTGACCATCGTCAAGGGACAGTATCGGGCCGCTGAAAAGAGCTCAACACGCGCTGGCGGAATGCTGCGCGTCGGCGGGTAAATGAGCTGACGGGGCGTTACTCTTTAATCAAATCCATTATTGGCGGTTCGAGGGGTTGGTGCGAGCTTCAGGTCATTTGCCAGCCTCCGTTTTCCTGGCCAGCCCCGCCCCACGATCAGTCTGTTTCATATCTATATATTTGGCATAAAGTGCCTAAACCTCCGTGATGTACTTTTCGGTAGTCGATCCGTACAAGAGCCCTCAATTAAAATCATTTTCGACACTAAGCGAAGCGGCAACCATTGCTATTAATTTAATATCACTCCCGCCCTACCCAAAGTAAAAACTTATACGAAGCGGCGCGAACACCGCGCATCTGTACAAGTTTCTTTCAACCAAAGACCGTTCATCGTCCTTTTTAAAAAAATCTCGAAACATTTAGACGGTCGCCCTTATCGAAAACTATGTCCGTTGCAATAAACGGGCGTAAGCGAAACCTCAATTACAGTTGGAGTAGCATTATGACGACCAGTAATAAAAACCCAGGTAATTTCGCCAACGATCACGAAAAAGCCTCCGAGGCGGGAAAGAAAGGCGGTCAGGCATCTGGCGGCAACTTTGCCAATGACCGCGAAAAGGCTTCGGAAGCTGGCCGTAAAGGTGGCCAGAATAGCCATGGCGGCGGCCGCAAGTAGTAAGCGTGGTCACAAGGGGGCAGCAATGCTGCCCCTTCTGTTAATAGCAAAGGAGAACTAAGCATGCGTGCATCACCAGACTATCAGCGAAGCGTTTTACCTCACCAGCCGAGCACGCAAGTGCGAACTGACGCGGGGGCAAGCCAACGCGCGAACACATTGCCGTGTTACGAACATCAGCGCGTCGTGGAACTGGCTGAAGCGACTGCCGATGTGTCGCAAACACTACCGCTGTGCGAAAGGCATTTATAACCTGAGCGACCATCAGTATTTAGGTGCCTGTAGATCGAGATGAAAGATATATTAACGACATAACGACGAGATTACTGAAATGACTACTAACGACAAGCAAAATCAAATGAGCGTCAACGAAGCCGGTAAAAAAGGCGGCGATGCAACTTCGGCTTCCCATGACAAAGAGTTCTATCAAGAGATCGGAAGCAAGGGTGGCCAAAACAGCGGCGGCAATTTCAAAAATGATCCCGAGCGCGCCGCCGAGGCCGGTAGCAAAGGCGGCCAGAACAGCGGCGGCAATTTCAAGAATGATCCCGAGCGCGCCGCCGAAGCAGGTAGCAAAGGCGGCCAGAACAGTGGCGGCAACTTTGCCAACGACCGTGAGAAAGCCTCGGAAGCTGGCCGTAAAGGCGGCCAAAACAGCCATGGTGGCGGACGCAACGGTTAATGTGCTTGATGCAGGGGAGCTGTGCTCCCCTGCCTTGATTGACGAGGGACACCATGCCTTTACACGTTATTAACTTTACGGCGTCGGTCACCGCCTCAACCTGCAGCCAACTCATCGAAAAGGCCTCGTTGGCCGTTCAGCAAGAGGCTTCGGGCCTGGTCGTGAATATCGCCACTATGGGCGGCGAATGCAGCTACGGTTTTACCATGTACAATTTTCTGATGGCGCTGCCGATCTCGGTGCACACGCACAACCTGGGCACCGTGGAGTCGATGGGCAATATCATCTTTCTGGCCGGAGAGCGCAGAACGGCGTGCAAGCACAGTAAATTTCTGTTTCATCCGTTTCATTGGCATGTGCAAGGCGCCGTCGACCATTCGCGCATGTCCGAATACGCCATGAGCCTTGACTACGACTTGCAGTTGTATGCGCGCATCGTCGAAGAGCGTACCCGGGATGCAAGGGAAAAACTCGAAACAGAAAAGTACCTGATCGCGGCGCCGCGCATTCTCGACCCGCAACAAGCCATGACAGCCGGCTTGATCCATGGGATCGAACTACCGGTCATCAAGGCTGAGTTTGTAAGCAGCTTCATTCACTCCTAGCGTTTTTAAACTGGAACAGGAGCACCACGATGGACGAAGAAACGATTCGACTCACCGCCTACCGTATTTGGGAACAACAAGGTAAGCCTGACGGTCAGGATTTTTTGCATTGGCTGCAAGCCAGAGACGAACTGACGCCCGGGCAAATAGATAGCTCTTCGGGCACGATCGAAAGCAGTGTTACGCAGCCTGTACCGGTCCAATCAAAGCGCCAGGCGGCGCCCTCCTCCACAACGCGAAAAGCACGCAGCAAAAAGCTCGAAGCCTGAGCGGGCCAGATCAGGCGTGCGGACGCGTCTGTCGTAACACCTGCCGACAGTCATGCGCACGCCTTCCCTTTGAAACTCGAATATTGGCACTTTAATATCAATTAATCGCTTGTTTGAAACTCCTCCTTTTTTTTGTTGAAATCATTCACCTCATCATGGATCGTGAGTGAGCTTTTAATTCAGGGAGGAATCGAAGATGTCTGGTCTACAAGCGAACGGCCAGTGCGCCCAATGTAAACAGCCCTTCGAGCCGACGATGGACGAACCCTCCTATCTGGTGTCCACCGCCGCCGAGATGCTCTGCCCGCAATGCAGGCAACAGTATCTGGCGGACTTGATGATGGATGCACTTCAACGCAGCGCCCTCAAGTTATGCATGCTGCAGGAACGTCGAAAAAACAATAAGGCTTGACTCAAACCAACACCCTATTCAAATGTGCGTATTTGTTAAAAGTTAAACTCATTCAGGGGGCGGTGGTACATAGGGCTGCGCAATAAACGGAATACTTCCAGAAGGACGCCACCTGACGTTCTCCAGGCCGTAGCGTTCTGCAAGGGGTCTGCTGACCCGTTTGATTTTTTCATGGCGTGACCGAGGAATTATACCGATCCCAGCATCGCAAGATGCCCAATGCCACGCCTCTGCATTACTCATGATATCCGCTCTTATAATGAAAGATCTCGGCTTATGATGGTATTCGTACTCGATAATATATAAAGAATTTTTCATATGCCCTCCTTCTGATTTTTGTTATTGGAGCAGCGCAAAGGTTCAGATTATCCCTCTTGATGTGTATTTTTAGTTGCGCCAACTTGCGGCACTATCGGGATATGACCATTCGTCGGCGCCTTCTGAAAAAAACCAAACCGTTATCGATTTATCGCTTCTTACTATTGAGCCTGTTCCCTCCAGACTCTGGTAAAACTCCTGTCTTGCCCGTACTCCGTGCGGGCTTTTTTTGAGCAGTTCATAGAGCCGTGACGCTGTTCGGCGAGCCGGTGACTAGTGCGCCGCACTTATATACACAACGTCGGCTTGTTTCGCCGCGCCCCAATGCGCTGCTATGAGTAACTTGAACTTCAAGGGCGGGAAACCTTTCATCTCTAATCGTGAAATGCGGTGGAACTCAAGCTGCGCAGGTTTTTCTATCGCAGACACATCCATCGGAGGATTGACCATGACTGACCAGCCACTAATATCCACCCACACCCCTCCTGACGCGCACCGAAGCGGCACGATGACCAAGGCTGAGCGCACACTTTTGCTGGCCTCTGGCGCTGCCCTATTACTGCATGGCTGTCGCAAGGGTGGGTTGAGTGGTGCACTCCAGATTGCGGCGGGCGCCTACGGTGTGATTCGCGGTGCAGCCGGGCACTGCGCACTGAAGCGGGTGTTGACACCAACCCCCTACGAAACACAATTCAGCCGCGAACATCAGTGGCCGATCAGCGAGGCAATCACGCGCAGTATCACGATCTTGCGCCCATCGGATGAGGTGTCTGCCTTCATCGCCAGGCCCGAGAACATCGGCCCGTTGCTGCGCTGGGTCGACAGTGTCGAGCAACTGACCCCGGACACCGCGCTCTGGAAGCTCCGCGCACCGGCCGGCCGGCGCCTGCAGTGCGCGCTTGTGCAGATCGATACACAGGATCGCCATGTACTGCATTGGAAAACTCCAGGCGACGCGCGATGGGCGCACGACATTACCGTCTCGCTGAGCCCCGCCCCGGCCGGCCGTGGAACCCAGGTCAAGGCGGTGGTGGTGTGCAAGCCGGCAATGGCCAAGTTGGGCTATGGCTTGGCGCGTGCGATCAGCCTGTTCAGCGACAAAGCCTTGCTCAACGCCCTGCAGGCAGTGAAGCAGCAACTGGAGACCGGCGAGGTCAGCAACAACCGCTCCAGGCCGGAACAGGACGACGATTTTTTTTACGTACACGCCGGCGCTGACCAGGTCGCAACCGATCACCCGTCAGCCAAAACCGGCGTTGTTATCGAAGGAGGACCCCACTGATGCGCGCACTCACTTGGCAAGCACCTAATCTACTGCGAGTCGACAATGTCGCCGACCCTGCCATCCTCAACCCACGGGACGCGATCATTCGCGTCACCCTCTCCTCTGTCTGCGGTTCGGACCTGCACTTGCTCGGCGGCTACGTACCGGCCATGAAGCCCGGCGATATCATTGGCCACGAATTCATGGGCGAAGTGGTCGAGGTCGGCAAAGGCGTCACCGACCTGCGCAAGGGTGACAAAGTGATCACCATCTCAATCATCGGCTGCGGCAACTGCGAGCCGTGCCAGCGCAGCGATTTTTCCTGCTGCGACAACTCCAACCCAAACCCGTCGGCGACGGACCTGATGTATGGCCAGCCATGCTGCGGCATCATCGGCTACAGCCACGCTTTTGGCGGTTACCCGGGCAGTCACGCGACCTACGTGCGGGTGCCGTTTGCCGACGTCAACCTGTTCAAGGTGCCCGAAGGCGTGAGCGATGAGCAGGCGCTGTTTGTCTCGGATGCGGCGCCCACCGGTTACTTCGCGGCGGACAATGCCGATATCCAGCCCGGCGACACCGTGGCAGTGTGGGGCTGCGGCGGCGTTGGCCAGATGGCGATCTGCAGTGCTTACCTGGTGGGCGCCGAGCGGGTGATCGCGATTGATCGTTACCCCGACCGGCTGCGCCTGGCCGAAGAACGCGGCAAGGCGATCCCTATCAACTACGAGAAAACCAACGTGCACGAAGCCTTGCTGGAGTTGACTGGCGGACGCGGCCCGGATCGCTGCATCGACTGTGTGGGCATGGAGGCGCATGGCACCGAGATCGACTATGCCTATGACAAGGCCAAGCAGTTGCTCAGGCTGCACACCGAACGCGGCAGCGTGCTAAGGCAGGCCATACGTGCCTGCCGTAAAGGCGGCACGGTATCGGTAGTCGGCGTGTACGGTGGGTTGCTCGACAAGTTCCCGATGGGCGCGATCGTCAACAAGGCGTTGACGCTAAGATCCGGACAGCAACCGGGGCAGCGTTACGCACCGACCCTGTTCGAGCATATTCGCAAAGGCGAGCTTGACCCTGCCTACTTGCTGACCCATCCCATGAGCCTGGAAGAAGGGGCGCAAGGCTACAAGCTGTTCAAGGAAAAAACCGATAATTGCCTGCGGGTGGTGTTTAAGCCCTGAGGGTCGTGCGTGTGGTTTCAATGCCTGGCACGCCGAACAGCGGGGGATGTGTGAGCCGTAGATGCCGATACCCATGCTCCGATGAGCGGTTTAGCCAGGCTCCGCGACCGGCGTCGCCAGGCGGTTGCACGCGTACAGCGCACTCCCCAGCAGCATTAACGCGCCGCCTCGCAGCCAAGTGTCGAGGCCTTGCTGGCTGAGCAGGATCAGGCAGGAAACAATCGCCAGCACCGGCACCCAGGTCGGCACACGAAAATGTTGTTCTGCGACGGTTTCGCGGCGCAATACCAGCACCGCCAGGTTGGTGCTCAAGAACACGAAAAGCAGCAACAGCACGACCGTCTCGGCCAACGCTGCGAGCGTGCCGGTCAACGTCAAGGAAATGGCCACCAGGGTGCTGGCGATGATCGCGACCCACGGCGTGCGCCGCTTGGGCAGCACACGCCCAAGCGGCGCCGGCAACAGGCCCATGCGGGCCATGCCATAGGCCAGGCGGCTGGCCATGACCATGGTCAACAGCGCACCGTTGGCGACCGCCACCAGTGCAATGAAGGCGAAGAGCTGGGGCGGGAGACTCAAGCCCGAGGTGCGCACCACTTCGAGCAATGGCGCCGAGGTGGCCGTCAGCTTGTCTATCGGCAGTACCACCGAAGCAGCGACACCAACCGCCATATACACGATGCCGGCCGTCACCAACGCGGCAAACAGTGCACGCGGATACACCTTGCGCACCCCGCGTACTTCTTCCGCCAGGTTAGCCGACGTTTCAAAACCTACAAACGAATAGAACGCCAGCAATGCAGCGCCCAGCACCGCAAGCATAGGGTTGACGCCGGCCTTGAACTCCAGCGCGCGGCCGAGGTTGGCTTCGCCCGACTGTATGCACCAGGCCGCGGCCACCACCACTAACAGCAGCCCGGACAGTTCGATGCAGGTCATGACCATGTTGGCGCCCAACGACTCCTTGATACCGCGAGCATTGAGCAGCGCTATCACCACCAGGAATATAAGCGCGGCCAGGTGCGGTGATACGTCGACGAACGCCGCCAGGTAGTCGCCGGCAAATGCCAGGGACAGCCCGGCCGCGCTGGTGACGGCGGCCGCCAGCATGCAGAAGCCAACCAGAAACGAAATCAGCGGTGACTTGAATGCCTTCTCGGCGAACACCGAAGCAGCGCCGGCATAGGGGTACTTGGTCACCAGCTCCGCGTACGAACCCGCCGTGAGCATGGCGAAGAACAACGCCACCAGCAGCGGCACCCAGATCGCCCCACCCACCTCGCCAGCGATGGTGCCGGCCAGCGCGTACACGCCGGCACCGAGCACATCGCCGAGAATGAACAGAAACAACATCGGGCCCGTCACGGCGCGGCGCAAGGACGGTTTGGAGGATGCGGCTTGGATGAAGCTGAACTCGGACATGGGCGGCTCGGGCGGCGGGGTTGTTATCAGCAATCAGCGGGCGCGGGCCGGCTGACGCGGGGCTCTCTACAATGGAAAATCCACGCGCCGCCAAAGTTCCGTTTTCCGCTGCAACCCCAGCGCAGGCGCCCCGTCAATCGTCCTCGTGCAGGTGCGCGTCAGCGCAGGGCAAACGCCCCGATTCGCCGCCCGCAATCCGTTCCGCCTGATCAATGCCGCGCTTGAGCGCGTCGTGCATGGTCCATTCGGCGCCCGGCAAGTGCCTGGTGCGTTCAACCACACATTGCCCGGTGGCGGTGTAGACACTGATCAAGACCTCAATATCAGCGTCCTCGCGCTCGCGGGCCCTGACTTCGATATGGCAGCCGTTTTCCACTTCTTGGGTAAAGCACTCTTCCTCCAGTGCCTTCTCGGCCCAGGCCTTATAGGTATTTCCGCGAATGAACATAGCTGTTCTCCAAGACCGTTAGTGCATTGCTCTTCAACTAATACATGAGTTCTTTAGCAGGGATTTACGTGTTTTTCCAAGGCAATTTCAAGTATGCGCCTATCAGAACCCCATTCTCGTTTCGCTTGTTAAACCGTTCGTCAGGCGAGGTAACATTTTGTTAAACCAACCCCTGAGGGCTCATTCAAATTGTTCGGGAGCACGATGATTTTCGCCCGGCAGAGCGGCAGCGAACACTAACAAAACCTGGCAGCATATGAGTTTTATCTACTGACGGCAGCTTATTGTCGGCCGTTAAACAATTAAGGGGACGGTTCACTAACAAGCGCAACGGCAGCGCTTCGCTTAACTAACTCTTGAGCACTGGTGCGGCGGCTTCGGCACTGTAACAACGGATATTTCAATACAGGAGCAAGGCATGAAACGAGCGATTGGCTATTGCCTGGCATATCTCGCCAGCGTCTTATTGTTAAGCGGCTGCAACTTAGTGGTTTTCAACCCCAAGGGGCAGATTGCAACCGATGAGCGCGACCTGATTATCCTCGCCACGGGCCTGATGCTGTTGGTTGTGGTGCCGGTGATCGTGCTGATGTTCGTATTCGCCTACCGCTACCGTGCGACCAATAAAAAAGCGCGTTACTCGCCGCGCTGGGCCAGCTCCCACAAAATCGAAGCGGTAGTGTGGGGCGTGCCGCTGCTGATCATCATCGCCTTGGGCTGGGTGACGTGGAAAACCACCCACGCCCTCGATCCCTATCGCCCGCTCGACTCGGACACGCCACCGATCAACGTCCAGGTGGTTGCCATCGACTGGAAGTGGCTGTTCATCTACCCCGACCTGGGTATCGCCAGCGTCAACGAACTGGCCTTGCCGGTGCACACGCCGGTGAGTTTCACCATCACCTCCGACGCGGCCATGACGTCCTTCTTCATCCCGGCGCTGGGAGGGCAGATCTATGCGATGGCAGGCATGCAGACCAAGCTGCACCTGATCGCCAACGAAACCGGCGAGTTCAAGGGAATCGCCGCCAACTACAACGGCCCCGGTTTTTCCGATATGCATTTCACCACGCTGTCATTGAGCCCCACCGACTTTCAGACCTGGGCGAACAAGGTCAAGGACGCCTCCACAGTCCTTGACCAAACGAGCTATGCGCACTTGGCCAAGCCCACCATCAAGCACCCTGTGACCTATTACTCGGCAGTGCAGGAGCGCCTGTTCCTGGACATCGTCGATAAATACGAAGGCATGAACAAGGCCAATAAAACCAGGCGAGCGCCATTGAGCGGTACTGAAAAGCGCGTCGATCAACACCCCAGTTTACTGGCCGAGGAGCAATAACAATGTTCGGAAAACTGTCATGGGATGCGATTCCAACCACTGAACCGATTGTGATGTACACGCTGGCCTTCATCGGGCTGATCGGCGCGGCGATGGTGGGCACCATTACCTGGAAACGCAAATGGGGCTATTTGTGGCGCGAGTGGTTCACATCGGTGGACCACAAAAAGATCGGATGTATGTACATCATCGTCGCGCTGGTGATGCTGCTACGCGGTTTTTCCGACGCAATCATGATGCGCACCCAGCAAGCCATGGCCGCCAGTGGCGGGCCGGGTTATCTGCCGCCGGAACATTACGACCAGATCTTCACTGCCCATGGCGTGATCATGATTTTCTTCGTGGCCATGCCCTTCGTGGTCGGCCTGATGAACGTAGTGGTGCCGTTGCAGATCGGCGCACGCGACGTGGCCTACCCGTTTCTCAACGCGCTGAGCTTCTGGCTGTTCGTGGCCGGTGCCGCGCTGGTCAACGTCTCACTGGGGATCGGTGAGTTTGCGCGAACCGGTTGGGTCGCCTATCCGCCGTTATCCGGGTTGGCATACAGCCCCGGGGTCGGGGTGGACTACTACATCTGGTCACTGCAGATATCCGGCGTCGGTACGTTACTGACGGGGCTGAATTTCTTCGTCACGATCTTGAAGATGCGCACCGAAGGCATGACGCTGTTCAAGATGCCGGTGTTCACCTGGAATGCGCTGTGCACCTCGGTACTGATCCTGGCGTCGTTTCCGATTCTCACCGCCACCCTGCTGATGCTTTCCCTGGACCGTTACCTGGGCATGCATTTCTTTACCAACGAAGCCGGCGGCAACCCGATGATGTACGTGAACCTGATCTGGGCCTGGGGACATCCGGAGGTGTACATCCTGATCCTGCCGGCGTTCGGGGTGTTTTCCGAGATTGCTGCGACCTTCAGCAGTAAGCGGCTCTTCGGTTACGTGTCGCTTGTATGGGCGACGATTGCGATTACCGTGTTGTCGTTCATCGTGTGGCTGCACCACTTTTTCACCATGGGCGCAGGGGGTAACGTCAACGCGTTCTTCGGCATCATGACCATGATTATCGCGGTGCCGACCGGGGTGAAAATCTTCACCTGGTTGTTCACCATGTACCGCGGCCGGGTGCGCTTCGAGACCCCCATGCTATGGACCCTGGGCTTTATCGTGACCTTCAGCATCGGCGGGATGACCGGGGTATTGCTGGCAGTGCCGGGCGCCGACTTCATGCTGCACAACAGCCTGTTCCTGATTGCGCATTTTCACAATGTGATCATCGGCGGCGCGGTGTTCGGCTACATGGCCGGCCTGACCTACTGGTTCCCCAAGGCTTTTGGCTTCCGCTTGAACGACAAGCTGGGCCGCACCGCCTTCTGGTGCTGGCTGATCGGCTTTTATTTCGCGTTCATGCCGTCCTACGTGCTGGGCTTTATGGGCATGACCCGGCGCCTCAACCATTTCAACAATCCGGAATGGCGGCCGTGGCTGCTGCTGGAACTGCTGGGGGTGGCAATCATCCTCTGCGGCGTGGCCGCCCAGGCACTGCAACTGTTCGTCAGCATCCGCCACCGCCACCGATACCGCGACCTCACTGGCGATCCGTGGGACGGGCGCACCCTGGAGTGGGCCACCGCCTCTCCGCCACCGCTGTACAACTTCGCCGAGCAACCCAAGGTCAATGACCTGGACGCTTATTGGGGCATGAAGGAGCGCGGCGTGAGCACCCTCAGCCACACCGATTACCGAAGCATCCACATGCCGCGCAACACCGCCTCGGGCCTGGTGATCAGCCTGTTCGCGCTGATCTGCAGCTTCGCCCTGGTCTGGCACATCTGGTGGCTGGCGGCGTTCGGCTTGGTTGCTTCGGTGGTCGCGTTCGTGGTGCGCAGCTACGACGAAGACACTGATTACTTCGTGCCCGCACAAGAGGTGGCGCGCATCGAAACGGCACGTCTCAAAGACCTGGCAGAGGCTTGATCCATGTCCAATATCGTGATTGAAAAAGACGTCGCTCATACTCAGGAACACGGACATGAAGACGCAGGTTCGCTGAGCGTCTTCGGGTTCTGGATCTACCTGATGACCGACTGCATCCTGTTCGCGAGCTTGTTCGCCAGCTATGCGGTGTTGCGCGACAGCGTAGCGGGCGGTCCGTCGAGCGTGGATATTTTCGAACTGCCCTATGTTCTCGCTGAAACCATGTTGCTGCTGTTGAGCAGCATCACCTACGGCTACGCGATGCTCGCGATGAACCGTGGCCAGCAAAGCCAGGTGCTGCGTTGGCTGGGACTCACATTCGTGCTAGGCGCTGGCTTCATCGCCATGGAAGTCAACGAGTTCCACCATCTGATCGCAGAAGGCTACGGACCGGACCGCAGCGCGTTTCTGACCGCGTTTTTCACCCTTGTCGGCACCCACGGCGCGCACGTGTTGACGGGGTTGATCTGGATGGCTGTGCTGATGGTGCAGATTCGCCAGAAAGGCCTGACCAACACCACCGCCACCCGGCTCAGTTGCCTGAGCCTGTTCTGGCACTTCCTGGACGTGGTGTGGATCTGCGTGTTTACCGTGATCTATCTGTTGGGAGTGGTGTGACATGTACAAGCAAAGTTCGATTCACAGCAGCGCCGGTACCAGCCATGGCAGCAGCCGTTCCTACCTGGTCGGGTTCCTGCTGTCGGTGCTGCTGACCCTGATCCCTTTCGCCCTGGTGATGTTCCCTTCGCTGCCGCGCACCATCACCGCCTGGCTGGTGGTGGTGCTGGGGGTTATCCAGATCGTGGTCCACCTCAAGTTCTTCCTGCATCTGGATACGGCCGACGAACAACGCTGGAACCTGATTGCACTGATTTTTTCGGCGGTCATCATTCTTTTGCTGGTAGGGCTCTCGCTATGGATCATGGACAGTATTCACCACAACATGCTGGCGCACTGAGGTACTGGCTGGGGCTGCTCAATGCCGGGATTCAACTGACCAAGCCAGGGATTATTGTTGGCAATCTCACCTCGGTGCTGGGGGGGTATTTCCTCGCTGGCGGTGGACGCCTGGCAGACCCCGTGCATCTAGTGGCCACCCTGCTCGGCACTGCACTGGTGATCGGTTGCGGTTGTGTGATCAACAACTGCGCCGATCGGGATATTGATCGGCGCATGGTGCGAACCTGCCATCGCGCGCTGGCGCTGCGAACCATCGCGGTGCCCACCGCCGTCAGCTATGCCTTCGCGCTGGGCGTCAGTGGTTTCGGCCTGCTGTGGGCGGGCAGCAACCTGCTGGCGTGCTGCCTGGCGCTGGTCGGGCTGGTGATCTATGCGGGGGTCTACACCTTCTGGCTCAAGCGCCGTTCCCACTGGGGCACCTTGGTCGGCAGCCTCTCCGGGGCAATGCCGCCGGTGATCGGCTATTGCGCGGTCACCGCAAGGTTAGACGCCACGGCGATGATGTTAGTGCTGGTGTTCTGCTGCTGGCAGATGCCCCATTCACACGCCATCACCGTGATGCGCCGCGAAGACTTCCGCGCAGCGCGCCTGCCGCTGCTGACCCTGTCCCAAGCCCACCGGCAAATACAGGCGTACACCCTGGCTTTCTTCGCCAGCACCCTGCTGCTGGGAGTGGTAGCCCAGATGGGCATGCTGTATTTCGCCGTGATCAGCGCCTTGGGCGGTTACTGGCTGGCGCTGGCCAACAGCAGCGTGCGCCGGGTCGATCCAACACGCTGGGCGCGATCTATCTTCGGGTTCTCGATTCTGTTGGTGATGGCCCTCAACCTGATGCTGGCGCTGTCCACGCTGTGTCGAGCAAGCTGCGAATCTTCCTGGGCAGATCAGCGGGCTGGTAGGGTTTGGCAATCAACTCGAATTCATGCACCTGTATATCCGCGCGCTCCAGCGAGTCTTTCGCATAGCCCGTCGTAAGCAGCACCCTGGTATGCGGATACAAGTACGCTATCTCGCGCGCGAGTTCCGCGCCATTCATCTGGCCGGGCATGATCAAGTCACTGAACACCAGGTCATAGGTCGCGCCGGCGAGCCGATCCAGCGCCTCGGCGGCAGTGTGTGCAATCTCGGTGTTATAACCGTAGTCAGACAGAACCTCCTGCGCGAGCTCGGCCACTTCGGGCCGGTCCTCCACAATCAAGATGTGCTCGTCGCCTTGAAGCGAAGTAGTCGCGGGCGTTTGCTCGACCCAGAGCTGGCTGTCGTTCGCCGGAAAATACAGGCATACCGTCGTGCCAACGCCTGGGTAGGAATGGATGCGTGCAGTACCGCCCGATTGCTTGACGAAGCCATACACCATCGACAATCCCAGCCCCGAACCCTTGCCCTCTTCCTTGGTGGTGAAGAACGGCTGCATGACTTGCTCCTGGACGCTCTCATCGATGCCGTTGCCGTTATCGCTGATCGAGAGGCCCACGTAGCGGCCTTCGGCCAACCCGTCGCGTTGCGCATTGGCATCGCCCGGAACCTGAACGTTGCACGTCTTGATTGTCACGGTCGGCTCGCCATGTCCTCCTAGCGCATCCTGGGCGTTGGATAACAAATGCTGCACCGCCAGCTCCGCCTGCGCAGGGTCAATACGACAGTTCCACAGGTCCTCAGCCAGATCCACATGCAGCTGGACATCCTGCAGTGTCTGCGCCAAAAAATCGGTGCGGCTCAGCAAGGTGTTCAGGTTGATTACGCGACTGTCGAGACGTTGCTTGCGCGAGAACGCGAGTAGCTGTTGGGTCAAGGTTTGAGCTTTTTCGGCGGCGGCCCTGGCGCGGCTGGCGCTGTTGAGGATGCGCTGCGGGTCGGTGCCGGGGCGCTTGGCGCTCTGCTGGATCAGTTCGAGATAACCGACCATCACCTGAAGCAGGTTATTGAAGTCATGGGCGATGCCGCCGGTCAGTTGCCCTAGGGCCTCCAGGTCCTGAACGCGGCGCACGCGCAGTTCTGCGTCGTGGCGCCGGCTCACGTCAAGCTGAGAGGCAAAAAAGTACACCAATTGGCCGCTCTCGTTGAACAACGGCGAAATGAACAGTTCATTCCAGAACGTCGAACCGTCCTTGCGGTAGTTGAGTACTTCCACACATACCTCATGGCGGCATGTCATAGCATGCTGCACTTGCCGCAACGCACGCTTATCAGTTTCAGGTCCTTGCAGAAGCCTGCAATTGCGCCCGATCACTTCATCCTGTTCATACCCCGTCAGCCTCAGGAACGCCTGATTGGCGAAGATGATCGGGTTGTCGGCTTGTGCGGGGTCGCAAACGATCATCGCGCTTTGGCTGGTTTCCATCGCCGCGAAAAACAGGTCTTTGCGGCTGGAAGAGAGCCGCGCCGGATCGATACGGTCGACCACGGGCTTTTTCTTGCTTGCCAAGGTTCACCTCCAGTTACGTGGTGCGTGTTCCATGGACCGTGAAAACGTCGCGCAGTGCCACCCTGCGCTGAACAGGCGCCCGCCGCAGGCGGTCGGGCGCCGCGCATTACGTCAGCGCTTGGCTGCTTTGTCGGGGTCGGCTGAGCGACGCAGGAACGCTTGCGTCAGTTCCGGTAAGTGCTCCAGCAGCCACTCGGCCATGGCGATTTCCTGCGGCAGGATCTTTTCGCAGGCCGCTAGAGTTTCCGAATCACCGGCCTCTTTCGCAGCGGCGATAAGCGCCGTGTAGCTGGCAATTTCCATGTTTTCGAAGACGTAACCGGCCATCGCGCCCTTGATGACTTCGTCACTCATCAGTGAGCCACCGACTGCCTGGCCGAACGCCATCAGCTTGCCCCCCATGTCTTTCAGGGTCGATGAGCTGCCGCCCAGACGCGCCAGGCACTGGTCAATAAGTTGCTGCTGGCCGAGGGTTTCCTCAATGTGCTGGTCGATCCGTGCCTTGAGCTGGGGGTAATGTTCCAGGCGCTCGGATTGCGCCTTGAGCATTTTTTCGGCCTGCTGCTCCATCGCATGGGCATCACGTAGCCAATCGAGCAGGTTTTCCTGTGGAGTCGCCATGTCGTTAGTCCTGTTGATAAAAAATGGCAGGCGCCGCACGCCCGAAAGCGTGCGGCTACCAAGCTTCAAATTTCGGGTTTAGGTTGCATTCCCGAGCCCAGGTCAGCGCCGGTAACGGGGTCGCTCGTCGCGTCCGAGGCGGTGCGGATTTTCATCGCGCTCAATGTCGCTTCGTCATCGGCATCCAGTTGCACAGTGGCCAAGCCATCACCACCGTCGACCGCCGGTTGCGGGCTTTCCACGAACTCCCACTCTTCGCCCTGGTTCCACGGGCCACGCATACTTTCCGCGCCTTGGGACATGTTGTAGTAGACCTGCGTGAATTCCGGCATGCCCGGCAGCTTGCCTTGAGGGAAGTTCGGCTGGATCGAATGCAGCGCCTTTTCAAAAGACAATTGATGCGCGATTTCCCGCGTCATCAAAAAGCCCAGCGCCTCTTTTACGCCCGGATCATCCGTGACGTTCATCAGCCGCTCGTAGACGATTTTGGCGCGGGCTTCGGCCGCGATATTGGAGCGCATGTCCGCGGTGGGCTCACCGATAGTGTCGATATAGGCCGCTGTCCAGGGCACGCCCGCGGAGTTGGTTAATGGAGCACCGGCACCGTACAGCAGGCTGGTGATGTGAGAGTCATTGCCGGCGCCGTTAAGGGAGCGATACAGCTCGCCCTCCTCTTCCACACCTTCGGCCATTCGCCCCTTGGCGCCCTTGTTGAGCATCACGATGATGGACCCGACGATCTCCAGATGGCTGAGCTCTTCGGTGGCGATGTCCATCAGCAGATCCTTGCGGCCCGGATCGTCTTCAGCCAAGGCCTGGGTGAAGTAGCGGGACGCTGCCGCCAGTTCCCCTTGAGCGCCGCCAAACTGTTCCAGCAACAGGTTGGCCAGACCCGGATTAGGCTCGGCCACACGTACGGTGTATTGAAGTCGCTTGTTATGTAGAAACATGAACAAATCTCCTCAGGCTTAAGAAGGGGCAGCGCCCGGTTGGAGCGCTGCCTACTTTTTTGTGAGGCGCCTCCCTGTTGATAAATTTCAAAATAAACCTTTGCTGCGCGACCAGCGGTCGAGTGCTGCGCATCAAGCGAAACCGCGGCGCAGAGCATTTGTAGGCTCACTTCCCGTCGTCGTTCTGCGGGCAAGGAACGGTGTCTATCCCAGGGGTGCCGTTGGGCGGAAGCGTGACACCCTGATTTTTTCCACCGTCTGGCTCCTCAGGCGCCCGTTCAGGTGATGTGTCATCGGGGTGGTCCCAGTCAGTTGTTGCGTTCGGATCTTCGTTGCGCCCGGCCGTTCCCAGGACGCAACCATCCTCATTCGGCTCAGGCGATTTTTCCGGCGGCAGGCCTTGATCATTGGATGAGTCATGGTTCATAGCAAGCTTCTCCTGTGTACACGTATGAAACCATTTGGAATCGCCCAGCAGTTTGCGGTGCCATGTAAAAGACGAACGGCCAGGTATTCCCGACGCGCCGACTTAAAAGTGCAAGCTTCAGCGAAAAGTATGGGTGAGGCCAACTAAGCGAAGCGGAGCGATCGGTGGCTGCCATCAAATTAATATCTAGCGCCCTCTCAGAATCGGCACTCTATGAGATACGTATTATTAACTACCGCCTGTCGCCTTCCGGTAAAGTTCTTAAAACATTTTTTAGCCGACCGACATCCCAGTAAATGTCCATTGCAGAAAATGGGAAACTAACGAAGCGCTACCTTAGTAAATGGAGAACTCTCATGACTACAGGCAACAAAAATCCAGGTAACTTTGCTAACGACCGCGAAAAAGCTTCCGAAGCCGGGAAAAAAGGCGGCCAATCATCGGGCGGAAACTTTGCCAATGACCGCGAGAAAGCGTCTGAAGCAGGACGCAAGGGCGGACAACACAGCCATGGCGGCGGCCGAAAATCGGGATCTTAGTGCTCATACAGAGGGCGGCCTCGCCGCCCTTTGAGGCTCGTTTCGGCGTACTCATTACAGTGGCGTAACCGGATATACCGGCGCCGTCGATAGCACCTTATCGATCGCTTGACCGAAACAAACCGGGTGACTGTCGGCGAGAAGCAGCACTTCTGTACTATTCGGAGCACCGTTGCCCCCCTGCTCGGCAGCCTATTTTGACGTAAACTCAAGGCCAATAATATAACCACGCCTACGGCCCCATATTTATATTAAAACTTCCTTGGCGCTGATGAAAATTAGGCAACTTAAACCAGGAGATCGACAATAAGGAGATAAGATGTCAAACACTACCCATCTCGGTCAATGCGCTTGCGCTACTTGTCAGTGCGACGCCTTGGCAGACCATCAACGGGACGGAAAGCGCTACTGCAGTCAAGCGTGTGCCAACCTGCACCCACACGGGCAACCTTGCCCGGCCGCTGACTGCCTTTGTGAATCGAGCGTCACCCTCCATGAGCGTGCCATAAGCGACAGCCAGCTCGATGAAGCTATCGAAGAAACGTTCCCCGCCAGTGATCCTATTTCCCCTTAGTTTTTTTAGCGCAGATTTCAATCGCCGGACAGCACTTTCACGGGTTCTCCCGGCTTTCTTCCAACAACAGGTCAACCACTGCTTGCCCGCCTTGCAGTCCGGGCGAAGACTGTGCACTAAAGACGCGCAGTTGACGCTCGGCGCTGCTGCCGTCGCGCAGCATTTGCCGTGCGTGGTCGAACACGCCGACTTCTCCCAACACACGGGCGGTTTCGCCGAATTGCTGCTCAGCCAGAATCAGCCACTGTTCAAGTGATATTGCCGCGGTGTCCGGAGCCAGCGTGAAGCGCCCATGATGTCCGCAACGACGAGCGCGAATGCGATTTTCCTTAAGCAGCCAAAGACGTTCAAGGCTGTATTGGCTGCCGGGTGTCGGCATCTGGCAGGCGTGTTTGATCATGATCCGGAACAGTCCCGCCAGGACCAACGCGTCGCTCAATCGCGGGCACGCGTCGGTCATGCGCAACTCGAGCGTCGGGTAGCTCAACGAGGGCCGGCAACCCCACCAGACATTTGCATCCTTTGCCAGCGCCCCGCTACGTTTCAATAAGCCCAGGTATTGCTCGAAGCTCTGCTCATCCGATAGAAACTCTGGGATACCCATGCGCGGCCACTCATCGCAGACTACTTGCCGATAACTGCAATACCCACTGGGCTGACCCCGCCACAACGGCGATGAAACGCTAAGAGCCAGCAGCATCGGCAACCAGGGCAACACCTCGTTCAGCACTGCGATTCGATCAACACCCGTCGGGATCTCTGCGTGAACATGCAGACCACTGAGCACGCTGCGCTGCGCGACGATCTGGAACTCCTCGAACAAGCGCTTAAAATGGACCTGAGGCGTAGCACGTTGCGCCCGCCAATCGGCCAATGGGTGTACGCCGCTGCATATAAACCCCAGTCCATATCCGGCCAACGCCTGGCTCAACTCGCGGCGCACCCGGCCCAGGTAAGTGGCCGCCTCTGCGGCGTCGTCAAACACTGGAGACGCCACTTCGACCTGGCCCTGGAACATCTCATAAGAGAAGCCATCGCCGATGACCTCGCGGCACGCCGCAAGCACATGAGCTGGCGGCTCGGCGAGCATTCGCCGACTGCGCAGATCTGTAATGAAATATTCTTCTTCAATGCCAAAGCGCTGAGTGCGATCCATACGCAGTCAACTCAGTCGAGTAACGGAAAGCGCCACCGCTGCGATGCGTTCGACGCGCTCGTACCCTGGTTTTTCCAGCTCTTCGCCAAACACGTCCGGGTCAAGCTCATGGTAGGTCCAGCCAAAAGCATCGCTACTCAACAAGCCGCGAGCGGATTCAAAGAACAAATCGCGGCCATCGACCATCGCCACCCCGGTGTAGAGCAATAAAGTGCCATCGCGTTCCAAACGGGGCAGCGCTTCGCGCAAAATGCGCAGCGACAACGCTTCGCCCAATTCACCACCACCGTGGCGGTAGGACCGCTGCTGACTGTCCTTCATGTAGGGCGGATTGGCGAGGATCAGGTCAAAGCGACCATCAACGCCGTCGAGCACATCACTGTGGTATACGCTGACGTTTGGTGCGTTGGCGAGTTCGGCGTTGACCGCACTCATGCGCAACGCCTTTGGGTTGATGTCCACCGCGAGCACCTCTGCGTCAGGCCGGGCGCGCGCCACCAGCAAGGCACCGGCGCCCGAACCGCAACCGATGTCCACGGCGCGGCGGATCGGCGCGAAGCGTTGGCGCAAGCTCTCTTCGATTACGCTGGCGAAGCGGTAAGTGTCGGGGCCGAAAAAAACCGCATCAGCGGCTTCTGTCGGAAACGCCGAATGCGCCAACAGCAACGGGCCCAGGTTCGACCACCGCACCCGGCTCCGCCAGCGGCCATGCGTATTGACGATAATTTCAGCCTGTTGCAGTTCCTGTCGTTCGGCAGCCTCGAAAACCTCAGCATCGAAGGGCCGCGACCAACCGAATATCCCGCGCGTATCGCTAGCCGGTGCATTATCCCAACGCGCCATGACCCGTTGATGGGTCAGCGGTGTGGGCGTTATAAAGCGATAGCCCTGCGCCTGCAGGCGGCGGCCCAGATTGAGCAGTACCCGATCAGCATGCGATTGGGCCGATGACCCGGAGGGCGTTGGGCACAGTGAGTCGACCATTGGCAGGGCTCCTTGTCAGTCAGCGCAGAGCTGCGCGTAATTCGATAAAACGGCGGGTGGCAAACAAGCCGGCGGGCCGATGATGGCGGTCAGGGCCCAGCCACGGTAATAACAGGGAAAGCAGTTGCTCGCCGTCGGGCTCCTGCAGTGCCTTACGGAGTGCCTGAGTGTCAGGGCGACTTATTACGGGGTGCGTTTTTTTTGCGCGTCCTATTCAGAAAGAGCCGCACACGACGCAATAATTCCATCGGCATGCGCTAAGTTCTGACAAAGTGATGGGTTAACCCTTGGCGGCAATTTTGGAAGGCTTCAAGCGGTGGCTGAAGCGTGCGCCACCAGTTGCTGAATCGGTTTGCCCTCATCTACTCACGGGTACGCGATTCTCGTCATTGAGCCAAGGCTGACGCTGTCAAACGCTGGCAGGCTACGCCGGCATCGTTGCGCAGTTGACCATCACAAAACGATCAAATACAGGGTCCGGCCAGCGAAAGCTTAGTATCGCTCCACATCATTAAGCATGCCTGTAGGTGGCCGACGTCGGTGCTCAAAATTGTCCCATTGCTCAGGTTTACGTTGCTCTGCGCAATACATACACACATAAACATCTGGGCTTAAGCCAAGATAATAACCTTTACGTATATAAGAGTGGCTACAACCGCTCGATGGGCGCTCGCCATTGGCTGGTAACTCTTTAGCCATATAAAACCCATAGAAAAAAAGCCCGCACTGAGTACGGGCAAAAAGGAGTTATACCTAGAGGCTGTCTGAGTGAACAGGCTCAGTATTAAGAAGCCAAAAACCATGCCGCGGTTTATTTTTTTCAACGAAAGGCGACGAAAGGCGCGATTAACAAGCGCAGCGTAAAATCATATGGTAAGTCGATGCTTTAGGATAAACGCATGGAATTTGTTTAGATAAACCAAATCTATCTAAGCGCACACCGGGTTCATTTCCTGCCTTTAGCAAGTCATCAGGTACTCGCAAAGCGTCGCCGAACAAGCCCGAACTGCGCCGTCCAAAATAAGCTCATAACCATGAGTGTTTTCGGTAGGTATTGCTACGCACCCCGCTCTAGCCGACGAGCCATTGCTTAATACGGCGCTCGCATCTGAGGCAAAATTGACGAGTAACGCATATTGAGGGCTGTAACCACAGCGCTCTGCTGCAGTGGCTAAGGCCGTCACGATGTCGCGTGTGTAATAACCCTTTTCGTCGCCGGTATTGATGATTGGATCGACGCTCAGCTTCGTTCCATACTCATCCATCACTGGCCCGACCTCTACAGCGATGGTGGTTTCACCTGGTAGGGACGCGGATGCGAACATCGCCCCTGCATTGGATTCTTCTTCCGACGTCGTAAATACAAAATATACATCACATGCCAGCTCATCTCGGCGATGGCTCAATTGATGCGCGGCATCAATTATGGCCGCCAAGGGTGCACGGTCATCCAGAAAATGCGCCGCGATGGCGTCACCCACTCGAAACGGTTCACGCCAATGACGACTCAACACGACCCGCGTACCTGGACGTACGCCTTGAGTGCTCAGGGCCGGGGGTGAAGATCGCGTAATCACATGAACGTCATTCCAATGCACATCTCCCGATAACACATCAGCGCCTTGAGGCGCATTCTGCGTCGCATGCGTTGAGCCGAAAGACAAAACGCCTGGGATAATTTCGTTATCACCCAGAATATCAACCGGACACATACCGAAATTCACCGGGTTCGCGCCTCCCAGGGCGATAACTCTCAATGTGCCATCTTCATTGACGCTCTTAACCACCATCGCGATTTCATCCATGTGCGCCATGACCCTTACAGCTCCGCGCGATTCGGTAGCCTTCCGCTTACCCTTAATAAGTCCTATAACGTTACCTGCGGCATCAACCCATGTTTCGTCGCAGAGAGGAGTAATGGTTTGCAAGCATATTTCGCGAACCTCATCTTCCTGCCCACCTGGCCCGCGAGCCATCAGGAGTTGAGCTAACAACTCGGAAAGGGTGTTTTGCGAGTTTGAGGCTCTGGAAATAGCTTCACGTTGTGCATCAGACATTTTCGGTCTCTCGCGCAGGCACTTGTAAGTGACAAACGGCGCCATTGCGGCGCCGCCTGGTTTCAAATCACGGCTGTCACTTGGATTCCAACGTTGCAGCCTGATTGCCACCCTGCTCCGCAATCTTTGTAAGCTTTTCATCGGCGCCTTTTTCCTCAGCGAGCGTCGCAGCCAACAGCTTTGCAGCGTCGTCATATTTGAGGTGTTTGGCCATCGCTATCAGGGTGCCATAGGCGGCTATTTCATAGTGTTCCACCTTCTGCGCCGCGCCAATCAACGCTGCATCAAGAACGGCGCCCTTCTCGATCTCTTCCAACAGTTCTTTCGACTCTTCAACCAACCCCTCCATCGCCACGCATTTCATGCGTTTCAATTTTATCCCGGTCAGTTCCACCAATTGATCAATGCGCTCGATCTGGCCATGGGTTTCTTCCAAGTGTGAGGTAAAGGCCTCCGCCAACAGCGGGTTGGTCGCCGCTTTCGCCAAGCGCGGCAAGGCTTTGGTGATTTGCTTTTCCGCGCTGTAAACATCAGAGAGTTCGTGGATAAACAAATCTTCGACAGTTTTTCTAGCCATTTCGAGACTTCCTTCTGGTCAGTGGGGCGTCGCCTAGTCGTGGCGTCTGCGTGGGATTTACATGCCAGCAACACTTGCCGTGCATGAAAACTGACCCGCTCAATTTAAGAGGTGTTCCGAAAATTTTCAGGGTGACGGATAAAAGGTTCAGAACTAACCCAGGGCTGTATCAAGGAACATCATGACTCCGAAACCTAGCATTAGGCCTAAGGTTGCTGGTGTCTCATGACCATTGCGATGTGTCTCGGGAATGACCTCATGGGACACTACAAAAATCATGGCGCCAGCTGCCAAGCCGAGAGCGATGGGATACCCCAAGGCAAAGCTACTGGAAATCCCTAAACCGACAATTGCCCCAAAGGGTTCCATCAGCCCCGAACCAACCGCAATCAGCGCGGCTCGAAGCGCGCTGATGCCTGTCACTCGCAATGCCAAGGCGACTGCTAACCCTTCCGGAATGTCCTGTATGGCAATTGCGGTTGTCAGAGGCAGCCCCACCTTCATATCGCCGTTGGCGAAGCTCACCCCAATAGCCATGCCTTCTGGCAGGTTATGCAGCGTGATTGCCAAGACGAACAACCAAACCTGATTGATACGCTGCGCGTCCGGTCCCCTGCGTCCGCTTTTCTCGTGTTCGTGAGGGACGAAACGATCAAGGCCAACCATCAGCGCTACCCCCAATCCCAATCCCGCAACAACAACGCATGCTGCGAGCAACTGGTTTGCGCAAAGGGCCTGTGCTGCTTCAATACCAGGGAGAATGAGCGAGAAGGAACTGGCGGCCAGCATCATGCCGGCGGCAAAGCCAAGCATGATGTCTTGCGTACGGGCGGCGATATCTCGCAATGCTATGGCTGCGGCTGCGCCGATAGCTGTCGCAACGAAACCGGAAAGTCCGCCCAGAAAAGCAAAGTGGAGATTCGCCTTATTGGCACCGATGAATGCGCCATAACCGCAGATGACCAGGAAAACAGCCACACACAACAAGAGTATCCAGAAGGACAACCCTCCCCACCCCGAGCGGGAAATGTGTACGAACCAAGCGCGCAAAGGCGCTCCAAACGATGGAGAGGGCTCTGACATTTTTCCTCCACAGCTTTCTGCGTTATGAGCATGAAACGCAGCAATGGGAAACCACCTTTCACGTTAAATGCAGAGGCTCTGATTCGCAAAGATTGCAGTCAGCCTTTACTGTGCTCGGGCGAAGATGGCCCCTCCTTGATCCCCCGTGGTCCGGCGACTCCCCAGACGACCAAACCCAATACCGGGAAAATGATCAGACCGAGCGCCCACGCGGCTTTTATCCCTACGGTTTTGTCGCTCCGAAACACGCTGACAATGGCCCATAGATCGACAAGCAGAATGAACACGGCGACAGCAATCGCAAAATAGCTGGTGGCTTCAGACATGGTTTAGCCCTCCTTAGGGTGTTAAAGCTTAGGCCCCGCTCGAATACGGACGTTCCAAGAAAATCACAAGCCTCCAGCAAGCACGGATCTGAGTTTTAATTTTCTTTGGCAATGATGGAGATTTTTCCGTTGCGCTCAATTATCGCGAACTTGATCTCTTCCAGCCGCTCGATACCTTGGCTGGAGCGCGCAGCCTCCATTACATCAGCTTCGACTAATCGAGCGTGCCGCAGGCGTCTGTGCAGGAGCTTGCCATTCTCGACGATGATCGTTGGCTCACCATCGATCAGCCTTGATACCCAGCCAGAACGCTGTTTAAGCAGCGATAGGCCAACATCAATGGCGATCAGCGTCACGATGACAAGTATGCCGTTGGTAATGGAAAAATCATCGCCCAGCAGCGCTTGCTGGGTGGCTTCGCCGATCATCATCAGCAAGACGAAATCGAAGGTCGTCAGCTCTGCCAATGAGCGACGCCCAGCAATCTTGAAGAGCACCATAAGGGCTAAATACATTGCTCCTGCACGTAAGACAGAGTCCATAGGCCACCTAAGGAAAAATGAATTGAACAAGCCTTACGCTGCGAGTGCCAGATGAGGTGATTTGGCTGCGGAAGAGACCGACCGCGTCGCCGCGCAAAGTGATGTACAGCGTCGCCTGTCCATCAGCATCAGTTTGCATCCAGAGTTTCATGCCTTGAGAGGAGCTTCGTGAGCGCAACGGTTCAGGTTGTAATGTTTCAATGCTGAAGCCCTCTAGCAACTGCCCAGCCAGCTCCAGCTCAACGGGTGAGTTTGGCCTTTCTATTAGCGTGATTTTCATCGAGTTGGTAGAGCCGTTTCGATGAAACATTTCATATTCGACCCTCACCTTCCCATCGTCGCTACGCACATCTCTCGAACTGAGCAGTCCTCTGGAAAACACGCCCCCGAGCGCCATCACCAAAATTAGAACCAACACGTACCAGCCGACCCGCTCGAAACGCCAAACTTTCAATTGATAGGCCATGTCCTCACGAAGGGGACGGTTTCGGCTTTTCATGTCTGGATGATCGGTGTCTTCGCTCATCAGGCTTCACCTGTATCGCCGAGCCGTGCGCGGCGATGAAAGTGAGGAAGCTGGCGTAATGCGTATTCCGTGGCTTCCTCTTGGACCCGACAACGCCCGCCGGAGAATCGGTGTTCGTGACTGAAGAGATAGCACTTTTCATCGGACTGAAACGCCCAGGCAAAACAAATCGTGCCCGCAGGTATTCCGTCCACATCGTCGGGGCCGAGTATCCCCGTAGTCGCGATGGCGGCATTTGCAGTGCTGTCTCGTAACGCACCCTTCGCCATTTCCTTAGCGACCTCGACGCTCGTCAGGTTGAACGTCTCGATAGTCTGGGGGCTGACATGGAGCAATCGTTGCTTGGCCTGTGGCGAATAGACCACATAACCACATTCGATGAATTCGCCGCTGCCTTCCACTTCAGACAACAGCGTCACGATTTTACCTGCGGTGCAGGACTCCGCCGTGGTGACGACCAAGGCGTGCTCACGCAAGTATTGGACTAATTTCATTTGCGATGGGCATGAGCTGAACTCAATGGATGTTGTTCGATCGACCACTACAGAAGCGGAACATTCCAAAGATTTCCAACGAATAAAATTTAGAGCGCCATGGGACGCCCACCTCTTATTCGGTAACTTCGGTAGCCGACGAACGGTTAAAATGTAAGAAAGAATTTCAAGCTTTTGGGCGGTCTATCCGTATACCCAACAGGAGTCCACAATCATGAAATTCGCACGGTTCTGCCAAGCACTTTCCAACTGGGCAGGCAGCTCAAAAACCTTTCTTTTGGCTATCGTTTTGATAGGCGTCTGGGGGATCACAGGGCCGTACTTCCATTACAACGACACGTGGCAACTCATCATCAACACGTCGACGACCATCATCACGTTCCTGATGGTATTTCTTATCCAAAATACGCAAAACCGCGACAATGACATTTTGCATCTCAAAATTGACGAGCTGATTCGAGCCACCAAGGAGGCACAAAACGCGAGTCTCTGCTTAGAAAGCATGAGTTCAAAAGAGCTCAGAAAGCTTCGTGACCAGTACAGTTCTCTAGGTAAAAGTGATCAGGGCAATCTCGAGCCGTCCGATACTGATGCCCCACCTGAGCTTGAGGTTCGCCCTCATTCTGAACTGAGCGAATGAGATTCTTGCCCGCTCTCGCCTCTATCTAGATGGAACTCTTTGGTGATCGACATGGACGACATTGGACGCCCTCGCACGCCCCGGTTTTGTTAGGTTCCACCGGTCTATTAACCTGTGTACAGCTACCGCCCCTATTGTTTAGTAACGATGGGAAAGTGGCCCAAGCAAGAACTTAACCACGGCTAACGATTCAACCACCCTCTTCATCGTCACCCTCAACGCCAGCAACGACCCCCTCATCACCAACAGCTACGAAATCTTCACCAGCGTCAGTACACTCCTGCTCGAACTGTCCGAAGACCTCAACGGCAAACACCGTGACATCGCCCTGGCCATCCACCAACTGAGCGAACTGGGGCGTACTCTTCACCGCTAATCTCCTCGACTGGGAAGCGCCGGCCCTGGCAGATGATCAGCCCTCCAACTCGCCAGCCCGATAAATTGCAGTGTGATTAGGATAACCCCCACACATAAAATGGCATAATATGCCAACGATCGGAAAAACATATTTGCTCAGAGTTGGAGCTGATGATGGCGACGCGAAACGTTGTGCTTACCTCACACCAGGAACAGGTTATCCAAGACCTTGTGCAGTCTGGCCGTTATCAGAATGCCAGTGAAGTGATGCGAGAAGGTTTACGACTATTGGAACAACGCGTCGCCGAAGACACTGCCAAAATTGAGGCGCTGCGTCTGGCGACCTCTATCGGCATCATGGACCTTGAGCAAGGGCGCTTTACTCAGTTGAACGAAGGGGATCTGGAGCACTACCTCGAGGGCTTGAGCCTGGAGGCAACCCTCCCCGCGCGCGAGAAACACTGAGCATGTCGCATTATCGGATTTCCAACGCGGCGCGCGCCGACATTGTCGACATCCTCAGGCTCTCCCAGACGCAGTTCGGCGATCAAGCACGCCAGCGCTACCAGGCGCTGATCCTCACGGCGCTGCAAGCTATTGCCGACACGCCTTATCGCATTGGCAGCCACGACCGCGACGAGCTTGTACCGGGCCTTCGCAGCTATCACGTCATCTACCCGCGCCAGCAGGCCAAACACCCCCATGGGACGGTCAAAAGCCCACGCCATATCGTGTTTTATCGTGTAGCAACCGCCGACGTGATCGAGGTCGTCCGACTCCTTCATGACGCCATGGAAGGGCAACTGCACCTGCCCAACGACTGATGACCGACTTGGCCCACCGGCTAACTGTCCAAGAACAGCGAAGGTAAGGCGCCCGCCTCTACATGCAACCTGAGCGCCCTCGCTGTCAGCCGACTCGCGACCAATTGAAGCGGGAGGTTCTGGGTCCGACAGGACTATCGAGACCCGCGACCAGAAACACGATGCTCAACGCTGCGTGCTACTTTCAATACCGAACAACTCCTTCTTTAGCGTTTTCCGTGACCAGGCGCTTGGCATTACGCTCCAGTTGTCGATGGACACGCGGATCGATCTCCCTGGCGACCAGCGCCATTGCAACATCTCGCAGAGCATGAGCATCTCACGATCCCGATTTCGGGACATGTACAGAAAGACAGCCCAGACAACTCCGATTGAGGATATCGACTCATCTAACGACCAAAAGTTTGCCAGATTCGGGTTGGTAATCCAGTATACGGAGGCGCACTGAATACCAGCCACGGCCAGTCAGATCCATGTCATAAATCGCCATTCGCGATCGCTCGTACACCCTGTGCAATTGGGGGCATAACTGGGGGCATAATTCGATTTTTTCAATCTGAAACTACTGTTCTAGAGCTATGTCAAAATGTTCTTTGGGGATCCTGACAGTCTATAGAAGCCGTATGGCGGTCTGTTTATCTGATCATTTCTGCGTTTTGATAGACCATGAAGATCCATCCAATTCCAGTGGATTGCTACATTGGAGGCATATCTGAGGGCATGTTTTTGGATGGTTTGAAAAGGATGCCCCCAGCCTTGGGCCAAGTGGGCTATTGATGAGGATGGATGCACTGAGGGATATGTGGATTCTCGTCCCTACCCCATATCAATGATCGAGCTCTAGTGAGCGCACCACCCGCCACGCTGGATAAATGCGTGCAAATGTAAAAAATTATGATGGCATAATGCCTCGGCAATCGGCAAAATCCACACGTTCCCAATGGATTTGAAGGACCGATTCCGATGACATGGCCAGTCACGCTGAAACTCGACAGCGCAGCCTACCCGCTCAGCGTGGTGCGACGCGCCGCATATTCCCTGGCCGACACTGTCACGGTCCAAGTTGATATTGAAGCCAATCAGATAAGCCTCACAGCCCATCCCACTGAATCAAAGCTAACGCTTTCCCGGGAACAGGCTCACTCGCTGATCCTTCAGCACCTGAACGACTTCGCCCTACGCGACCATATCAACCGCGAAACAGCAGGGTTACGTGAAGTCTTGGCCCGCGCCGCGCTCGCTGGATGTGGGATTTCCCAGTGACACTGATTGCGACAGATGCCAAGCACTACCGCTTGCTGCCTTTTCGATTCATGCGCATGAGCACGCGACAAGACCGTGACATCCTACTCACCTCCGATACCGGTGAGTACATGCACGTGAACGACGCGCAATTACGAGCCCTCAGTTACTTCGACGTTCAAGCAAATACGCCTTTTTACAAGGACCTGCTGGCCCGCCATTTCATCTACGAACCAGGTCGCCACGACCCGTTCCCGGAAATGGCCGCGCAGTACCGCAGCCGCAAAGACTTCCTCTTCCAGGGCCCTGCACTGCACTTGTTCGTGGTTACATTGCGCTGCAACCACACGTGCCAGTACTGCCAGGTGTCGCGGGCCCCTCTGAGCGGATCCGGCCACGACCTGTCGGAAGCGGATGCACAGGAGGCAGTCAATCGCCTGTTCGAATCGAACGCTCCCGCCCTGACTGTGGAGTTTCAGGGTGGCGAACCGCTTCTGGCCTTCGAGCGCGTCCGCCAGATTGTCGAATGGGTCGTTGAACGGAATATGGTCGAGCAACGGGATATCCAGTTCGTCATTACCACCACACTGCACCACCTGACGGAGGAAATACTCGACTTCGCAGAACTAAATCGCATCCAGTTTTCGACCTCGCTCGATGGGACGGCGTCCTTGCACAATGCCAACCGCCCTACCCCATCACGAGACTCCTACGAACGCACTGTAAAAGGTATCCAGTGGGTCCGTGAGCGCCTTGGCCATGATGCAGTCTCCGCGCTGACTACGCTGACCTCAAGAAGCCTCGAACAACCTGAAGCGATCATCGATGAATATGTAAGTCAAGGCTTCTCCTGCATCTCGCTTCGGCCTCTGAGCCCTTATGGGTTTGCCACCAAGAGTGCCCATCGACTTGATTACCCTATTGAGCGATATCTGGCCTTCTACAAGAGGGCACTGACTTATTTGCTGCATATCAACCAACAGGGCGTATACCTCTCAGAGAGTTATACGTGCCTGTTGCTGAAGAATATCCTGACACCCTTCTCCTCCGGCTATGTAGACCTGCGCTCCCCTGCTGGCGCAGGCACTGCGGCGCTGGTTTACAACTATGACGGTTACGTCTATCCCTCGGACGAAGCCCGAATGTTGCTGGAGATGGGTGAAGACGGCTTGAGGCTCGGCACCGTGCAGCAACCCTTGTCTGAATTACTCGCATCACCCGTTATGAATGCGTTGCTCGCCAGTGGTGTAGCAGAGGCGCTGCCGGGCTGCTCCGACTGCGCACTTGTCCCGTACTGTGGTGCTGACCCCGTCGAACACTATGCCCGCCAAGCTGACCCGATCGGACACCGAGTGTTCAGCAGCTTCTGCAAGAAGAACATGGGGCTGCTGAAGCATCTTTTCGGCCTGCTTTGCGATGGCGACGACAACGTGCAGAGGGTGCTGCTGTCTTGGTTGAACAGGCGCTCTTACAACGATGTCCGGTTCCCGGGTTACAGGGGCTGATGGCGATGCTGCGCAAAGATACCCACTTCGAAATCCATCACCTGAATGAGCCGAAACTGCTCAAGGTCATCACTCTGGATGAGTTCATCGAACAAGGCCTGGCTGTTTGTGCCGGAAGCGCTGAGTTCGGTGACCTGCTGCTTTGGCTGCCAAACGAAGAACGGCTACGGAGCCCGCATCTGCTCTCATTACCAGTGGGTGGATTCCTGACCCCAGAGCCATTGATTGGCGATTTCGACAGTGTGCAGCTACACCTGCACACACCCAAAGATGCGAATGTCGTGCAGCCCGGCGATGTCATTGCCATCACACCAGGCCACGCGTTGGTGCGAGTGCTCTATCGACGAGGCTCGGACAGCAACCTGCTGTTCATGACTGATCGTTGCAACAGCCTCTGTCTGATGTGCTCGCAGCCGCCCAAAGATATCGATGACCGTTGGCACATTGAGGAGAACCTACGGCTGATCGACCTGATGGACCCGGGCGAGGAAAATCTGGGAATCAGCGGCGGAGAACCAACGCTTTATCGCGACGGCCTGCTCGAAATCCTGGCCAAGTGCAAAGCCGTTTTGCCGCAGAAATCCATTCATGTGCTCAGCAACGGGCGTCTGTTCCAAGCCCCGAGCTGGATCGCTGCGCTCTTTTCCATCGGTCATCCTCAATTGAGCTGGGGCATCCCGCTGTATGCCGACAATGCAGAAGACCATGACTATGTGGTGCAGGCTCCCGGCGCGTTTAGCGAAACCCTGCAAGGTCTTTACAACCTGGCGCGCGCCAACCAGATCATCGAGATACGCGTGGTGCTCAATCGCCTGACCACGCCACGCTTGCCTGAGCTCGCCCACTACGTGTTCAGGAACCTGCCCTTCGTGCGGCATGTTGCGCTGATGGGTATCGAAAGTACCGGCCTGGCCAGGAAGAACTACGAAGAACTGTGGATTGACCCGCTGGACTATCAGGAATCGTTGAGCCAGGCCGTGTATTTCCTGTTCAACCGCGGAGTGCCGGTTTCGATCTACAACTTGCCCCTGTGCCTGATCCCGGCCCACCTCTCGCGTTTCGCCCGCCAAAGCATCTCGGACTGGAAGAACCTGTTCATCGATACCTGCCAGCAATGCGCTGCCGTCAAACATTGCTCTGGCTTCTTCAAATCCCACACCGACCGCTGGCAGAGCCGCGGCGTACAACTATTATCGACCGAGGCCTTTAGCGCCTATGCAAGGAGTGCACAGTGAAATTGCTCGACCGCTGGAAAGTCCTGATCAGTGGGATCAGCCTGCTGCCAATGGCAGGTCCCACCCTGGCACAGGCGGGCCATCTGTCGCTCGCCGATGCGAACTGGCAACCCAACGACAAGCTACAGCCCCCGGTATTTGCCGATACGCTCAATGCGCCAGACACCGTCAACATCTATGCGGCACATCGCTCGCACAGTTCACACCGGTCCCACAGTTCCCACAGTTCTCACTACAGCGGCTCGGGTGGCTATAGCGCACCTCGCTACTACAGCCCACCCGCTACCAGTACCCGAAGCTACAGTGCGCCGAGTGCTTCGAGCAGCACCTCAAACAGCAATAGCTTTTATCAGTCGTCTGGCACTACCAGCGGGACAAGCTCGAGCACTTCAAAAGGCCGCGTGACCAATGAACAGAAAAGCAACCTGGTCACCCGTGTGCAGACCGCGCTGATGGTGCGCCAGTATTACCAAGGCACCATTGATGGGGTGATGGGCAAGGCGACACGTGGTGCCTTGATGGCCTTTCAGATGGACAGTGGGCTGACCGTGAATGGCCGAATGGATACGCCATCGCTGAATGCGTTGGGTATCAGGATTCCATAAGTCGCTTCAGGTTAAAACTAGCGTCCGTTCAGCAACGAAGGAATTATCCCATGCAGCACATCATTCAAGTCGACAGCACTCTCTGGGCATTGATCAGCCGCCTGCAAGGCACAGAGCTGCAAACACCTTCGCGCAAAGCCCGTTTCCGTATCACGACCGTTGACGCAAATCGCGTTGTGATTGAGACAGGATCGGAAGACTCGCAGTTAGCGTTGACTCGAGCAGCTTTCCAGCAAACGTTGGACTACCTCGCCGGAAACAATCATTTCGGCCAAGCACAAGCGGTGGAAATCAGCTCCAACCATACGTATGAAAAAGCCGGCCCACTTTGCCAGGCGGCGCGTTACATAGCAGGAGGCAAGCCAGGCCGTACCAACATCACCTACATTCTGCCGATTCTGGAGCAGTGTCAGGCAGTCGGCATTCGGTCCACCACCCCAAACAGCACTTGGCTGCTGCCCTGAGTCGAGTTATAGGCCTCCTTTAAGGCCTAAACTTGGTCGACCTATGATAACTGCCATAGTTGGTTAACAGGCTATTTAAACAGCCTGATTGAAGACCCAGCCATTGAGCGCAGTTGTGGATCTACCTCTGACCACGACAGACCCGCGGGCTATTGCAACACCTCCCTCCATCAGCCTGCTTTGTCGCTCTTTTTTAAGTTTGCAGGTCCCAACAAGGCCAGAAGGCTCTAGCATGAGATCTGGCGTTTACTCAGCAATACGTACGGATACGGAAATGGCAAGGATTGATCTGAAAGTCCCTTTCTCAGAAAAAGACGAAGCGAAATCACTCGGTGCAAGGTGGGACCCGAGCCTGAAGACTTGGTACATCCCCGAGGGTGTCGACATCGCCCCCTTGGCTCAGTGGCTGCCCGTAACAGAGCATGCAGACCTAGAGCACGGACCTGAATTTAGTGTCAGAGCACCTTATTACTATGTCATAGAGTCAGTGTCTGACTGCTGGGGTTGCTCTAATTTGACCCGCGTGTTCACGTTCAAGCTTCCCGAGCAACACGAAGAGTTCGATTATTACGAGGATGAGGACGAAGATTTCGCGCTCACAAGCAACCTCGGCGAATGGAAGTGCCATGGGTATCGCGGAACGGTCTCCAACGTCGTCAGCCTCTCTCCCTTGGTCACGAAGCAGATCCATCACTTCACCAACAAATTCAAACAGGCCTACAGCAAAACAGTGGGCAGCCGTTACTTGATGAATCACTGCGAAAACTGCGGAGCCAAGCTCGGGGATTTCTTCATGCACAGCAAACCTGGTGGAGCTTTCTTCCCGACCTCACCACAAGAGGCTCAGCGGATGACTCTCATCAGAATCAACGAACGGTTCGACGCCAACTGCAGCGTTGGCTTTGCATCCGAAGATTTTTTCGACTGGATGCAGGTTCGCGAACAATCCTAATTACCCTATCCAATACCGTACTGCTCAATGACCTCAGCTTTCCACGACATCGACCCTACAAACAAGCGCCCGAACATGGATTCGGCCTGTACTGCTTATATAAATCACGACCGGAAAGACTTCCCGTGCTGGCTGCCACAATGTATTTAACCAAAATATCAAGATCATCATTGGATGCTTATGCCAGTACGGTTGCTGTCGAAACAACCGACTGAACAGCTGCGCAATTCGCGCGTCCATCGAATACTCCGTTGCGCGAGCATGTCTCTGACTCATTTACCGCCCGTCACATCCAGGAATGTACCAGTAACAAACGATGCCTCCGCACTCGCCAACCATAGAATCGCGCGGGCCACTTCCTCAGGCTGTCCGCCCCGCCCCATGGGGATCGATTCCTTGACACGATCGACCCGCCCCGGCTCACCGCCACTGGCATGCATTTCGGTATAGATATGTCCGGGGCGAATACAGTTAACGCGTATGCCTTCGCGCGCGACCTCCTTTGCAAAGCCAATGGTGAAAGTCTCCAAGGCTCCCTTTGACGCCGCATAGTCGACATACTCATTGGGGCTGCCAAGGCGCGCCGACGCCGAAGAGACATTGACCACCACGCCGCCCGGGCCGTTGTGACGGTAAGCCATACGCTTTACCGCCTGCTGGGCGCAGAGGATTGGCCCGATGGAATTGACCGCGAAAATGCGCTGCATCCGCTCGAAGCCGAGACCCTCCAGGCGTGACTGAGTCGCCAGCATTCCGGCGTTATTGACCAAGACGTCAATGCGTCCGAACGAGTGGTCGATCGCTGCGAACAAATCAGCCACCTGCCGAGGGTCCGCACTGTCGGCCCGCATCGCCAGCGCTCTGCGCCCCAACGCTTCCACATCCGCAACCACAGCCAACGCTGCGGCCTCGTTGGTAACGTAGCTGATCGCGACGTCATAACCTCTTGCAGCGGCCAGCCGAGCCGTTGCTGCCCCTACTCCACGACTTCCACCCGTGATTAGAATCAGCGGTGCCTGCGAGACGTCGAACATTAGATATTGCTCCTGAGCCGTGGCTGTATCAGCCGATAAGTAAGGTGCCGCTGGCGATCACTACGCACGCCAGTATCCGGCGTGCGGTTAACGTCTCGCCGAGGAAGACATAGCCGATCAACGCCGCAAACAGCACGCTGGTTTCACGCAATGCGGATACCGCGCCCAAAGGCGCTTCGTTCATCGCGTAGATGACCATTGCATACGCGAGCAAAGAGACCAGCCCGCCGACCACAGCAGTCGCTGTTCCGGGCCGGGCAGAGAATAAGCTGCGGGCATCACGCAGACCGATGTAGACCACCGGCATCAACACGCCCCACAGCGCGCACATCCATACGGTGTAGGCCAGCGGCGCACCGGAGAGCCTGGCGCCGATGCCGTCGACCACGCTGTAGGCCGCGATAAAGCCGCCCGTTCCCAGCGCATAGGGCAGGCTGGGAACCGAAAGACTGCGCCCTCTGAAGGCCAGGGAAATAATCCCGCATGACACCAGCGTAACGCCGAGCAACTCGCCAGGCGTGATGCTTTCTCCGGCAAAAACGGCTGCGCCCAAGGTGATCAACACTGGCGACGACCCACGTGAAATCGGATAGATCTGCCCCAGGTCACCGACTCGATAACTGCGCACCAGAAACAGGTTGTAGCCCACATGCAACAACCCCGAAAGCACCGCGTAGCCCCAGCTTTCAATAGCGGGCGGCAGCATGAATGATGCGGCAACGAGACTGGTGACGGCGATGGCAATGCACATCACTGTCATCGACCATAGCCGATCAGCGCCACTGCGCAGCAGCGCGTTCCAGCTGGCATGCAGGAGCGCGGCGAAAAGCACGAGGAAGATGAGATGGATAGGCATGCGCCACTCTAGGCAATTCGGCGCCGGGACTAAAGCGAAGGCTCCTCATCGCAGCATGAATGAATGCTCATACCTTAAGGTTCTACGTGTTTTACCTTCAGCGCCTCATTGACCAACCATTGACGAAAGCTGGCGATGTGCGGCTGTGATTCAATGCCCTTGGGACAGACGAAGTAATAAGCAAGCGGCGATGGGAACGGCACATCGAACAGCCGAACCAAACGGCGATCGCCGATTTCGCTCTCGACATGCCCGCTGCGCACCAATGCAACGCCTTGGCCGAGCAGAGCCGCTTCCACCGTCATGTTGGTATCACCAAATCTGACGCTTTCCTGAAGCGGCAAATAGGCCAGCCCGACGGCTTGAAACCACACTTCCCACTTGGGTACCAACTCGGCACCGTCCCGAGTCAGAAGCGGGAAATGTAACAACTGCGCAGGGTTCTGCGGAGTCCCGACGCGCCGCAACAGTTCTGGGCTGGCCACAGGAAACACCTGCTCCCCAAACAGGAACTCAGAATACAGACCAGGGTAATTGCCCTTGCCGAGCCTGATCGCAACATCAGCCTGGCCGTGAGAGAAATGAATTATTTTATCCGTGGTATCCAGCGAGACCAAAAGCTCCGGGTGCTGACGAGAGAGACGCGGCAAGCGTGGCAGCAGCCATTTGAGCGCGAAGGAATAGGTGGTACTGACGCTGAGTCGAACCCTGCCTTTTTGCTCGCGCAAATCACCCAGAGTCGCCTCCAGGCTGATGAAAAACTCCCGCACGATGGGCGCCAGCGCCGCCCCCGCGGCCGTGAGGCGTAACGCCTTGCCACGTTCAAACAACTGCACGCCCCAAAGGGCCTCAAGATGCTTGAGCTGGTGGCTGACCGCGCTTTGAGTCACATGTAGTTCCTGTGCGGCCGACGTAAAGGTCAAGTGCCGGGTGGCAACTTCAAATGCGCGCAAGGTCGCGGTGGGCGGCAGGTCTCTCATGGGCATTATCCGGCGAGTTATCAGAAAAGTGCATGCATGAACGCTTCTTCATGATAGGCATAAACTCACTCGGGACGCTGTGTTCTCCATCGACCCCCTCCGCCGACGGCGTCTGCCAGGCCTGAGACATAACCTGCGGGCACGCCCAGGGAAAAGACTGCATTGACCGCCCGAATGAAAACGATGAAAGCTCACCGTTTTCATTCGGCCTGGGAGACTAATATTTAAAACGCCCTACCAAGCCCTTAAGCTCCCCGGAAATCTCTATCAACCGGCCCGAGCCAGTCTGTGAGGACTGCGCAAAGCCTTCGACCAACTGGGCATCGGCATGGATCTGTGCGATGTGCCGGTTGATCTCTTCAGCCACCTGGTGCTGCTGCTCGGCGGCGGTGGCGATCTGAGTGTTCTGGTCGCGGATCGAGTCCACCGAGCCGCGGATCTTGTCGAAGCTGTCACGGGCCTGCTGGATGCGTTCCACGCTGGCGTGGGACACCTGCAGGCTGCCTTGCATCTGTTGCGTGACTTCCTGGGTGCGGCGGGCGAGGTTGCCCAGCAGGCTGTCGATCTCGCCGGTGGAGTCGGCGGTGCGACGCGCCAGGGCGCGGACTTCGTCGGCGACCACGGCGAAGCCGCGGCCCTGGTCACCGGCGCGCGCCGCTTCAATCGCGGCGTTGAGCGCCAGCAGGTTGGTCTGCTCGGCGATCGAGCGGATGGTGTCGAGAATGGTGTTGATGTTCTGGCTGTCCTGCTCCAGCAACTGCATGGTCTGGGTGGACCTCTGCAAGTCTTCGCTGAGCTTGAGCACGCTGCCGGTGGCTTCGCCGATGTGCTGCTGACCGTCATGGACGTCGCGGTAGCCTTCGTCGGCACTCGACGCGGCAGCACTGCACGAGCGCGCGACTTCGTTGGCGGTCGCCACCATTTCGTTGAACGCCGTGCTCACCAGTTCCACGGCTTCACGCTGGCGACCTGCGGCCTGGTTCATGTTGTTGGCCACTTCGCTGGTGTCGGCGGCGGCGGTCTGCAGGTCCGATGAAGCGCTGCCGATGCGCTGCACCAATTGAGCGATCATACCCAGGAACTGGTTGAACCAGCCCGCCAGGCCGGCGGTTTCGTCCTTGCCCTGCACCTTGAGTTGGCGTGTCAGGTCGCCTTCTCCTTCGGCGATTTCCTGCAGGCCGTCGGCCACGCCGCGAATCGGACGCACGATGACGCGGGCAAAACTGGCACCGACAAGCGCGAACACCAAGGCCAAGGCCGCTGCAATGGCGGCGATCAACCAGGTCAGGCGGGTGGCCTCGGCCATCACTTCATCACGCTTGATCAGGCCGATAAAACGCCAGCCCAGGTCTTTGGAGCTGACCACGTTGGCCATGTAGGGCACGCCATCGATCTCGATCTGGGTCACACCGTCGCCGCGCTTGGCCAGTTCGGCGTAGTTGGGGCCAAGGTCAGCCAGGGGTTTGAAGTTGTGCTTGGCGTCGCTGGGGTCTACCAGCACGTTACCGTTGGCCTCCACCAGCATCAGGTAGCCGCTGTTGCCCAGCTTGATGTTGCGCACCAGTTCAGTGAGCTGCTTGAGCGACACATCCAGGCCCACCACGCCGAGAATATTGCCGGCGGCATCCGCAACCGTGTGCACGGTGCCGATCAGCGTCGCATCGTCCGGCGCCCAGTAGTAGGCACCGGTGCGCACGGTGGTGCCTGGCGCGGCGATGGCCGCTTTGTACCAGGGACGCACGCGTGGGTCGTAGTTGTTCAGTTTGGTATCGTCCGGCCAACTGGCGTAGCCGCCGTCGCTCAGCCCCAGGGACAGGTAAGCGGTACTCGGATGGCTTTTGGCGAACTGGTCGAATATCGCCAGCAACTCTTTGTTGGTCGGGGTCAGCGGAATTTGTGCGGCATCGGCGCCGGCGTAGCTCTTGAGGTCCTTGGCCGCAACCACGCGCGGGTCCTTGGCAACATAGTCGACGTTTTGGCTGATGCCGTCGAAGAACTGCTTCATGCCATTGTCGATCTGGCGGATCTCGCGACCGCTGCTGTCGAGAAAATTGGCCTGGGCCCCCTCCCGCACATTCAGCACTACCAAAACGGCGACCAGGATGACCGGGATGCACGCGATAGCCGCGAACGCCCAGGTCAGCTTCTGCTTGATATTCATGACTTCACCTGCGGGTATTTATAGTTTTGGCAAGGAGAAACGCTAGAGCTGAACATCGCATGTGTTGTTATCGGAAGCCATGCTTAGACTGAATTATCGGCCGCGTTGAAGCGCACTTTAGGAACATGTCGGAAGCTTTTGTAAGGCAAACAACCAAGCTGCGCGCAATAAAAAAGCCTGCGCAAGGCGTAATACCAGTCAGTTAAAGCTTGACGCTGTCATTGTGGGAGGGGCGGTGCGACGATTCGACTTGCTCCCGATTGGCCGCGAAGCGGCACCAGCTTTGGGTTTGAAAAGGCTGGGCCTGCTGCGCAGTCCATCGGGAGCAAGCCCCCTCCCACAGGTTATTAACTGACCAGCATTATGCTAAGGGCAGGCTTTATCGATTAAAGCGCTCGACCAGGGAGTATTGCGTGGAAGCCGTGCGGGTCAGCTCGGTGTTCAGCCCTGCCGATTGGTGCGCCTGCTCCGAGGTTTGGTCGGCCAGCTGGGCGATGGTGGCGATGTTCTGGCTGATTTCCTCGGCCACCGCGCTTTGCTCTTCCGTAGCGCTCGCAATCTGGGTGGTCATGTCGGTGATGTTGGCGACGGCTTCACTGATGCCCAGCAACGCCTTGTCCGCCTCGAGCACTTGGAGTACGCCCTCTTCGGCCTGGCGGCAACCGCTCTCCATGGTTTGCACGGCTTTGCCGGACGAGACCTGAAGCGTGGTGATCAGTTGATGGATCTGCGTGGTCGATTGCGAGGTGCGCTGTGCCAGCTGGCGGACCTCATCGGCCACCACGGCAAAGCCTCGGCCCATGTCGCCGGCACGGGCAGCTTCAATGGCGGCATTCAGTGCCAGCAGGTTGGTCTGATCGGCGATGCCTTTGATCACATCCACGACCGTGCCGATTTCATCACTGTCCCGCGCCAACTGCGCCACAGTCAGGCCGGTTTCGCTCACCACATTCGACAGACGCTCAATGGCTTCGCGAGTTTCCCGGGTTACATCGCGGCCACGCCCCGTCAGCTGGTTGGCCTGCTGGGTGGCATCAGCGGTGCGTTGCACATGCCGGGCAACTTCCTGGGTCGTCGCCGCCATCTGGTTGACTGCGGCCGACACCTGCTCAGTCTCGACACGCTGGCGCTCCAGGCCTTTCGAGCCCTCAGCGGCCAGCGCCTCGGATTGCCCCGCAAGTCGGCTGAGCTGCTCGGCGGTGTCCTGCAAACGGGTAAGGCAAGTCTTCAGACGCGCAGTCTGACTGACGAAAGCCGTTTCCAGGCGGGCTTGCGGGCCACGGGCATCGCTGTACATCTGCGCAATCAACGCATCGGAGGTCGAGGGTTCGGTCATCTGTAACAGGTGCTGCGTTCCGCGCTTTTGCCAACGTGAAAAGACCCAGCCGACCGGTAACGCCACGGCTGCCGCCACACCGAATGCCAACGGCGCACTGAAGAACACACCGCTCACCGCACCCGCCAGCCCGGTGGCCAGATATGGCAGGCAATCCTGCGCAGCACACACCCAGTTGTCCCAGCGAGGAATGGCCGACTTTCCTTGGCTGATACGCTGATAGAGCGCTTGCGCCCGACGGACCTGATCCGCCGTCGGCTTGACCCTGACCGACTCGAAGCCCACCACCTGGCTGCCTTCGAATATCGGTGTGACGTACGCGTTGACCCAATAGTGATCGCCACTTTTGGAGCGGTTCTTGACGATCCCCATCCATGGCCGGCCTTGTTTAAGCGCACTCCACATGTGCGCGAATACGGCTGGGGGCACGTCCGGATGACGAACGATGTTTTGCGGAGCCCCTATCAGATCTTCTCGATTAAAACCGCTGATCTCGACAAACGCGTCATTGCAATAACTGATAACGCCTCGGGCATCTGTTGTAGAGATAAGTTTCTGCTGTGGGTCAAGTGAAACTTCGCGCTGAGTAACGGGTTGATTATTTCGCACAACGACTACCTTTTATGACTTGCATAGCCATCGGCAAGCGCCAGGAAAAGTTAATACTTTTTTTTGAAATTTTTCTTATACATACAGACTTTGTACCGAAATCGAACAATAAACGAAGCTTTATAAACCTGAACGAAAGTACCAACTAAGAAGAAATAAACAAATAGCTTTGCTGCCATAACGGTCGCAGTTTCTATATATATCAGCACTTTGCAGAAGGGCCTGATCCGGCCTACGCTGCATCCACGGATCAGCGAGCGAGGTGACAATCGTGAACAGCACATTCAGGATCGATGCAGTAGACGCCGTGCCGCCAAACGAGCGCGAAGCGGAATATTTCGAGTACAGCAAAGCGGCAAATCCGATCAGCGCCAAGCTCATTACAGGCGTGCCCTACCACAACTTTCCAGCCTCGCTCTGCGACTCAGGCCCCTCGCGGGTCGTGCCGCTGGACCTGAGCGAAGCATTGGGCTGCGAAGGGCCGGCCACCGGCCCCGGGCTTTGTGCCAACTTTATCCGCCTCAATGCGGGCGACAGCCTGACGCTCCAGCCCAACGCCACCTCGCAGGTTTTTTATGTGATTGCCGGCGCAGGTAAAGTGACCCAGGGCGAGCACACCCTGGAATGGTCCAAAGGCTGCTTCATGGCACTGCCAGGTCTGCTGGGCGCCTGTTTCAGCGCGACCGAGGACGCCCGGCTCTATTACGTGCATGACGAGCCCCTGTTGCGCTATCTCGGCGTGACCCGCAGCACTGACCGGTTCTTGCCGACGTTGTACCCGGCGCAGACCGCCAACGCGAAGTTGCGTGAAGCGGCCGATGACCCGCGTGCGCAAGACCGCAGCCGTATCAGCATCTTGTTGGGCAACCGCAATTTCCCGCAAACCCGAACCGTGACCCATGTGCTCTGGGCCATGTATGGAATTCTGCCGGCTGGTTCGGTCCAGAAGCCTCATCGGCATCAGTCCATTGCGCTGGATTTCATCGTCGATTGCCCGACAGGTTGCTACACCCTGGTCGGCACCGACCTGGACGCCGATGGCCAGATACGTCACCCGGTTCGCGTGGATTGGGCACCGGGGCTGGCGTTTGTCACGCCGCCCGGCTACTGGCACGCCCACTTCAACGAGTCCGGCCAGGAAGCGTTCCTGATCCCGATCCAGGACGCGGGGCTGCAGACCTACCTTCGCTCGCTGGATATCCGCTTCAGTTGATAGCCGTCGGGCAAGCGGCGCACTTGCGTGAAGCATGTTTGCGCCGCCCTTCATCTGATCAGGCTTTCAATGCGTCCTCCAGAAACGCCACCAATACCTCCACCCGCGGGCTACGCAGCTTGCGTGAGGGCACCAACAGATTGATGGGCGCACTGTCGAATTGCCAATCCGCCAATACCCGGACCAGGCTACCGTTGGCGATTGCATCACTGACATCCCACTGCGAACGCAGCACCAAGCCCAAGCCTTGCTCGGCCCAACGCCGAGCGACGCTTCCATCGTTACTCAACAGCGCGGGTTCGATGCGCAGTGTTTTGCGCCCCTGCCCCTTACGCAGATGCCATAGCGTGACATCTTCATCATTTTCACGAATGCAAATGCAGCGATGCTCGGCCAGTTGCTCCGGTGAAGATGGCACCCCGTACTGCTCCAGATAGGCTGCGCTTGCGCACAACCATCGGTGGTTTTGCGTAAGGGGCCTGGCGATCCACAGGCTGTCGTTCAGGTGACCAATGTGAATCACCGCGTCGCTGTCGTGACGATCAGGCCATGGCGTTTCACGCAAATCCAGCTGCAGGCGCAGCTGTGGATGCAACCTGGCGAAGCGGGCCAGCAGCGGTGCAATCCGCTGGCGTCCATAGCCGAACGGCGCCGCCAGCCTGAGCGTGCCGGTCAGCCGCTGGTCCTGTTGCCTGAACGACTCCGGCAACGCCTCCAGTTGCTCCAGCAACAGCGCACATTCACGGGAGAAACGCTCGCCATCAGCCGTAAGGCTCAAGCGCCGGGCATCGCGATTGGCCAGGGTCAGCCCCAGCAGCGTCTCGAGCTTACGTAGGCGCATGGACAGTGCGGGTGGCGAGACGTTGAGCATTCTGGCCGCAGCGCTCAAAGACTCGGAGCGCGCCAGTGTTGCAGCCAGGCGTAGATCTTCGACGGAGATCATTTAGTTTTACTTAATGATTGATGACCATTGATTGAACCACAACTTTACGAACGCTGAGTAGAGTGGCCGCGTATCCAGCCACCTGAGTTCTGTCATGTCAGCCCCGATTGCCTCTCTCGATACCCCCGTCGCGCTAGTCGATGTCTCGCGAATGCAGCGCAATATTCAGCGCATGCAGCAACGCATGCACAGCTTGGGTGTGCGCTTGCGCCCGCATATCAAAACCAGCAAATGCCTGCCCGTGATCAAGGCGCAGGTAGCCGCCGGCGCGAGCGGCGTCACGGTGTCCACCCTGAAAGAAGCGGAGTACTGCTTTGCCGAGGGCATCAACGATGTGTTCTATGCCGTGGCCATAGCGCCAGGCAAGTTGGCTCAGGCCCTCGCACTCAGGCGCCAGGGCTGCAACTTGAGTGTGCTCATCGACAGCGTTGTCGGGGCCCAAGCGATTGTCGCCTTCGCACGGCAACACGACGAACGTTTCGACGTGTGGATCGAGATAGATTGCGACGGCCACCGCTCAGGCCTGGCCGTTGAAGACCCCGCGCTGCTAGCGGTTGCCCGTGTCCTTGTCGAGGGTGGCCTGCAATTGCGCGGCGTGATGACCCACGCCGGCTCCAGCTATGAACTCGACACTCTTCCAGCATTGCAGGCCCTTGCCGAACAGGAACGCCAGCTCTGCGTCAGCGCCGCTGAAAAAATCCGCCAAGCCGGGATGTCCTGCCCGGAGGTCAGCATCGGTTCCACACCCACCGCCCTGTCGGCGCTGAACCTGGAAGGCGTGACGGAGGTACGTGCAGGTGTCTACGTATTCTTCGACCTGGTCATGCACAACATCGGCGTTTGCCAGGCGGACGAGTTGGCCCTGAGCGTGCTGACCACCGTCATCGGGCATCAGCAAGACAAAGGCTGGATCATCACCGACGCCGGCTGGATGGCCATGAGCCGTGACCGCGGCACCCAACGCCAGCGCCAGGATTTCGGCTACGGGCAGGTGTGTACCGAAACCGGCGAATGGATCGACGGTGCGCGAGTGACGGGCGCCAACCAGGAGCACGGCATCATCACCCTTGGAGCGGCCCAGAACACCGACATCGTGGCGCGCTTCCCCATCGGCAGCCGCCTACGCATCCTGCCCAACCACGCGTGCGCAACCGGCGCGCAATTCCCGCACTATCACGCCTGCGACGCCGAAGGCGCCGTGCACACCTGGAGTCGCCTGCATGGCTGGTAAGATCGAGTTGATCCACACGATCAACGCGGCCGCTCCGGGCGGGCACTACTCCCAGGCGATACTGCACCAGGGCGTTTTATACGTGTCCGGGCAGTTGCCGGTGCGCACAAACGGCGAGCACAGCGCCGACCAACCGTTCGAGGTGCAAGCCTCGATCGCGCTCGATAACCTGATGGCGATCCTCAGCGCAGCGGGCCGGAGTGCGAGTGACCTGTTGAAGGTGACGGTGTATGTCGTGGGGGTAGAGCACTGGGCCGCTTTTGATCGGGTTTATGCGTGTTATCTGGGAGAGCATCGGCCGGCTCGTGCGGTGGTTCCGGTGGCGGGGTTGCATCATGGTTATTTGATAGAGATTGAGGCGATGACCGGCGGTGAATAAAGGGAAGCATGGTTATGGTGTGTGGGGGTTAGGGAAAATAGGGGGCATCCCTCAGTGACTGACCGTTTATTTTTTATAACCTCGCCACATATCATTTAAAACAATTAACACTCTAGAATAAATCAGCAACTGAACTTCAAAAACCACAACACTCTCCGAAAGATGAATTTCCAAAGGAATTGAAATATTCACATTTTGGTTCGCTGAAGCCTGCGAAAACACCGCCGCAGATAGATGGCTAGTAATTTTTAATATATCAGAATAAAGAGCACCAACATTTTTTCCCTTAAACTTTATAGCTACGCCTTTTTCAAAAATCTTTAAGGCACAGCCATCTAAATAAATTTCATATACCCCCTGACCCAGTTCGGGGTCACTACTGAGAGGTATATAGCCTCCATAACCAGACAAATTGAGGTTTTTCAGATGTTTGCTCACTGAATTTGGATGGTTCACTACTTTAGCCCCTTCAAAAATTCTCTAAGTCCTTCTTTGGTAGCCGGAAAACTAAAAGAGAATTTCTCGCCCACTTTCCCGGCCCCTAATGCTGCGCCTTCCTCTGACGCGTAATAACCTTTAAGGGTGACTGTCTTGGCTCCTTGAGACTGAGTGTATTCTAGGAGTTTTTTAAGCGACCCCACTAATCCTGAAGCTCCGTCCGGGCCATACCCCATAAAACCTTTAGGAAATAGGGGTCAGACCACCATTATTTATATTTTTAAATAGCAACTTTTCTGAACTCTAAAAAACACAAAAGCAGGGCCCACCCCCTATGCTTCATTATTACCACTTGCCGAACTTATCTGAAGAGATTAGCCCGCCGGCTCGCTCAAGCTCCTCATAAGCTGACTTAGCAGCACGAAATTCAACTTTATAACGCTCATTATCACCTTCATAAAGCCTCGTCAAAACCAAAATTAAATTCTCATAACTAATCAAATCCCTTGGTTTTATTTCCAAAGCATCTTCATAGCATTTCAAGGCGCCTTCAAAATCACCAATTTTCACTAAAAGACCTCCAAGCTCCACGTAGGAATCAACAAATGAAGGTTCGGTTTCAATAGCCGCTTGATAATATTTAAAAGCGTCCACAAAGTTCCCTAACCTCTCATTTTTAACTCCTGCAATATAAAGATATCTTGCGATTGCTCGCTCTGGCGCCAAACGTGTAGAGGACTCATAGTATTTTATTGCTTTATCGATTTCACGTCGATAAAAACAAATATCTCCTAAACATTCAAGACGAAGATACTCAGAAAGCAAATTCGAGACACTTTCAAAATAGCACTCGCCATCTTCAATCTTATCATTTGAAAGATAATCAATCAGAACACCTCTCACATCGCCATCTCTAGAAACATTCAAAACTATTCCCCAACTGGTCTAACCTTCTTAATCAATGAATTAAATAACTCTAGCTGACTAGGTGATTTCCAAAAGAAATAGGGTCAGACCATCATTCTCCAATGTTCTTAAAGAGCAACTCTACCAAAACTCTAAAAACGCAAAATCGTGGTCTGACCCCTATTTACTCCTCAGGGTCCGCCCCCTATTTTCGATGAAATCGGTTGAGACCCTCCCTATTATTAACTATACCGTATAACCTGCCATCCTCATTTGCGCGAGTATTGCCTCATCAAATTGTTGGTCAGAAATACCCATGATTGATTTGGCACTCTTCCACTTCCATATTACAGGAAGGACCTTGCTATCCAAACGATCAAACTCTTCCAAAAAAATATTTGCTAAAACATACTTATCCAACTCAGGATCAGCCTCTAACATAAAGCTCAGTACAGTGCTCGGCAATTTTCCTTCCAGCAACTGGGCTAACAAATACTTATTTTTTAAAGGTGACACAATTGATATCTCCAATGGTTTCAATTTTTTCAACCTTTCCGTATCCGTACTTTTGGGCTATTTGGCCTGTCCATGTATTCAAAGCAGCATTTTCTTTTGACATTCCATTGGCAATATTCTCGAGATAACGAGCAGTGTTAACGCTGTCAGTACCCGCCTCCCAAGCCCCACGGATTTGATTGACCTTGACGCCTTCATTGCCGAGGCGTTGCATTGCGCTGGCAAACATATCAGTGCCTGATGCATCGTAGTAGGGATGATTCTTTGCTGCACGAATTTCAAATCCCAGCACTCCCGCTTTATCTACATTCACGACCAATCCTGCTACGCCATCAGGATCGCCATACTTGAGCTGGACTCCTCCATCTTTGAGTAAAATCGGGGTCAGACCACCATTCTTTCTATAATTTTAAATAGCAACTCTGTTGAACTCTAAAGAACACAAAAGCGTGGTATGCCCCCTATTTTCCAACTACTGCGAGCGATCGGTGAAGTCGCCAGCCAAGCGTATACCGCGCAAGCCACCACACAGCATGCGGCGCAGCGGCTGGAGCAGCCGGCGCAGTGGCGGGCGAGTGTCGCCAAAGGGTAATGACCGCCCAATTGTTTTGCCGAATGAGTACATTTCCTACAACAAGCCCTGAAACAGGAAAGTCCGAGGCGACAGCGCCTTGCTCCCTTGCCTACGCTTGCGTCAGAATCCGCCGGCTTGTGCGCTTGAGTGGGCGTCTCTAAGGTTGCTCGGTCGCTGAAAACTCAGCGATCGGGTTTAGTAGCCTGGGGTTATTCCAATCAGTGCATAAGCTTCATCTGTCGGGCGACAACGTCCGTGCTTTATGGTGGCTGTGTGCAGGGCGTCCTCGGGCGCGCCGGCTTTCTTGGAATTCCCCGGTCTACTAACCTGCGCACAGCTGCCACCCCTTAGTTTAGTAGCTCAGAGGTGGCGGCCCTAAAGTGGGAAATTCCAAGTATGTTCAAAGTCACGCCTAATCCTCCAAGTAAGCCCGACCTGAAACTCAATCAGGCGGCGCATCGCGCCATAGATCACTACCTCAATTCAGAAACGGCTGCACCTCAGCCGCCGCCGGGTTTATTCAGTGTCGCCCCCGACACCAGCTCAGAAACCCTGATCACCAACAGCTACGAAACCTTTTCCTCAGTCAGCGCCTTGCTGCTCGACCTGTCCGAGGACCTGACCGGGAAACCACGCGATGTAGCGCTGGCAATACACCAGTTGAGTGAGTTGGGGGTGTTGCTGATGGACAAGCTGATGGAGCGGGAGGCAGCAGTAGCGGGCAGCTAAGCCTTTAACGCAGTACCGAGCCGTCGTAACGCCCAACGGCGGCTCGGTGTTTTTGCTATTGGGCTGTGCCGTGTCAACATATAGCCTGGTGCCGAACTTTTAGACCTGCGTAAAGAAACGATGACGTGGCAACGGAAAAAACAAAGAAAGCACTGTTGTATTCGGCGTGGGGGATTACTGTTTTGGCTTAATAGGGGTTTTGGTCAAGCAAGCATCAGAGGAGCCACCTCCGCCCAGAGGGAAATAGGCACCAGACCATCATTCTTTATATTTTTAAAGAGCAAGTCTGCTGAACTCTAAAAAACGCAAAATCGTGGTCCGACCCCTATTTTCCCTCAAGCGCAGGGCCTGAGATAGATTTGTGGGGATCCCTCAGGGTCTGTACCCTATTTCACATGCCTAAAATCATCAATTGACTTTTTCTTTTCTTGAAGCAGAGACAAAACGAAATCGGGTCTAAAATCCATCAAGAATTCAATAGCATCAAAAATTTTCCAACGATGTAATTCCGGATGATCGATTATAGCAACAAGGTGAACTTCAATAAGCGGCACATATTCCAAATAGTTCTTTCTTTTCACAAAGTCAAAAATTTTGGCTATTTCGAACGGCTTACTACTCGCCAACGAAATAATTTTCGATAGAGGAGAGTAAATTTGCGTTCTAGCCGCTTCAGTTCCCCCGCGATCAGCCACGTTGGCAAAATATCGAGTTACAGCTAAGATTATCTGGTGATAAGTGTCGTCGTAACCATATAGTCGGTGGGGGTATGCTCCTTCGATGCATTCGTTTTTTTCCATATCCCCTTCTAAGGCGACTAGACCTTCACAGAGCCCCCAACTGGTCAGCAGTTTCGCAGCCAAAAAGTGCTCTTCTTTATTATTCGTATGACGGAGCAAATTTAGCACAGCGCCAATTCTTTCCGGTGGAATATCCTCTGGATCCAAATCTCCTGCAGTCACAGCATAATCTGCATGCTCAGGAACGCTATTCAATAGTTCGTATGTTTTCGGGTCCATATAAACCTATTTTTTTACTTTCTTAATATAGTCAGCCGGTACACAGCCCTTAATCAAACATTCCCCATCGCGCGTAGCGTTCTTAAGATCTCTCTCAGCATTAATCAACGAATCATTGTTATTTTCAGACGGATTTTTTGTGTACCTTGCCCGGGCCGCATCCACTTTCGATTGCAACTCCGCTGTCACTTGCTGATTTTACAAAAATTTGGTACCTGGCAGATTACCAGAATCAATGTCCTGCTTTAAGCGCTTCACATCGATCTCAATTTTATCAGAACCATAGTCTTTCGGGGTCGACGCTACACTTGGATCAGTAACAGATATATAGGGCGAATTCTCAGGATTGCCACCGCGCACGTGCGTTTGGACGCTGCCGGTCCCGTTGACGTTAGGTGGAACCAATTCGCCGTTTTCATTAATATATGCTTTAGCCCTACCGTTTCCGTTGACCGCTGCGCTGAAGTCATCGTCGCTGCGCACAACAATCTCACGTGTCCCTTTTTCACCATCAGCCTTTTATGCGTTCTAAGAACTCAACCATTGCTAGCGGATCACGCTCCACAAGTTCTTCAATCAAATCTTCCGCTGCCCAATGCAGAATCATGTCCCCTCCCCCCCCATCCTTGCAGAGGATGAGATCACTTGACAAAGAAGAGTCAACAACATTGACTTCTCTATCGCTGAGTGCCATCAGGCCACCGTAGCCATCATAAGGAATGACCCAGTAAAACCGTTCGTTCTCTATCCAGTAAATCCCAAACACCTTTACAGGCTCTTCTCGCCCAATTTCTCGAATAATCATATCCACATCACTCAATAGTCCTACCGGGCTGCAGCACAGGGGGCAGCTGTTGCGGCGTAGTAATTTTCATATCGTATGCTTTACCGGTTACGGAGTTGTACTGGTAGTGGATGGTTATATTTTCTCCGCTAGGTAGACGGTGACTTACTTCCATTTTTTTCCATCCCTCACTCCGCGGGAAGTCTTTATCGCCCGCTAGTTTTGTATCACGGCCGGCAGAGGGATTTTCTGTCACTCTGTTCCACAAAGTCTGCTCGTTCAGATCTCTTGGCGCCGTTGACTGATAGCTCTTTGCTGTTGAATGCGTTGCATAATCTGGAAGACCAGCAGAAAACTCATCGGCAGCATTTTCCCGACCATAATAATCTCTATTTACGCTAGACCTTTCAGTAACAGCATTCGGGCTATATGGGTCATCAACAATAGATGGTTTACCGCCACTGAAACCACTAGAACCGGCACCTTTTGCACCGAAAACACCAGGCTTAGCCCCAGGAACCCCCAGCCCCGCAACCGCTAACGTCCCGAATAGAATATTACCCGCAGCATTCCATCCGTCACCGTTGATAGCCTGGTTTGCACCGTAACCGGCTTGAAGCACCCCATCGGCTGCAGCAGCAATTCGAACAGTAGCGCCTAAAGGACCAGAAAGTCCATAAATGGCAGGATTGCCGATATTCGCAAGACCTTGCTGCTCGTAACTCTCTCGTAAGACACCTTTGGCGTCCTTGTAAGTCAATTCGTTGGCGCTTTTGTCGCGGGACCAATAGAGCTTCTCTAGCCACCCCAGTTCAGCGCGAGCGGTGTCACCGTAGGCATTTTTTGCCTCGGTGGTACCTGCGTAATAGAAATCGGTAGTAGGGGTCGGCCCATTATTCAACAGGTTCTCTAGGTCTAGACGTGCCTTTGCTTCGCCTTTTGACGCTACCTGCTCATAGGTATAGACCTGAAGATAGGCCGTTAACTCGGATACATCGTCCTTGGATAAAGACCCAGGATCTTTCTTGTAGGCTGCCAGCAAATTGTCGCTGCGTTGATCAGCCCCCTCCAAGGAAACAAGTTTTTTAGCGGCGCCTATCCCTCGGTCTCTCTCAAAGTCCTCCCGGGCTTTATCCCGTTCCGGTGCAGAGTGATCACCTAAAAAGTTGTACTGCGTAGAGTTCTGCGCGATCCACTTCCCTTTCTCCAGTTTGCTAGCATCCACATCCTTTTGAGCAGCCGCAGCCAAAACGCCAACGATTTGAGAACTCATGGTCAATAAGCGCCCATCGCCCTTAACCAGTTTGTTAAGGTCCGCAACCAAAGCTTCGTTCGCCCCGGCGGCTAAGGCACCTGTTTGGAAATCTCCACCTGTCGCCTCTGCCAGCAACCCTCCGACCATGGCATGAATGGCAATTTTCGGCACAGAACCATCAGCGACTACGCCTTTGGTGTAATCGCCCACAGCGTTAAAGCTGGCGGCGGCCAAGGTATTGAACAGTGCACTTTTCAACGCGTCACTGGCACTACCGCCTTGCCCGAGCGCTTTGCTCAGCAGCATAGAGGTGCCATTTTGAAGTACTTGGTTTGCGGCGAACTGCCCCACACCGTTCACGGTGTATAACTTCGGACCGATAACTTGGCCAGTAGCCGTATCCGTATGTGTTCCGGTCCAACCATCAAAATAGGCGGCAGTTAAACCAGCTGTGACGCCTGAAATGACATACCCCTTCATCGCATCCGAAGAAGTCACATCCTTGAGTACCGCCCCCAAATTGCCCCGATTATTGATAACGCTCACGGTGGCGTTGGTAGCAGCCCCGGACGCAACGGCCCCCACAGCAGCCCCCGTTACGCTTCCTCCCGCAGCCGTAGCTGCCATCGGCCCCAGTACTGTCGCCATCACAATCGCAATAATGATCTGCGACGCCGGCCCAAGCCCCGAGTTGCTGTATTTGAAGCTATCGTGAATTTCCTTGACCTGGCGCCAGTCCACGTCACCGCGTTTTTCGGCGTCTTTAAGCCAAGCCAACTGCGGGTCTGCCTTGACCATCGCATCAATGGATTGGCTGACGGTTTGCTGGTTTACCTGCAGGACGTCGATCTTCAGGCCCTCAACGGCTTTGATCGCAATGTTGCCCTCAGCCACCATTTGGGTCTGGCGTACGGTCTCGTCGGTGTTGCCCTTGCCCTTTGCCGATACCCAGAATGCGTTGTTGTTGGATTTCTCGTGGCTCTCTTGATGCAGATCCTTGGCGGCCTCAAATGTGATACCACCACCACTATCCAACGTAATGTCCTGCCCACTCTCAAGCTTGGCCGCCTGATACACCTGATCACTACCACTCTTGAGCGTCAGATCCCCCCCGGTCGTGATCTCACTCCCGATGTTGGTGACCTGCGTGACCTCATCCCGCTGAGTCTTCTTGCTCCCGAAGCTCCCTTTCTTCTTCATGTCATACAGCGAATAATCGCTGTCTTCCGCCGCCAGCAACCCCAGCTTTCCACCCGCCACCAAATACGCTTCATCCCCCGCACTGACGCGGCTGGCAATCATCGCCAGGTCCTTGCCAGCACTCAGCGAAACATCCCCGCCAGCCTTGACCGACGTGCCCACCTGGCTCACATGGTCTTCCTGCGCCTTCACCTTCTTCAGGTTCAACGCCGAATGCTGCTCGTCCGCCGCCGAAGCCATCGTCAGGTCGCCCACCGCCGACATCGCCACATCCCGCTTGGCATCCATCTGGCTGGCAATCGCTGTCAGATCGCGGCCAGCAATCGCTGACAGGTCGCGACCCGCCGTCACCGACGAACCGTTCTGGGTGACGGAGCGGCTGTTGTTGCGGGCGCTGAGGTTCGCGTTGCTGTTGATCTGCTCCACTGAGCCGAAGCTCAGGTCGCGGCCGGCCTGGATGGTGGTGTCGCGCCCGCTTTGCAGCACGCTGCCCTGGTTGGAGAAGTCGCGGCCGGCCCTGATGCTCATGTCGTTGGCCGCTTCGATACGTGCGGCGCTGTCGAGAAAGTCGCTGTGTTCGCTGATGACACCATCGCTGCTGTCGTGGCCGGTGACGGTGCGTTCGTTGATCACGTCGCCATTTACGGCGGTCATGGTGACGTCGCGTCCGGAAATGATGCCGCCGGCCTTGTTGACGATGTTGTTGCCCGCCAGCAGGTCCAGTCGGTTGCCCGCTTCGATCAAGCCACTGTTGACCAGGTCGTTGCCGGCCTTGGCCGACAGGTTGTTGCCGGCACGCAAGGTGCCGACGTTGTTCAGGTTCTGGCCGGCGATCAGGCTGACGTCATTGCCCGCAATCAGCGCGCCGTTGGGCCCCAGGCGGTTGTTGGCGTTGGCCAGGTACAGCACCGGCACCAGCACCTCTTCGCCGTTGACCACGCTTTTTTCCAGCCAGACGATGTCGTGGGTCAGCGCCGCGACTTGCTCGGAGCTCAGGCTGACACCTACCGCCAGGTTCAGCGTTTGCTTGCTGGCGATGGCATTGTCCATCAAGTATTTGAACAGCTTTTCGTCGCTGGTTTGCCCATCGAGGAAACGCTGGCCGGTACGTGCGACGACGGCTTGCTGAACCAGGCGTTGTTCGTAGAAACCATCGCCCAGGCGCTTGGCACTCTCGTCCGGGTTGTAGCCCAGCCCGGACAGCAGGTAGTCCGAGCTCATGAATTGCTTCATGCCGGTGAGCACCGGGTTGGTTTCGACCAAGTATTTGTGCGGCTGCGACACCGCGCTCTTGTCTGGAAGACCCTGCACCCGGTTGACGGTCTGGCTGGCAACCGGAGTCGGTTCAGCCGCAGATGGCACAACTGCGACCACGGCAGGTCGGCTGCTGACGCTTGCACCAGGCTGATCGACTGGCGGCGTGACCGACGGGGTCTCTCGTGGCAGAGGCGCCACCGGAACCACCACGGATGGCTGCGGCGCGACGACACTAACCTGTGCAACAGGGGCCTGTGGGATCAGGCCCGGCAGGTCAAGGTCGGGGCGCGTGCTACTCGGCGCAACGGCTACAACGCTGGTTGCGCGATCGGCAGTTGAGAGGCTTGGGACGTTCTGGTCAGGGCGAGTGCCGCCAGACGATGTTCCATCGGGTGTGGTCAGCACGATACGGGCGTCGCGCTCGGCGGGTGTCAGGCCAGACAGGTCGACATTCGGACGAGAGACATCAACCGTCGGCCGCGAGCCTTCAACAGGGTTTTGGGTGTTGATGCCATCGACCTGGGTGATATCGCCGCCGCCGGTACGGCCAGGTTGCAGCGTGACCGCATCGGCATTGCCTATGCCGGCGATGTTAACGGCACTGGCCCTGGCGTTGATTCCGCTGGCCTCGCGGGCCGTAACCGATACCTGTCGGCTGTTGGCGGAGAGCTGGGTGACCTCTTCCAACTGAATCGTCCGCCCCTGGGTTTCAGGAAGGGTCTGTTGGCGTTGCGCCAAACCGACGCTGGCGGCGCCAAGGGTCCAGCTCTGAGGCCCGGCATTAGCTTGAGCCGCTTGCCCGCTGCTGGCGCCCTGCCCGCTCAGGCGGAACAAACCATTCTGGCCGGTGGGCAGGCTGAAGCCCGGGAGCGCGAGGGGGTTCACTTGCTGTTGGGCCAGGTTGGGAGGCAACTGCGAATTGATGGAGATCGCCGTCGAATAGCCACTTCCTGCGCCTGTGTCGGCTTTCGTGCGGCCGGCTGCTACATAGGCGTAGTAAGGACGCACCACGCTGTTGTTGATGTTCTGGGCAGCGTTCAGTGCGACGTTGCCCCCCGCCTGGATGACCGCATCGTAGGATTGGCCATCGCTATTGAGCGTGGTGGTTTTTTCGGAAAGCTTGCCGCCCCCCATGAGGCTGAGGAAATAGCTGAGGTCTGCTTCGACGGTCGCCGAGGGCGCAGGGCTATTTTTTGCATTGAAGTTGGCGGCCGCCGGCAGCGCCTGGAAGATTTGCGTGACAAAGTTCCAATACGTGCGGGTGGTCTTGATCTCCTGGGCTTGCACACCCTGGTTATTGATAGTGGTCGCGTTGGCGGTGAGGTTGCCCGTGGCGGCAATGGTGCTGCTCAGGTTGTTGAGCGTCTGGGCGTCGATCTGCATGTCAGCGCCGCTGCTGAGCGCCGAGGCCACGCTGCTGCGGGTAACGTTCAAGCGATCGATTTCATCGATTTGCCACAGACCATTTCGACGGCCTTTGCTGCGGAAGTCACATCCCGCACCTGGGATCAGGTTGCAGTCGAGTTCGGTGATCTTGACCGAACTTTTTTCATGCCCCGAATACTCCAACACGTCCCTGACGTTATTGACGGTCATGGCACTGACGGTCAGGTTTTTCGCACTCTCGACGGTGCCCGAACGGTTATCCAGCAAATCGGCTTTGGTCTGGCTGGCATCTTTGGCGATCAGGACATTACCCAGCCCGTAAACATCGGCATAGGTGTTGGTAAAGCGGGTGGCCAACAACTGCATGTCGCCGCCGCTAGTGATCAACCCATTGCTGTTGAGCAGGGTGTTGCTGCTGAGGGTCAGATTGGCGCCTGTCGCCAGTGTGCCGGTGTTGCTGACACCTGCTGCCGTGACGGTCATGGTGTTGGCCGAGGTCAGACGCCCGGCGTTAGTCAACTGGCCGCCCACGTTGATCGTGCTGTCCTGTCCGCCGGCAATACTCGCCGCCGTGCTCAGGTTCACTTGCCCGGCACTCAGGCCCAGGTTACCCACGCTGCTGTAACGCCCATTGCCGCCATAGCTGCCGGCCAGCGTCAATTGGGCCGTGCCATCGCTGGCGATCAAGCCATCGTTGTTCCAGTTACCACCACTGCCTACGAAGCTGTCAGACGCCAACAACTGGCCGCCTGCGGCTTGATTCAAGGTATTGACGTTCACCGTCAAACGCCCAGCCTGGATCACGCTGCTGTTGGTCCAGGTATCAGCGGCAAGGGTCAAGCCACCTTGGGTGACGACAGTGCCCCCGGCATTGGTCAGGTTCGCGGTGGCAATATCAAACGTGCCGCTGCCGCTGTGCAGCAGGCTGCCGCCCTGGTTCTGGAAGCTTGCGGCATTGAGGGTGAGGTCGCTGGTGCGCGTTTCCAGGCGACCGTTGCGGTTGTCGAATACGCCGCCGACCTGGAAGTCGGTCTTGCCGCCGCTGCCCATGGCGCGCAATTGGCCGCCCTGGTTGTCGAGGCTGCCGGCTTGCACGTTCAGCAGGGTGTCGCTCTCGATAATCCCCGAGTGGTTGCTAAGTTGGCCGCTGAGACCCAGTTCAACCCGGTTCGCCGCCATTTGCCCGAAGCTGTTGTCCAGCCCCGCACCGCCGACTCGCAGCAGGTCCTTGGCGTACAGGCCGCCGTAGGCGTTGGCGAAATAATTGGCGTTGACCACGGCGTCGCCATTTTGCGCGGCGATACGCCCGTGTTGGTTATCCACGCTGCCGGCGATCAGGTTCAAGCGCTGGCCCTGAATCACGCCGGCCTTGTCGACCTGGCTATAGCCGTTCAGCAGCCTGTCAGCCACGTTGGCATCCAACAGGCCCTTGAGGCTGGCGAGTGTGCCGCCCTGGTTATTCAGGGTATTGGCTTTGGCACTGACATCACCGGTTTGCGCCAGAAGCTTGCCATCCTGGTTATCCAGCTCACCGCTGACATCCAGGCTCAAGCCACTTTGGCCCTGTACCACGCCCGCACGGTTACTCAGGCTGGTAGCCTTGACTTGCAGGTCTGCACCCTGGCTGTAGATCAAACCGTCGGCGTCGTTTTGCAGGACGCCGGTGCTGGTGATTGCTACGCGGTCCTTGCCGGCGATGGTGCCGTGCTGGCGGTTGTCGAGGCCGCCGGTGAGCAGCGTCAGCAGGCCCTGGCTGGCAATCTGGCCGCCCTGGTTGTTGACCTGGACAGCGCGCTGCAGCAGCAACGGGCCGGCGCTGGCCAGCTTGCCGTTGGTGTTGTCGAGGATGCTCAGCAGGTTGAGGGTCAAGCGGCCGTTGCTGGCGAGCGTGCCGCCCTGGTTGTGCAGGTCGGTGCCGGTCACGCTGAGCGCCTGCTGCGCGTTGACGGTGCCGGCCTGGTTATCGAGGGTGGCGGCTTGCAGGTCGAGGTCGGCGCCGCTGTCGATCAGGCCGCCGTTGGCGTTGTTCAGCCCGGCGCTGATGACCAGGCTTTGCCCGGCACCGCTGGACAGGATGCCGCCGCTGTTGTCGAGGCTGGCCGCCCGTACGCTCAGTTGCCCTTGGCTGACCAAGGCACCAGCACCGCCATTGAGCAGTTCGCCGGAAAGGCCCACGTCGACTGCCCCGCTGCGGCTGGACAAGGTGCCGTTGTTGCGGTTGTCGAGGCGCCCGCCGTAGACGTTCAGACCCTGCCAACCGGAAACCAGGCCGTTCTGGTTGAGCAGGTGGGTCGCGTTGACGGTCAGCACCTGGCTGCTGATCAGCTTGCCGCCGCTGTTATCCAGGGTGCCGGTGCTAAGGGCCAGGTTTTGCTGGCTGGACAGTTCGCCGTTCTGGTTGTTGAAGGTGCGCAGTCGGTTGAGGGTCAACGGGCCTTTGGCGAGGATCAAGCCGTTGCGGTTATCCAGGTCGTTGTTGTTCAGGTCCAGGGTGACGCGTTGTTCACCCATGACACGGCCACCCGCCAGGCTCAGGGCGCTCAGGTTCAGGTCCATCGCGCCTTTGGCGGAGACCTCACCGCCGCTGCCGGTGTCCAGGCTGGCGGCGCTCAGGTTGAGGGTGCCCTGGCTGTTGATCAGGCCGGCGGCACGGTTGTCCAGCGCCATGGCGCTGAGGGTGACGCCTGCCGTACCGAGCAGGCTGCCGTTCTGGTTGTTCAGGTTGGCGCTGGTCAGGGTCAGCGCCTGCTTGGCACTGATCAAACCCTGGTCCTGGTTATTGAGCAGACCTTCGCTGGTCAGCTGCAGGTCGCTGCGGCTGGTCAGGGTGCCGCCGCGGTTGTCCACCGAGCCTGCCTGTGCGTTGAGGCTGGCCGCACCGATCAGGCCCTTGACGTTGGCCAGTGCCTGGGCGAGGCGCAGCGTCAGGTCCTGGTTGCTCAGCAGTTTACCGTTGCTGTTGTCCAGGCTTTGCGCGGCCAGGGTGAAGGCTTGGGCGCTGGAGATTTCGCCGTTCTGGTTGTTGACGGCATTGAGGTTGTCGAGCAGCAGCGGGCCGAGGCTATTGATCAGACCGCCCTGGTTGTTCAACTGGCCGTTGTTCAGGTCGAGGCTCAGGCGGGTGTTGCTGAAGAGTTTGCCGCCCTGCTGGTCCAGGCCCGTGACACTGGCCGTAAGCGCCTTGGCGCTGCCGATGCTGCCACCGTTGTTGAGTTGGCCGGCGCTCAGGTTGAGCGTGTCGCCGCTGTTGAGGCGCCCGCCCTGGTTATTCAGCACGCCGGTGGTGACCGCAATCGGCCCTTTACCGCTCAGGCTACCTTGCTGGTTACCCAGGCCGGTGCTGCGCAGCACCAGGGCGCCATCGGTGACCAGTTCACCGTTCTGGTTGTTCAGTTGGCCGGTGACTTCGACACTCAAGCCCTGTGCGCTGGAGAGGCTGCCCTGGGTGTTGTTGAGGCTGCGCGCCTTGACGTCGAGGGTCCCCTCACTGCTCAGCAAGCCCTGGCTGTTGTCCAGGTCGCCGGCCAGTTCCACTTGCAGTGGTTGTTGGCTGAGGAGCTTGCCGCCACTGTTATCCAAGCTGGTGCCCGTCAGCATCAGGCGCTGGCCGCTGAGTTGACCACCGTGGCGGTTGAGCAGTTGATCGACGCTGAGGTTCAGGCCACTGCCGGCGAAGACCTGGCCGTTGTCGCTGTTATCCAGTCGTTGGCCGGTGACGTTGACGTCGGCTTTGCTGGTCAATTCACCGGCGCGGTTGTCGATGCCGGCCACGTCGAGTGTCAGCGCTTTTGTGGCGCCGACCAGGCCGCCACGGTTATCGAGGCTGGCACCGCTGAGGTGCAGGGTGTCGGTGCCGATCAACTGGCCTTGCTGGTTGTCGAGGCGGTTCGCGTTGACCGTCAGTTCAGCCTTGCCGGCGATTTCGCCGCCACGGTTGTCCAGGTTGGCGCTGGCCAGTAACACCTTGCCGTCGCCCATCAGGGTGCCGCGCTGGTTATCGATCAGCTCGCCGGCACTGAGGTCCAGGACGCCCCGGCTGCTGACCAGCCCTTCAGTGTTGTCCAGGCTGAGACTGCGGCTGTAGAGGCCGGCGCTGCTGATACGGCCTTTGAGGTTGGCCAGGGCCTGGTCGATGCGCAGGGTCAACGCCTGGTTGCTGATCAGCTTGCCGTTGCTGTTGTCGAGGTTGCGCGCTGCCAGGGTGAAGGCGTTCTGGCTGGAGATCTCACCGTTCTGGTTGTTGAGGTTGCCGAGGTTTTTCAGCACCAGGGTCGGTGCATTGATCAAACCGGCGTTGTTCAAGTCACCGTGGTTCAAATCCAGGTTCAGTTGGGTGTTACTGAACAACTCGCCACCCTGCTGGGTGAGGCCGGTGAGGCTGGCGTTCAGGCTGCCGGCGCTGGCTATGCGGCCGGCGTTGCTGACCTGGGCCGCCTTGAGGTCGAGGCTGTCGGCGCTGATCAGGCGCCCGCCCACGGTGTTGTTGAACAGGCCGGTGTCCAGGGTCGCGGCGCCCTGGCTTTTGATCAGGCCCTGCTGGCTGTTGTCGAGGCTCGCGCTGGTCAGGGCGAGGGTTTGGGCGGTCTCGAGGATACCGCCCTGGTTGAGCAGCTCATTGGCGCTGCTGATGTCCAGCGTACCGGCGCTGGAAACACTGCCGCCGGTGTTATCGATGCGTTGGCCGAGCAGTTGCAACGTCCCTTCACTGCTGATCTTGCCGTAGCTGTTATCCAGCCCCGCTGCCAGTTGAATCGCCAGCGAGCGCTGGCCGGCAACGGTGCCTTGGGCGTTATCCAGGCGCGTGCCGGTCAAGCGTGCATCCTGGGCGAACACCAGCCCCTTGGCCTGGTTGATCATCTGGGCCACGGCCAATTGCAGCGCTGTCCCGGCCAGCAGCTTGCCGCCGCTGTTGTCCAAGCGCTGGCCGCTGAGCTCGGCGTCTATCTGGCTGGAGATTTCGCCGGCCCGGTTATCGACGCTATCGACCTTGAGTTTCAGTGCTTTTGTGGCCCCGACCAAAGCACCGTCGCGGTTCTCGAGGCGGGTGCCGGTGAGGGCCAGATTGCCTTGGGCAACCAGCTCGCCACCTTGTTGCGTCAAGATGCCGATGGTAGCGTCCAGGTCGGCCTGGCTGGCGATGCGCCCCTTGTCGTTATTGGCGTTTTCCAGCGCCAGACGTACCGGGCCTGCGGCGCTGAGCAAGCCACCCTGATTGCTCAGCGACTGGCCCGTGATGCCCAGGGCCTGCTTGCTGTTGAGCACGCCCTCGCGGTTGTCCAACTGGCCGAGGTACAGGTTCAGGTCCTGGTTGGCGCGGATCGCGCCGGCGCGGTTATCCAGGCTGTTGCCGCGCAGGGTCAGCAGGTTTTGCCCGGAAACACGCCCGCCACGGTTGTCCAGGCTCACCGCCTGAATGTCCATGAGCCCTTTGGCCATCACACTGCCCTTGGCCTGGTTGTCCAGCAAACCGTCGACTTTCACGCGCAGGCTGCCATCGCTGACCAGGCTGCCGGCCTGGCTGTTGTCCAGGCTCGCCGACGTGACTTGCAGGCGCTGGGCGGCACCAAGGGTGCCCGCCTGGTTAACCAGTGCGCCCTGGATCGCCAGGTCGAGGCTGACATCGCCCATCACCTGACCGTTGTGGTTGTTCAAGGTCATGGCGTTGACCACGCTGGCGCCGGCACTCGAGACTTCGCCGTCGACGTTGAGCAGGTCACCGGCCAACGCCAGGCTCAGGTCTTTCGAGCTGCTGAAAACGCCCTCGCTGTTGTCCAGGCTTGCCGCTTGAGTCGTGAGCCCGGCCGCAGAAACCTGGCCGTTGCGGTTGATCAACGCCTGATCGATCTTGAGGTCCAGCGCCTGGTCGCTCAGCACTTTGCCGTCGGTGTTATCCAGGCTTTGCGCGGCCAGGGTGAACGCCTGTTTGCTGGAGATCTCGCCGCTTTGGTTGGCGACCGTCGCCAGGTTCTTGAGCAACAGCTGGCCTGGCGCACTGATCAAGCCTGCGGCGTTGTTCAGGTGGCCTTTGTTCAGGTCCAGGGTCAGCGCACCCGTGCTGTAAAGCTGGCCACCGCCGCGCTGGTCAAGCCCGGTGATGCTGGCGGTGAGGGTGTTGGCGCTGGCGATGCGACCCTGTCCACGGTTGTCCACCTGCCCTGCCGCCAGGTTGAGGCGCTCGGCGCTGATCAGCCGTCCGCCCTGCTGGTTGTTGAAAGCGCCGGTGGTGACCTGCACGGCACCGTCACCGATGATTTTCCCGCCCAGGTTGTCGAGGCTGGCGCTGGTCAAGGTCAAGGCGACCGCGCTGAGCAACTCGCCTTTCTGGTTGCTGATCGCGCCCGAGGTGGTCAGTACCAGCGGTGCGGCGCTGCTGATACGCCCGCTGTCATTGGCCAGGCTGGCCGCATGCAGGTTCAGGTCGCCATCGCTGCGCAACGCACCTTGTTGGTTATTCAGGTGATCGCTCAAGGTGATGCCGAGGCTGCGCTTGGCGTACAGGCTGCCCTGGGCGCTGTTGTCCCATTGCGCGGCGTTCAGGTTGAGCGACTGCTGCCCGGAGATGATGCCCTTTAGCTGGTTGTTCAAGCGCTGCAGGGTCAACTGCATGTCGCCGTTGGCCAACAGGCGCCCGCCGGCGCTGTTGTCGAACTGCTGGCCGGTGAGCGTCAGGTCGGTGACGCTGGAGACTTCCCCGGCGCGGTTATCCAGCGTGTCCACCGCCAGGGTCATGGCCTGGCCTGAGTTGAGCAGGCCGCCGTCACGGTTATCCAGCGTGGTGCCGTTGACCTGCAATTGCCCCACCGCCGCGACGCTGCCGCCACGGTTGTCGAATTGGCCGACGCTCAGGTTCAGGTGGTTCTTGCCGGTAATACGGCCTTTGGCCTGGTTATCCAGGCTGGCAGCCGTCAATTGCAGCTGGGTAGTGGCGGCCAACAGCCCCGCCTGGTTGAGCAACTGACCGCTGATCAACGCATTCAGGACACCGTCGCTGGTGAGCTTGCCCTGGGTATTGTCGAGGCTGCCGGCGCTCAGGTTCAAGACCTGGCCCGTGACAAGGCGGCCGTTGCGGTTGGCGACCGCGCCCGAGTGCTCAAGGGTGAGCCGGTTGTCGCCCTGGATCAGCCCTTGGCTGTTGTCCAGCGACGCCCCCGTGAGGGTGGTACTTGCGCCGAGGATTTCGCCCTGGCGGTTGTCGAGTGCCGTGTCGACCTGCGCCGTCAGGTTGTCGCGGACCTTGAGCGAACCCTCGGCATTCACCAGGCGATCAGCGCGCAAGTCCAGGCCAGTGGCGGAAACCAGGCCCTTGGTATTGTCCAGGGCCTTGGCAATGCGCACGATCAACCCTTGTTCGCTGAGCAACTTGCCGGCGCGGTTATCCAGGCTGTCGGCGCTGAACCTCAGCGCCTGGGTACTGGAGATTTCGCCGCCCTGGTTATCCACGCTGGCCAGGTTGTTCAGCAGCAGCGTACCGGGGGCATGAATCAAGCCGCCCTGGTTGTTCAGGTGGCCGTGGTTGAGGTCCAGGCTCACACCCGCCTGGCTGTAGAGGCGGCCATCGTTGTGTTGGTCGAGCCCCGTGACGGAGGCCGTGAGTTGCTGCTGGCTGGTGATGCGCCCGCCGGCACTGTTGTCTACCGGCCCGGCCGTGAGCACCAGGGTGCCATCGCTGTTGAGCGTGCCTTGAGCGTTGCCCAACGCGCCCTTGGCCGACACGGCCAGTTGTTGCTTGGAATAGAGTTTGCCGCTGCTGTTATCCAGGCTGGCCGCCGTGATGTCCAGCGCCTGGGCGCCAAACACCAGGCCCTGACGGTTATCCAGGGCACCAAGGCTGGTGAGGTTCAGCGTGGCATCGCCCTGGAGCAAGCCCTCTCGGTTATCCAGGGAGCCGGTATTGACCGAGGCGGTGCGCGCCAACAGTTTACCGTTGCGGTTGTCCAGCGCAGCCTCGACCTGCACCGCCAGGCCGTCAGTCGCACTGAGTGTGCCGCCGAGGTTGTCCAGGCTGTCGGCACGCAGGTCCAGCGCCTGGGCGGACAGCAGGCCCAGGGTGTTGTCCAGGGCGCGCGCAATCCGCAGGGTCAGCGCCTGTTCACTGAGGACTTTGGCGTTGCGGTTATCCAGCGCATCGGCCGCCAGGGTAAACGCCCGGCTACTGGAGATTTCCCCGCCCTGGTTGGCGACGCTGTTGAGGTTGCTCAGCCGCAATTGACCCGGTGCGGTGATGGCGCCGCCCTGATTGTTCAGATGGCCGCGATTGAGATCCAGGCTGACGTCGCCCTGGCCGAACAGGCGACCATCGTTGTGCTGGTCCAACCCCGTCACGCTGGCGCTGAGCGACTGCCCGCCGCTGATGCGCCCACCGTCGCTGTTATCCACCTGGCCTGCCTTCAGGCCCAATTGGGCATCACCACGCAAGCGTCCCTGCTGGCTGTTGTTCAGGGCACCGTTCAACGCCAGGTCGAGATTCTGGTTGGCATACACGCTGCCCTGGCGGTTATCCAGGCTGGCCGCGTTGACTTTCAAGACGCCGACCGCTGCAAGGTTGCCGTTGCGGTTATCGAGCGTGGTGCCGGCGAGGGTCAGGTCGGCCTTGCTGCTGATGCGTCCCTGGCGTTGATTATCCAGACTGCCCAGGTTCAGGCGTAGATTACCGGTCGAAGCCAGCAAGCCTGCCTGGTTGAGCAACTGCCCGGCGATCACGGCGGTCAGGGCGCCGTCGCTGGTCAGTGTGCCTGCGCTGTTATCCAGGCTGGCGGCATTGAGGATGAAGGTCTCGCCGGCCGCCAGGGTGCCGTGCTGGTTGATCAGGGCAGCACTGCTGAGGGCAACGCTGCGATCGCCTTGGGCGCGCCCTGCGCTGTTGTCGAGTGAACCGGCGGTCAACGCCAGGTCATTGGCCAGCAACTCGCCGCTGCGGTTATCCAACAGCCCATCGACGCCGAGGTTCAACGCGGTACGCGCAGTCAATTTACCGCCCTGGTTGCTCAAGTTCCCAGCCCGGGCGTCGAGGCTCGTGGCCGACACCAGGCCTTTGGCGTTCGCCAGCGCGCGGGCGATACGCAAGGTCAGGGCCTGCTCGCTCAAAACCTTGCCCAGGGTGTTATCCAGGCTGTCCGCTTGCAGGCTGAAGCCGGTGGCGCTGGAAATTTCCCCGCCTTGGTTGTCGACGCTGTTGAGGTTATTCAACAGTAACGACCCCGGTGCATTGATCAACCCACCCTGGTTGTTCAGATGGCCGCGATTGAGGTCCAGGCTCAAGTCGCCCTGGCTGTAGAGACGACCGTCGTTGTGCTGGTCCAGGCCGGTCACATTCGCGCTGAGGCGCTGGCCGTTGATGCGCCCGCCGCTGCTGTTATCCAGCAATCCGGTGCGCAATTGCAGGGCGCCGCCGGCGCTAAGCTGGCCGCCCTGGTTGTCCAGGTCGGCGCTGCTCAGTTGCAGGTCGGTGCCTGCGCTGAACAACCCGCTCTGGTTAAGCAGGTGACCGGCAATGGCGGCGGTCAGCGCGGCATTGCTGGTGAGCTTGCCGAGGGTGTTGTCGAGGCTGGCCGCAGTGAGTTGCAGGGTCTGGCTGCTTGCCAAGGTGCCATTACGATTGCTCAGGTCGCCGCTGTTGATCTTCAGCAGAGTGTCGCCCTGCATCCGACCTTGGGCGTTGTCCAGCACGCCCGCCGTGAGCCGCACATCGCGGCCCAGGATTTCGCCATTGCGGTTGAGCAGTGTGGCGTCGACGTCGTGGGTCAGGCCGTTCTGCGCCACCAGATGACCGCCGCTGTTATCGAGATTGCCGGCGTGTACCTGCAACGATGCGGCGCTCACCCGGCCTGCAGCGTTATTCAACGCCTGGGCAACGGCCAGCATCAGCGACTGCTCGCTCAAGACCTTGCCGCCGCCGTTGTTCAAGCTGCCCACATTGACCTGGCTCGCACCGACAGCGCTGACGCTGCCGCCACGGTTATCCAGCATCCCCGTGACCCGAACGTTCAGCGCAGCGCGACTGTTCAGGCTGCCGTTCTGGTCATTGACCAGGCCGGCGGCATCGATTTGCAGGTCGGCGGCCGCAATCAGCCCCGCACCGTTATTCAAGACCTGGGCAATCTGCAGGGTCAGCCCCTGGTCGCTAAGCAGCTTGCCGGCCGCGTTATCGACCGTGCGTGCGACGACGGTAAACGCCCGCGCACTGGAAATCTCACCTTGGCGGTTATCCACGCTGTTGAGGTTGCCAAGGGTCAACTGCCCAGCGGCGTTGATCAGCCCGTTGCGGTTGTCCAGGTGACCCTGGTTGAGGTTCAGGCTCAAGTCGGTGTTGCTGTATAAACGCCCGCCGTCGTGTTGATCGAGGCTGCCGAGATTCGCGTTCAAGCCTTGAGCGCTGGCGATCCGACCAGCGCCGCTGTTATTCACCACGCCCGCCGTCAGGTCGAGGGCCTGGCCGCTGGTGAGCGCCCCACCCTGCTGGTTATCCAGCGCACCGACCTTGACTGTCGCGTTGCCGCTGGACTCGATACGGCCCTGCTGTTGGTTGGCCAGGCTGCCACTGAGTTCAACAGCGAGCGTGCCTTGGCTGGTCAGCGATCCCTGTTGGCTGTTGTCCAGGGAAGCGGCATTCAACTGCACGGCCTGGTGCGCAGCGATCCGCCCGGCCTGGTTGTTGATGGCGGAACTGGCATTCAGGTTCAAGGTTTGCCCGGCCGACACCAGGCCTGCCACGTTATCCAGCATCGCCACCTGCAAGCTGGCCTGGCCGAGGCTCGACAGTTCGCCGTTACGGTTGATCAACTGGCCGACCGTTGCCGTCAGTGCTGCGCTGCTGGTCAACAGGCCGCCCTGGCTGTTGAGCAACTGCCCCGCGTTCACGCCGAGGCTGCCGGCGCTCAAGATTCGGCCCTGGTTCTGGTTGTCCAGGCTCGTGGCGCTCAACTGCGCATTGCGCTGAGCACTCAGGGTGCCGCCCTGGTTGGTGAGTTCGCCGGTATCGAGGCTGAGGTCGCGACTGGCAATGATGGTCTTGCCGGTATTATCGATGGCTTGGGCTGTCAGGCGCACATCACCCTGGGCATTGCGGCTGTTGTCGGGGTTGACGCCGGCTTCGATAATCCCGCTGTTGGTCAATCGCCCGCCCGCGTCCAGCGTGAGGCTGTCCTTGGCGGCAAGGGTTTGTTGGTTGGTCAGTGCGCCTTGGGTTTTCACCGACAAATCGGTACCGGCATACACTGCGCCCTTGGCTTGCACACTGGCCGCATTGACCGCCAGCGCCGTACCGGCCGAGGTCTGCCCCATGATCACATTGCCTGCGGTGTCAATCCGAATATCGCCACCGGCCACCATGTCACCCGACAACCGCACGCCAACACCGGCCTCGGTGCCGATCAGCTTGACCGCGCCCACATACATCCCACCCAGCGCCGACGAGTCGATGGCCAGGTCCGGTGCCTGGCTGCCATCCGCGGCTCGCGCGGTGGCATTCAGGGTGCGTGCATCAACGTCATTGCGACCGGCGACGATGGTGAGTTTTTTCGCCTGGATCTGCGCATTGATCGTGGTGGCGCGGGTGATGATTTCGAACTGGTCGACATTGCTCGCATTCAGGCCGGCGCCTTCGATGGCAACAGTGCCTTGGTCAACCTGATAGCGGTTGATCTGGCCGTTTTCGATCACGGCCTTGCCGGTGGTCAGCGTGGCTTGCGGGGTGTTGATGAAACCGCAGCCATTGCAGCTGATGCCGTAGGGGTTGGCGACAATCACATGGGCCGACTGCCCCGCCACTTCGGTATAGCCGCGCAACTGGCTAGGGCTGCCGCCGTTGACCTCATTGAGGATGACGTTGGCGGCGCTGCCGTGGAAATTCGGGTTGCCGACGATGATGCCACCCAACTGGGTGGACTGGGTGCGGTCGGTGGCGTTGTTGAGGATCACCCCGTTGGCACCGACGTTGTAGTCATGAAACTGGTTGTGCGACAGGCCGTTGGCGTTGGGGGCGGCAATGTTGACGATCGGCACGCCATTGCCCGCTTGCGCGAGCGTGGTGCCCGGTGCACTGACCACGATGCCGTCCGCCTGAGCCAGCAGCGGTTGCCAGAACATGGCGTTGGCCAGGATCAACGCCAACCCACGTTTAGGCAGCCCCAGGAAGTGGGTGCGGCTTTTTACGGCAGCAGAAGGCTGGCGCGCGAGGAAGGCGAACTGGCGAACGTCCATGTCATGTCTCGTTGCCCGAAGGCGGTCAAAAATTTAAAGAAAGAAATCCAGTCGGAAATAGATCGGCGCTTCACGCTCAGTGATAGCGGCCGGTCGTTCCAGAGAGTGGGCAAAGGTCACGCTGGCGGCGACGTTCTTGCCACGGGCAAACAGCTCCAGCGAGTTACTGCTCATCCGCCCATGCTGCTCGGCGTTGTAGCGGTCGCGGCTGATCACGCCCTGGTCGTAACCCAGGCTGGTGCCGTACTCACTGAGCACCGGCTGCAGCCAGGCCCAGGTCACCGGGCGGCTCCAGCGCAGGTCGTTGCGCCAGTAACCGCCACTGTCGCCGGCGAGCATCTGGTCTTTGTAGCCGCGAATCGACGACTGCCCGCCCAGGCTCATGCGTTGTGGGCTGAACAGCACGTCTTCGCTGTGCTGGCCGGTCATCAGGCTGCTGAAGCTCAATGACTCGCCCCACAACTTGAAGGGGTACAGGTAGCTCAGCGTGGCGGTGTATTTGCGGTAACGCGCATCGGCCTGGCCGGGTTTTGGATGATGATTGGCCTGGGCATCGAATGCACCAATGCCGTCCTGCATGCCCAGGTCAATGTTGAGAAATGACTCACCGATACGTCGCCCGTGATTGATGCCGAACTGGGCTTCACTGAGACGGTTGCTGCTCACGGCGAGCTTGCTGTCTTCAATGAAATTGTTCGTGCGCAGGTAGGCCACGCCGGTGCTCAGGGAGGTTTTACTGAGGGCGTCGCGGTGGATCACACGCTCCAGACGCAATTGGTGGTTCTGACTGTCGCCGGTCTGCTTGAACGTGAAATTGTTTGCCTCGGCCCGGGAGCGGTATTCGCTCTCGGTGTAGCTGTAGGTCAGGTTCCACCAGCCGAACGGCAAGCTGTAGTTGAGCATCGAATTGCGCGAGGTTTTCTGGTGGTCGCTGACAGCATCGTGCCCGCCGCGCAACGACAGTTGGTCAGCCAGGCCCAATGGGTTGTCCCAATCCAGGCTCGCGCCCCACTGCTGCTCGCCGGTACTGCGCTGGCCGCCGTTGTGCCGCGACAGGCCCACACGCCAAGGCTTCTGCGGGGTGTTTTTGACCAACACATCGCTACCGCCCACCGCCTTGCCCGGCGCCAGTTCCATCTGCGCCTGGTTCGAGGGCAGACGGTTGAGCTGGTCGACCATCTGCTCGATTTCGCGCAGGTTGAGCAATTCGCCCTGCTTGCCGGGAAAACTCATCGCCAGTTGGCGGTCGGTGATGCCACTGCCTTCAGCGCCCTTCAAGCTTTCCAATTTGCCTTCGACCACCTGGATCTTGAGGTGCCCGCTGGAGAGATCTTGCTGCGGCAGGTAGGCGCGACTGGTCACCAGACCTTTGGCCAGGTAGCGGTCAGTGATGACTTTGAGCACCTCGTTAAGCTGTGGTACGCCGAGGCATTGGTCGATGTAAGGCTTGATCAGGCGGTTGCGTTCGCCTTCGGACAACGCTTCAGCGCCGGAGAGCTCAATGGCTTTGATCGGGAAGCAACGAGTGTCGGCAGGCCCTGTGGGCGTTGTAGGCGTCGCGGATTTACCCGGCAACTCCTTGAGATCCTCAAGCCGCCGCTGCTGCTCTTCGAGCAGGCGGTCCTGACGATCACGAATCAGGTCGGTGATACCTGGGGCAGCCTGCTGTGTGGCGGCTTGCGCCCACCCGCCCGCGCCCAGGCAAAAAAAAGCGGACAGCAGGCTGAGCCTGGTCCGGCGTGCAAAACGCCACATCGATTAGATCCCTCTACATGGCTCAGTGCCACCATTCGGCGGCGATAATAGGGTGGCGATATAGTGGCGTCAATTAAATGTGCATCCCCGCTTCACGGCCACAGATCCCCTGCCCGTCTTTGAGTCCTTTTAAAGAACGGATCATTGGATCCACTGAAACCCAATTGACCGATAATCGCCCAATATATAACCGCATTAGCGTTGACCTATCCAGCCAGCCGCCCATTTAATGGATCCATTAAATAAAAATAACGCGTTGCCTGGAGAGTCGTCATGTACCCCAAGAACACTTGGTACGTCGCTTGCACCCCTGATGAAATTGCGCAAAAGCCTTTGGGCCGACAGATCTGCGCTGAAAAAATGGTGTTTTATCGTGGCCTGGATGGCGCCGTAATGGCGGTCGAGGATTTCTGCCCGCATCGCGGTGCCCCGCTTTCGCTGGGGTATGTCGAGAACGGCAACCTGGTCTGCGGCTATCACGGCCTGGTGATGGGCGGTGATGGCAAGACGGTGGAAATGCCGGGGCAGCGCGTACGCGGGTTTCCCTGCAACAAGACGTTTGCGGCCGTCGAGCGCTACGGTTTCATCTGGGTCTGGCCGGGCGATCAGGCCCTGGCCGATCCCGCGCTGATCCCACATCTGGAATGGGCCGTGAGTGATGAGTGGGCCTATGGCGGCGGGTTGTTCGAGATCCAGTGTGACTACCGCCTGATGATCGACAACCTGATGGACCTGACCCACGAAACCTACGTGCATGCCTCCAGTATCGGCCAGAAGGAAATCGACGAAGCAGCGCCCGTGACCAGCGTGGAAGGCGACGAAGTCATCACCGCCCGGCACATGGAAAACATCCTGGCCCCGCCGTTCTGGCGCATGGCCCTGCGCGGTAACAACCTCGCCGATGATGTGCCCGTGGACCGCTGGCAGATCTGCCGCTTCACCCCGCCCAGCCATGTATTGATCGAAGTTGGCGTGGCCCATGCCGGCAAAGGCGGCTACCACGCGGCCGCCGAGCACAAGGCGGCGAGCATTGTGGTGGACTTCATCACCCCGCAGACCGACACCTCGATCTGGTACTTCTGGGGCATGGCACGCAACTTCAAGCCCGACGATGAGGCATTGACCGCAAGCATCCGCGAAGGTCAGGGCAAGATTTTCAGCGAAGACCTGGAGATGCTCGAGCGCCAGCAACAGAACCTGCTTGCCCACCCGACGCGCAATTTGCTCAAGCTGAATATCGATGCCGGCGGCGTGCAGTCACGCAAAATCCTCGAACGCCTGATTGCCAGGGAACGCACGGTCGAACCTCACCTGATCAACACAACCACTGCCTGAATAACCCCAACGCAGGAAGGACTGAACATGATCGATGTGGTGGTGGTATTGCGTAACAACGAAGCCCAGGACATTTGCAGCTTTGAACTGGCCAGTGTCGATGGCAACCCATTGCCGGCCTTCAGTGCCGGCGCGCACATTGATGTGCACTTGCCGGACGGGCTGATCCGTCAATACTCGCTGTGCAATCACCCTGAAGAACGTCATCGCTACCTGATCGGCGTGCTCAAGGACCCTGCCTCACGAGGCGGTTCGCGCAGCCTGCACGAACAGCTGCAACCAGGCGCCCGCCTGAGCATCAGCGCACCGCGCAACCTGTTCCCGCTGGTGTGCGACGCCCGACGCAGTGTGTTGTTTGCCGGGGGTATTGGTATCACCCCGATCCTGTGCATGGCCGAACACCTCGCCCAGGCAGGTGCCGACTTCGAACTGCATTACTGCGCCCGTGCCAGCGAACGCGCAGCGTTTGTGCAGCGCCTCAAGGCGTCGCCATTTGCCGAGCGAGTGTTCCTGCATTTTGACGAACAGCCCGACACGGCCCTGGATATTGGCCAGGTGCTGGCGGCCCCCGCAGACGACGTCCACCTGTATGTGTGCGGCCCGGGCGGGTTCATGCAGCATGTGCTCGACAGTGCCCGTGCGCTGGGCTGGCAGGACAATTGTCTGCATCGCGAATACTTCTCGGCGGCGCCGGTGGACAGCCGCCTCGATGGGCGGTTTTCGGTGCAAATCGGCAGCTCTGGCAAGGTCTTTGAGATACCGGTCGACCAGAGTGTGGTGCAGGTGCTGGAGAGCCACGGCATCACGATTGCCGTGTCGTGTGAACAGGGGGTGTGCGGCACCTGCCTGACTCGCGTGCTGGACGGCGTACCAGAGCACCGTGATCTGTTCCTCACCGAGCAGGAACAGGCGCTCAATGACCAGTTCACGCCGTGCTGCTCGCGCTCGAAAACCCCAATGCTGGTGCTCGATCTCTGAGGCGTGTCACGAGGCGGGCAAAATCACCTTCATGCGCGCGTCGGCGGTGGCTGAGCTGAAGGTGTCAGCATAGCGCAACGTCGCATTGGCGTGTTCGCGCATCAGCGCTTCGGCCCGTGCGCCCTGGCGATTGACCAGGGCGTCGAACACCGAGTGGTGTTGCATGTGCGCATAGTTGAAGCGGCGGTATTCGCGGACCATGTCCTCGCGGTCCACCGCCAGTGCCGTCACCGAGGCGAATGGCAGGTGGTCATTGCGCGCCAGGGCATCGGCAATCGCCGGGTTATGGCTACCTTCAACGATGACCTGGTGAAAGCGCATGTTCAGATCGTGATAGACCTCAAGGTCGTCCTCGGTGACATACCCCTTGTCGAACAGTTGATCGCCTTCGACCAGGCAGCGCTCAAGCGCCCTGCGCGCGTCATCGGACAAGCCGCGCTCGGCGGCTTGACGCGCCGCCAGGCCCTCAAGCACACCGCGCACTTCGACCGCGCCGGCAATATCGCTGGGGCTGACCGACCGCACCTGATAGCCACGCCCGCCGAACGGCACCAGCAAGCCTTCCTGTTCAAGGGTACGGAATGCCATGCGTACGGGCATGCGCGAAACGCCGAAGCGCTGCGCCGTGGGAATTTCCATCAGGCGCTCACCCGCAGCCAACTCTCCGCTGGCAATCATCTTGCGCAGTGCAATCAGCACCAATTGGCCGGGCTTGCTCATCCAGGCAACTTCCAGAAAACGTGGGTCGCCCCATAGTATCGCAAGTCGTCGGATCGCAAGTCGTCGTGCTGCAAGTCAGTGCAATCAGACGAACGCCATCGCCGCGCGTGCCCCCTCGATTGCGCCCAGATGCTGGGCCAGCCGTGACGGCAGGTAATCGAAAAAGAATCCGGCGCTTTGCAGCTTGGCGTCACGCAACGGATCGCTTTCGGGTAATGCCCTTGAGACCCGCGCAGCCCGTGCCCAGGCGAAGGCCAACAGCGCTACGCCACACAACTGTAGGAAGTCCGGCGCGGCCCGAAACGGGTATTCGCGGTCTTCGCCAGACCGCTCGCGAATGGCGCTCACCGCACCGGCCAAGGCAGCGCAGAGACTGTCCAACGCGTCGGCAAACCCTGCGCACTCAGCATGCTGCCGGCCCTGCCCGGCTTCAGCGCGCAGCTCGGCCAGCAACAAGCCAAACGCCTGGCCCTCATCTCCCAGCACTTTGCGCAGCAGCAGGTCATTGGCCTGGATCTCATTGCTGCCCTCATAAATCATCGCAATGCGACTGTCACGCAGGGTTTGCTCGATACCGAACTCGGTGACATAACCGTAGCCGCCGAAGACCTGCAACGCGTTGCTCGCCTGGCGGAAACCCTGTTCGGTAAAAAACGCCTTGATGATCGGGGTCAGCAACGACGCCAACGCGGCCGCTGCCGGGTCCGCCCCCTGCTCAGCCTGATCGAGCAAGTGCGCGGCCCAGTAACCGATGGCGCGCAGGCCTTCGCTGGTGGTGCGCAACTCGAGCAACACGCGGCGCATGGCTGGGTGATAACGAATGGGGTCAGCGGCTTGCGCGGCCACTGTCGCGGGCCGTGACGGTGCGCGCATTTGCACGCGCTCAGCGGCGTACTGCCAGGCGTGCTGCCAAGCCGCGTCGACGTGCCCCAAGCCTTGCAGGCCGACATGCAGGCGTGCCGAATTCATCATCACGAACATCGCTGCCAAGCCACGATGGGGCTCGCCGATCAACCAGCCCTGGGCGGCGTCGAACACCAGCGAGCAGGTGGCACTGCCCTGGATGCCCATCTTGTGCTCGATGCCCTCACAGCGCACGCCATTGGCCTGGCCATCGTCCAGGCACTTGGGCACCAGGAACAACGAAATACCGCGGCTGCCGGGCGGCGCATCGGGCAGGCGCGCCAACACCAGGTGCAGGATATTGGCGGTGAAGTCGTGCTCACCGCCGGAAATAAACAGTTTGCTGCCGTTCAGGCGATAGCTGCCATCCCCCTGGGGTTCGGCGCGACAGCGCAGCAAACCGACGTCGCTGCCGGCCTGCGGCTCGGTCAGGCACATGGTCGGCAAGCTATGGCCGCTGATGATCTCGGGCAGATAACGCGCCTGCAACCACGGCGCCGCATGGGTCTTGAGGCACAGGTAGGCGCCGTGGGCAATGCCGGTGTACATGGCCCAGGCGTGGTTGCTGGCATAGAGCATCTCTTGCACGGCGGCGTCGAGCACCTGCGGCAAGCCCTGCCCGCCCAGCGCCTCAGCACAGGCCAGCGCCGGCCAGCCGCCGTCGACATAGGCTTGATACGCCTGGGCAAAGCCGTCCGGGGTGCTCACCTGGCCCGTCTGCCAGCGGCAGCCCTGACGATCACCCAGGGCGTTCAAAGGCGCCAGCACGTCCTGGCTGAAGCGCGCGGCCTCCTCCAGCACTTGCAGCGCCAGCGGCAGGTCCAACGCCTCGAACCTCGGGTTGCGGCGCCACGCATCAGGCGCCTGCAGCCAATGCTCGAGCACAAATTGCATATCGCGCAGGGGCGCCTCATAGCGGGGCATCGGCGGACCTCATCGTGTGTGCCCTGCACGCAGCAGCGTGGGGTCTTCACCGCGATACAGCGCCTCGACTTTCGCCGCACGCCACTGCAATACCGCACGCTGGTTGATCGAACCCTTGTCGGTAATTTCACCGCGGTCGATGGACGCCGGCTCGTCGAGCAGCGCAATCCACTCCAGGCGACTGGCATTGCCGGTGGCCTCGCGATTGAGTCGCTGCAACCAGTCGGCGAACCACTGGCGCACCGGCGCACTGGCCAACACTTCAGTGTCGCTGGCCTCGGCGCTCAGGCCCGCCAGCCTGCGGCATTCGTAGAGCCTGGCGAACACCAGGGCACCCAGGCACTCACGGTCCGGTGCGGCAATCACCACATCCTGCACATAGGGCGAGCCTTCAAGCACGGCGCGATTGCGCAGCGGGCCGACGCTGACAAATACCCCGGAAGACAGCTTGAAGTCTTCGGCGATCCGCCCGTCGAACATCAACCCCCATTGCGGTTGCCGGGGGTCAGCGAGCTTGAGCGCATCCCCGGAACAGTAATAACCCTGCTCATCGAACGCCTCGGCGGTTTGCTCCGGCGCCCGCCAGTACCCGGGCATGATGTGCGGCCCGCGAAAGCGCCCTTCGAACTTACCGTCCACCGGCACCAGCCGCACCTCGCAACCCGGGGCGGGCAAGCCGATGTAACCGGCCATCGACAACGGCCCGGTGGTGAAGGTGCAGGATGGCGCGGCTTCGGTCATGCCCAGCCCCGCCATCATGCGGATGCGCTCGCCGCAGTGCCGCTCGGCCACCCGGTCAAGCCGATCCCAGACACTTTGCGACAGGCCGGCGGCAGCGAAGAAGAACAGCTTCATGCGGGCAAAAAAGCACTCGCGCAACTCGGCGTCCTGTTCCAGCGCATTGACCAGTTCTTCCCAGCCCTTGGGCACCGTCAGGTACGCCGTGGGTGAGATCTCCTTGAGGTTGCGCAGGGTCTGGGCGAAGCCTTGGGCCGTGGGTTTGCCGTCGTCCAGGTAAAAGGTGCCGCCGTTGTAAAGCACGATGCCCACGTTGTGGCTGCCGCCAAAAGTGTGGTTCCACGGCAGCCAGTCCACCAGCACCGGCGGCTCCTCGCCAAACACCGGAAACGTCTGCAACAACATTTGCTGATTGGCGCACAGCATGCGCTGGGTGGTGATCACCGCCTTGGGCAACTTGGTCGAGCCCGAGGTGAAGAGGAATTTGGCGATGGTGTCGGGGCCGGTGGCGTTGAACGCCGCCTCGGCCTCGGCACCGCCGGGTGTTTGCAGCAGGCGCGCAAAGCTGACGTGGGTACGCCCCGGCACCTCGCCGCGCACACTGATCAGCGGTGTGTCGGCCGGCACTACCGCATCGATAGCTCGCTGATACGCCGGCGCATCGCTGACAAACACCAGCCCCGGTTGCAGCAGGTCGCATACATGCCGCAGCTTGGCGAAATCCTGAGACAACAATGAGTACGCCGGCGAAATCGGGCAGTAGGGAATGCCGGCGTACATCGCGCCAAGGGCGATCTGCAAATGTTCGATATCGTTGCCCGACAGCAGCGCCAAGGGCTTGTGCGCCGACAGCCCGAAGCCCAACAGGCTCTGGGCGATGGCTCGCACGCTGTCGAACATCTGCCCATAGCTGACTCGGCGCCATTCACCGTCGGCCTGGCGCGCGGCGATAAACGTCTGCTCAGGCCGTACCTCGGCCCAATGCACCAGACGATCCAGCAAGCGCCTCGGCAGCTCGGCCAATGGCTCCAGGGAACGCATATGCAGCACGCCCTGTTCTTCAGTGACCTCGACCGGCGCATGGCCGATGGACACCGCGCGGTACTGCGGCGGGTGCGGCTCGGACTGAGGTTGCGGTCTGAATTCGGAACTCACAAGGATGCCCTCCATCAAGGCGGATCAAACGCCCGCCTTTATTGTTATGTCGCGCAACGGACTCAGATCGGGTAGTGCCGTGGCCCGTTCTGCAACGTCACCCAGCGCAATTGCGTGAAGTGTTCGATGGAGGCTTTGCCGCCAAAGCTGCCATAACCGCTGGACTTGACGCCGCCAAAAGGCATCTGCGCCTCGTCATGCACCGTCGGGCCGTTGATATGGCAAATGCCGGATTCCACCCGTTGCGCAAGCGCCAGGGCGCGTCCGGTGTCGCGGCTGAAGATGGCCGCCGACAAACCGAACTCGGAATCGTTGGCCAGGCGCAGCAGCGCTTCGTCACCGTCAGCGCGCAGCAATACCGCCACCGGGCCGAAGGACTCTTCGCGGTAGAGCCGCATGTGTTCGGAGACACCCTCGATCAGGGTCGGCTGCAGGATGCTGCCGTCCAATTGCCCGCCGGCCACCAGGCGTGCGCCCTGGCTCAGGGCATCATCGATCAGCGCCTTGATGCGCGTGCCGGCGCCGGCATCCACCAGCGAACCCAGCACCGAATCCGGCGCGGCAGGGTCACCGGCGCGCAGGGTTGCGAGCTTGGCCGCCAGCTTGGCGGTAAAGGCATCGGCGACCTTGGCATCGACAATCAGGCGTTCGGTGGACATGCAGATCTGCCCCTGATTGAAATACGCGCCGAAGGCCGCGGCCGCTACCGCAGCGTCCAGGTCGGCGTCATCGAGCACCAGCAACGGCGCCTTGCCGCCCAGTTCCAGCAGCGCCGGCTTGAGATGGCGAGCGCAGAGTTCGCCGACAATCCGCCCGACATGGGTCGAACCGGTGAAATTGACTCGCCGCACCGCCGGGTTGGCGATCAGCCGCTCGACAATCGCGGCCGCATCTGCCGGCGCATTGCTGATGACATTGACCACGCCATCGCCCAGGCCGGCGTCCTGCAACACCTGGCCGATCAGCCGGTGTACCGCCGGGCTTAACTCGGAAGCCTTGAGCACCACGCTGTTGCCGCACGCCAACGGCATGGCAATGGCACGGGTGGCCAGTATCACCGGAGCATTCCAGGGCGCGATACCCAGCACCACGCCGCACGGTTGGCGCAGGGCCATGGCAAAGCTGCCAGGCACATCGGAGGGGATGACTTCGCCGGTGATCTGGGTGGTCATCGACGCGGCTTCGCGCAGGATGTTGGCCGCCAGGCGCACGTTAAAGCCATACCAGTTAGCCATGGCGCCGGTCTCACCGGCCGCGGCGATAAATTCAGCGCTACGCGCCTGCAATTGCTCGGCGGCCTTGAGCAGGCGGGTGCGACGTTCGTTGGGCGCCAGCGCGGCCCAGACGGGAAACGCGGCCTGGGCCGCCGCCACGGCGGCGTCGGCATCTTCCAGGGTGGCGGCGGCCACCCGCGAAACCACAGCACCGGTCACCGGGTTGCAACGCTCGAAGGTTCGACCGTCGCGGGCGGGGCACGACTGGCCGCCAATCAATAGGGGCACGTCCAGCATGGTGATTCCTCTTTATTATCTTTATCGGGAATACGTTCAAGCAGGGTGACGACAATGCGGCCCGCAGGCCGCACACCTCAGCGTTTATACGCCTGCAGGCCCGGCTTGATGCTCTTGTCGTCGAGGAATTGCTTCATGCCCTGCTCGCGTCCGCCTTCGGTGTCGAGCAAGCGTGACTGATCGAGCTTGGCGTAGAGGTAATCTTCGTTCTGCTCCCAGGTCAGTTCGCGGCAACGCTTGAAACCATGCTTGGCCGCGCGCAGCACCACCGGGTTTTTCTCCAACAGGTTGCGCGCCAGTTCAATGGTGACTTCGCGCAGTTGCGCCAGCGGCACGCTCTCGTTGACCAGGCCCATTTCAGCGGCTTTCTGCCCGCCGAAGGTCTTGCCGGTCATGATGTAGTACAGCGATTGACGATGGCCCACGGTGTCGGCCATGGCCTTGCTGACCAGGTTGCCCGGTGGGATGCCCCAGTTGATTTCCGAGAGACCGAAGGTCGCTTCATCGGCGCAGATAGCCAGATCGCAGGCCACCAGCGGGCTGAAGCCACCGCCGAAGCACCAGCCGTTGACCATGGCGATGGTCGGTTTGGCGTACATGCGCAGCAGCTTCCATTGCCATTGCGAGGCTTCACGGCGGATTTTTTCCTGGAGGATTTCCGGGCCGGCATCCACTTCGCGAAAGTATTCCTTGAGGTCCATGCCTGCGGTCCAGGCTTCACCGGCGCCCGTCAGCACCAGCACACCGGCGGCCGGGTCCTGCTCCAGGGTTTCCAGCACGTCGATCATTTCCCGGTTGAGGGTCGGGCTCATCGCGTTGCGTTTTTCCGGGCGATTGAGAATGACCCAGGCGATGCCTTGCTCGATCTCAACCTTGACAGTGGTCCAACGGCCTTCGTAATTGCTCATGGCGGTATGCTCTTGTTCTGGTGTGAAGATGGATTCGAAATTAAACCGCAAATATGGTTATGTCAATTAACTATTAATTTTAATAACCAATATTTCTCAAGGTGTGACCAGCGTTTTTTCCTACGACTTGAAAAGCTGTCGTAGCCAGGGCGCGTCAACCCCGGCAAACTAGATAGCCTTCTTAACCTCCATTTCCTGAGGATTGCACTGCCAATGGCCAAGCCCTCCACCCTCGCCGCCGCCCGCCAGGCCCCGCCCGACAACGACGAGGCACGGCCGCCGCTGGATTCAGCCCTGGACGATCTGATCGGTTATGCCATGCGCCGCGCCCAGCTCAAGCTGTTTCAGAACCTGATCGGCCGGCTGTCCGAGCATGACCTGCGCCCCGCCCAGTTCTCGGCCCTGGCGATCATCGAGCAGAACCCCGGGCTGATGCAGGCCGACCTGGCACGCGCCCTGGCCATCGAGCCACCGCAGGTGGTGCCCTTGCTGAACAAGCTGGAAAGCCGCGCCCTGGCCGTGCGCGTGCGCTGCAAACCGGACAAGCGCTCCTATGGGATTTTCTTGAGCAAGCCTGGCGAAGTCCTGCTCAAGGAACTCAAGGACATCGCCGCCCAGAGCGACCTGGACGCCACCGCCGCCCTCGACGCCGAAGAGCGGGCAGAGTTGCTGCGCCTGCTCAAGAAGGTGTACCAGGACGGCTGACCTACCAGAGCGCCACGGTGTAGAGCACCAGGAAGCGTGTCTGGTTTTCATCGCGAAACGCGGCGCCACCGGGGAAGTCGTTGCGGTAGATCGACTTGCGCGCCATCAGCCCGACGTTCTTCAACGGGCCACTCTGGATCACGTAGCCCAGTTCCATCTGGAACTCACGCTCCTTGCGGTCCTGGGCGTTGAAGGCCGTCAATTCGATATTGTCGCCACGCACATACCGCAACCGGCTCTTCAGGCCCGGCAAGCCTGAGGCCGCGAAGTCATAGTCGTAGATCGCCTGCCAGGTGCGCTCCTTGGCGTTGAGAAAGTCCGAACTCATGGTCAGTTCGCTCATGCCCATCAGCTCGGTCCCCGAGATATAGGGCGTGGCCGTGTCGCCGCTGGCGTGCATGTAGCCCAAGCTGAAACGATGCCCGCCGAGGCGATAGCCGAACAGCGCCGAGAGGTTGCGGTTGTCCACCTTACCGGCCTTGGCGCTGCCGTCTTCGCGGCTGAAAAAACTGCGCAGGTCGCTGGTCAGTACCCCGTCGCCCACTGGCAGGTTATGCAGCAGCGCGAAGGTGTCCTGCTGGTAGAGGTCCGCCACTTGCGCGTGATAAATCCGCAGGCTGAGGTCTTTATTGACCTGGTAATCACCGCCCAGATAGGCCAGGTGCGAGGTGGTTGCGGTGGCGTTGAACCGACGGTTGGGCGAGGCGATCGTCATGGCCTGGTAGTCGGTGGAATCGCGCTTGTTGATACGGTCGATGTAGCCGGTATTCAGGGTCAGCCCGTCGATATCCTTGGAACTCAAGGTCGTGCCGCGAAAGGTCTGCGGCAGCAGGCGCGACGGGCTGGCAAAGGCGAATGGCAGAAAGATCGACACGTCGCCGGCCTTCACCGTGGTTTGGGCAAACCGCAACTTGGCGGTCGGCGCCAGCCGCGAATATTCATCGGCGGCACGCTTGTCGCTGGCCGATACCGGTAATAACTCAGTGCCGCTGCGGTCTGGCGAAGAGTCGAGCTTGACCCCCATCAGCCCGCGCATATCCAGGCCAAAGCCCACGATACCTGGGGTGTACCCCGATTCCAGGTTGAGGATAAACGCCTGCGCCCATTCGCGAGCGGCGGTCTTGGCGCCGTCGTCCTTGTAGTCACGGTCCAGGTAGTAGTTGCGTAGCGTCAGGGTGGCATGACTGTCGTCGATAAACCCCGCCGCCCACGACGAGGTGGGCAGAACACTCAACAGCAGCAGCGCACTGATCAGGCGTGGCGTGCGGTTCGACACACGGCAGGCCGCCGCGACAGCGCCCGTGGGGAGTTTTTGCATGTTCGATGTCCATTTTTTGTTGTTGTTTTTGGGGTGACACGCGCTCGGCCAACCGGCTTCGCCAACAGAGAATGGAAACAGCTGGCAGCACTCGTCAACCGCGACTGACCGATAATCGAACGTTAATAAAACTATCTAATTTCATTCTCCCCACGCGTTCTCAGCGCAAACGATTGAGATAGAGGGCTTGCTTGTCGATACCCGTGGCAAGCTCGCCGTCGTAGTTTTTTTAGTTATATTTGTTATCTTGATTACCAGCAGCCTACCGGCTCGCACCACAACAAAAACAACAATGAGGTTTGCCCATGGACAGTCCATCGCGTCGTTCGACGCTGACTATCGCGTTGTGCTTTATCGTTGCGCTGATCGAGGGTTTCGATCTGCAGGCCGCCGGCACCGCTGCCGCCGGGTTGCGGCAGAGTTTTGCGCTGGACCCGAAAATGCTCGGCTGGGTCTTCAGCGTCGGCATCATTGGCTTGCTGCCGGGGGCGTTCTTCGGTGGCTGGGTCGCCGACCGCATCGGCCGCAAGAAAATCCTGGTCAGTGCCGTACTGCTGTTCGGGCTGTTTTCCCTGAGTACTGCGTTTGTCGAAAGCTATTGGAGCCTGTTGCTGGTGCGCTTTCTTACCGGCCTGGGCCTGGGCGCCGCGCTGCCCAACCTGATCGCGCTGTGTGCCGAGGCGGTCAGCGAAGGCAAGCGTGGCACTGCGATCAGCGTCATGTACTGCGGCGTGCCACTGGGCGGCGCACTGGCCGCCGTGGTCGCGATGTTTTCCAGTGAACACTGGCAAACCACGTTTATCATCGGTGGCCTGGCGCCCTTGCTGGCCGCGCCGCTGATGATCTGGCTGCTGCCTGAATCCAATGCCTTTCGCCAACAGTCCGGGCAAGCCCGCAGCCTGCGCCCCTCCACCGGCGAGGCACTGTTCGGCGAAGGGCGCGCACGCACGACCCTGGCGTTATGGCTCAGTTACTTCTTCACCCTGACCGTGATGTACATGCTGCTCAACTGGCTGCCTTCGTTGCTGATGGAACAGGGCTTCAGCAAACCCCAGGCGGGCTTGGTGCAGATGCTCTTCAATATCGGCGGCGCCCTCGGCTCGTTGCTGGGCGGGGTGCTGCTGGACCGCTGCAACGCGCTGAAAGTGGTGCTGTGCGTGTACACCGGGTTGCTCGCCGCACTGGCCGGGGTCGGCCTGTCGGTGGGGATTGTGCCCATGGCCATTGCCGGCTTTGCCGCCGGGTTGTTCGTGATGGCCGCCCAATTGGTGCTGTATGCCAGCGCCCCACCCGCCTACCCCACCGCCGTGCGTGCGACCGGCGTGGGGGCGGCCGTGGCCATCGGCCGGCTGGGCTCGGTGGCCGGGCCGCTGGCGGCCGGGCAACTCCTCGCGGCAGGCGCCGGCACTCCCGGCGTGCTGTTGGCGACGTCCCCCGGCGTGGTGATCGCCGCACTCACCATCATCAGCGTGATGCTACGTGCGGCGCCACCGGGCCTGCCTGGCACCCCCGCCGCTAAAACCGGTGCAGCCAGTTAAACACCAGCTTGTTGCCCTGGGTGCGGTTTTGCGCCTGTTGCTCGAAGTACGCGTTCACCGACAGGATATTTTCCTTGTTGAACGCGTACATCATGCCCGGGCCGATGGCCCAGACCTTTTCTCGACGCCCACTCACCGCATGCCCATCCACCTTGGTGTCGGTGATCTGCTTCAACCAGTAGCCATTCAAGCCCAGGCTCAATTGCGCGTCGATGGCGTACTGCAGCGTCAGGTTGGCATGCAGTGCCTGCCCGGCCTGGGTGCTGGAGGCATCTCCAAAGCCTGCCTGCGGCTGATCATTCTTGCCATTCCACAGGTACATGAAACGCCCACTCGCCGACCACTTGGGGCTGAACCAGTATGTCGCCGCGTAGTAGGGGTTGAATGACCAGAAATGGCTGCCGGGGTTGATCGAGCGATTGCGGTCGTAAGCGCCCACCGGCACCGTCACATCCGCCTCGACCCGCTGGGTCAACCACGGGCTGCCATCGGCTCGGGTCACTGTCGGCAGTTGCAGGAACGCGCCCAGCGTGACATCGCCAAACCCGGCCCGGGAACTGAGTGCCGCGTTGTTCAAGCCATCCTCCACCGACACATGGGCCAGGGAGGTATTGATCAGGGTAAATCCTGGCATCGCGCCATTGGCCAGGGGCTGGCCGACGTAGATGATCTGCGTGGTGGGCGCCACCACTTCCAGGTCCTGCCGGGGCAACGCGAGCTTGTTGCCATGGGCATCATTGAAGCGGCTCGCACGCGAGTACGTGAGGTATTCCTCCAGGTACCAACCAGGTCCGGCAGGCGCGGGTGAGCCGTCATAGAAGCTGGTGGTCCCAAGGTTCAGGCCGGGTAAGTCGTAAGCATGAGCGGTCGCTGACAACGCGACCCATGTCACGGCCGCAACCGGCCGCAAGATAGGCTTGAGCATCTTGTATGTCCTGTATTTTTGTTGTTGTTCAAGACCCCCGGCACGGCGCTGCCGCACCGGGGTGCAACGCTGTGGCAATGCCTAAAGGTAAGTGGCGGCCAACCCGCCATCCACCGGCAGATTGACCCCGTTGACCCAACGCGCCGCGTCCGAGCAAAGGAACGCGATCACTGAGGCCACCTCATCAGCCAAGGCCGGGCGGGTCATGCGCTGGCTGTCCTCGGCCACCCGCTCTGGCCCGAGCATGCTGACGAAATCCCCCAGAATCGGGGTGAACACCGGCCCTGGCGCGACACAGTTGATACGCACCGCGTGATCGCGAAACCAGGCTTGGGATTGCTGTGCGCTCCAGACGATCAGCGCTTCCTTGAAGTACTGATAGCAGCTGCCCTGCTCCACCGGATTGGCCGCCAGCCACTGCTGCCCGGCCCTGAAGCTCTCAGTCGCGGCCAGCGCTTTGTGCAGCGCCAAGCGCTGCGGCCACTGCGCGCCGAGCACCGAGGCGACGTTGACGATGCTGCCGCCCGCCGGCATGCGTGGCAGCAGCGCTTGGGTGAGATGGCGCAACCCCAGGTAGTTGACCTCCGCCACCGTTTGCACCGGCGCCGTACCGGGCACACCGGCAATATTGCACAGCGCGTCAACCCGCGTCGGCAAGCGCGCCACCAGCGCGTCGATGCTCGCGGGATCGCTCAGGTCAGCCTGGAAAAATCCAGCCAGCGTCAATTGGGGTTCATGGCGATCGACGCCCAGTACCGTGGCGCCCTGGAAGCGCGCCAATCGCGCCACTTCCGCTCCAATGCCCGACGCGACGCCGGTGACGATCAAGGTTTTGTTGTACAGGTGCATGTTCAAGCCCTCTTATTGTTGTTTAGGCAGGTGCGAGCCAAGGCTCAGAAGGGATAGGCCGGCGGCGTGTTTTTCACCGTGACCCATTGCCATTGGCTGTATTCGTCCCAGTCAGCCGGCCCGCCAACGCTGCCGCCATTGCCCGATGCGCCGCGCCCACCGAAAGGGTTGATGCACTCATCCGCCACGGTCTGGTCGTTGATATGCAGCAGGCCGCAGTCCAGCCGCTCGCCGATGGCCATGGCGCGCCCCACCGAGGGCGAGAGGATGGCCGCCGAAAGCCCGTACTCGGTGCGGTTGGCCAGCTCGATGGCCTCCTCATCCGTGGCAAAGCTGACCACCGTCGCCACCGGGCCGAAAATTTCGTCTTCAAAGGCGCGCATACCCGGCCGTACGCCACTGAGCACCGTGGGTTGGTAAAACAGCTGGTCATAATCGCCGCCCGCCTCCAGCTTTGCGCCCGCCTGCAGGCTGTCGTTGACGATCTCGCGCACGCGCTGCAATTGGCGCAGGTTGATCAAGGGGCCGAGCGCTGCTTCACCGCGCGCAGCGTTGCCCACGGTCAGCGCACGGGCCTTGTCCACCAACTTGCGCGTCAGGCTGGCGGCGATGGACTCATGCACCAGCACCAACCCGGTCGCCATGCAGATTTGCCCCTGGTGCAGCCATGCTCCCCAGGCGGCGTTGCTGGCGGCCAGGTCGAGGTCGGCGTCTTCGAGAATGATCAACGGGTTCTTGCCGCCCAGTTCCAGCGCGACTTTTTTCAGGTGCCGGCCAGCCACCTCGGCGACTTTGCGCCCCGCTGCCGTGGAGCCGGTAAACGCGATCATCCGCACGTTGGGGTCGCGGCACAGCGCCTCACCTGCCGCTGCGGCGCCGGGCAACACATGCAGCAAACCCTTGGGCAAGCCCGCTTCTTCGAACAGCCGGGCGATCAGAAAACCACCGCTGACCGGGGTCTGCGGATCGGGCTTGAGCACCACCGCATTGCCCGCCGCCAGGGCCGGTGCCACCGAACGCAGCGACAGCACCAAAGGAAAGTTGAACGGGGAAATCACCCCGACCACGCCATGGGGCTGGCGCCGAGCATAGGACAAGCGCCCCGCCGCGCTGGGCAGTACCACGCCGTGGGGTTGGGACAGCAAGCCCGCCGCCTGATGCAGCAGCACGATCGCTTCGCGCACTTCGTGCTCGCCCTTGAACAGCGCGGCGCCGGTTTCCCGGGCGACATACAGCGCCAGTTCGGCGAATGACTGTCGGGCCACCTCGGCCGCCTTGCGAAACACCTCGGCGCGCTCCCGTGGGCCGAGCGCGGCCCATGCCGGCTGGGCCAGGGCCGCGCTGCGGCTGGCCACGGCGATGTCGGCCGGGCTGGCCATGGCGCAGTTCATCAGCGGTTCGCCGGTGGCAGGTTCGATCACGGGGATCACGGCTCCCGAAGCGGGCTCCCAATCGCCGTTGAACAGGCATTCGGACTCGATGGCCCGTTGTAACAGGTGGGTGGTTTCAGACACTGACATGGCAACTCCCGGTTCTTGTAATTGTCATCGCCTGCACGGGTGCAGACGCCGCATCAAGCCTTGAGCAAAGGCTGTGCCGCTTGCACGAGACCCCGCTGACATAAACCGTCGAAGGCTCTGGATCGGGGCCTTTCACGCGCCGCGTTGCGGTGCTCCACCGCTCAACTGCAAAAACCACCATCGCGCCACTTGTTCAATTGATAAGGTTATGTTTAATAACTATCTGAGCAGTGACTCATATCGATCATTCGCCTTGCAGGGGCATAACAATGACTAACCCCCAAAGCGCGCAGCCCGACAACCGCGCGAGCGCCGCGCACTATCATCCGCGCGGCGACAGCCGCCAACTCAGCGACAGCAGCTCACCCACGCCTGCGGAGCTGACCGACTGCCTGTTTTTCTCTCCCGAAGACGGGCGGATCTGGCTCAACGACCAACGCATGTTGCTGCTGCACAGCTCCGCCTTCGGCGCCCTGCGCGGGGAAGTCATCGAGCGCCTGGGGCTGGAGCAGGCGCGCGGCCTGTTTACCCGCACCGGTTATGCCTGCGGCGCGCGCGATGCGCGCCTGATACGCGAGCGCTGGCCACAGGCCGATGCCGCCGCCGTGTTCCGGGCCGGGACGCACTTGCACACCCTGGAAGGCATGACCAAGGTCGAACCCCTGTACTTCAAGTTCGACGCCGACTCGGGGTTCTATGAAGGCGAGTTTCTCTGGCACCACTCCTGCGAGGCCGACGAGCATGTGCGCGCCTACGGTGTCGGCCAGGATCCGGTGTGCTGGACGGAGACCGGGTATGCCACGGGCTTCGTCAGTGGCCTGTTCGGGCAACTGGTGGTATTCCGTGAAGTCGAGTGCCGTGGCATGGGCCACCGCAGTTGCAGGGTGCTCGGCAAGACGGTCGAGCAATGGGGCGACGCCGAGCAGGACTTGCGCTACCTGAATGTGTCCCAGGCCGTCACCAGCCCCGCCGCCGCCCCGCTGCGCCATAGCCCGGCAGGCAGCCCTGCCGGGGTCAGCCAGGCACAACCGCTGGTGGGTGCCAGTGCAGCGTTCAACGCCGCGATGCAAGCCTTGCAACGCGTCGCGCTGACCCCCGCCACGGTGCTGATCAGCGGTGAGTCCGGCGTCGGCAAGGAGATGTTCGCACGCCAGCTGCACCAACTCAGCGGCCGCCGTGACAGCCCATTCGTCGCGCTCAATTGCGCGGCCATCCCGGATAACCTGATCGAAGCCGAACTCTTCGGGGTCGAGCGTGGCGCCTACACCGGCGCCACCCACTCGCGTCCCGGGCGTTTCGAGCGGGCCCAGGGCGGCACCCTGTTCCTGGATGAAATCACCAGCCTCAGCCTGGCGGGGCAAAGCAAACTGCTACGGGCGTTGCAGGAGCGCGAGATCGAACGGGTCGGCGGCGTGCGCGGCATCACGGTGAACGTGCGGGTGGTGGCCGCGACCAATATCGACTTGCGCAAGGCGGTCGCCGACGGCTCGTTTCGTGAAGACCTGTTCTACCGCCTGAATGTCTACCCCATCGCCCTGCCGCCGCTGCGTGAGCGCCGGGATGACATCCCGCTGTTGATCAATGCGTTCCTGACGCGCTTCTGCCAGGAATACGCGCGTACACCCGCCGGCCTGACCATGCGCGCGCTGAAGGTGCTGCTGCGCTACGATTTCGCGGGCAATGTGCGTGAGCTGCAAAACCTGATCGAGCGCGGCCTGATCGCCAGTGACGAGTGCCAAGCGATTGATCTGGTGCATCTGTTTCGCAACGAACCGCTGCCGGCGGATGCCTATGGCCTGGACCACCACGGCAGCCTGTCAAACACTGCGCCGGTCAGCCCCCCTGTGCTGCTGGACACCCTGGGCCAACTCGACCAGGGGTTTTCCATCGAAGGGCTCGAAGCACGCCTGATCAGGGAGGCGCTGCAACAGAACGCCGGCAACCTGGCCGCGGCGGCCAGACGCGTTGGGCTCAGCCGTGCCCAATTTGCCTATCGGTTGAAGAAACATCAGCGGCAAACCCCGTGAGCCCGCAGGCCAACCTCAGAATTATCGAACTGTTCCAGCTTCACCCATTAAAAAAAGCAGCCCTTTGGCACCGATAACATCGTTTCTCGGGGACGCCGCCAATCCCTATATTGGCCCGCACTATCTGTGTGAATGACTCAACGTTCACCCCTCAGTGCGAGTATCTCAATGAACAAAAAACCTGACAGCACAGCACTTGATAATGCGGGCGCCGGGACCCGGGCGGTCTGGGGCGGGGAGCAAGTCAGGCACCCCTACAACGCTACCCAAACCCCGATCGTGGCCAGCGCCGCGTATGGCTACGACGACATCGATGTGTGGTATGACGTAGCATTGGGCAAAGCCCAGGGCTTCATCTACAGCCGCATGAGCAACCCGACGGTCGAGACCCTCGAAGCCAAGATCGGCGAGTTGGAAATGGCCGAATCCGCCGTTGCCTTCAGCAGCGGTATGGCGGCGATCAGCAGCGTGCTTTACACCTTCCTGGCTCATGGCGACCGCGTGGTCTCCACCAAGGACAGCTATGGCGGCACCAACAAGATTTTCGAAGAGTTCCTGCCGCGCATGGGCGTGGCGGTCACGCTGTGCGAGACGTTCGATCATGAGCAGATCGAGCGCGAAATCGCCAAAGGCTGTCAGGTGGTGTACCTGGAAACGCCCACCAACCCGACCCTGAAAATCCTCGATATCCAACGGCTGGTCGCGGCGGCCAAGCGCGTCGGCGCCCTGGTCGTGGCCGACAACACCTTCGCCACGCCACTGAATCAGAGCCCGCTGGCGCTGGGGGTGGACATGGTCATTCACAGCGCCACCAAGTTCCTAAGCGGTCACGGTGATGTGCTGGGCGGCCTGGTCTGCGGCCAGAAATCGTTAATGGCCAAGGTTCGGCATTACCGCGAAATCAACGGTGCGTCACTCGACCCGTTCTCGGCCTACCTGATCATTCGCGGCATGAAAACCCTGGTACTGCGCATGCGCCAGCAGCAACGCAGCGCTCGTGCCCTGGCGGAGTTCTTGTGCACCGAACCCTTGGTGTCATCCGTCAATTATCCCGGCCTGCCCGGGCACCCGAACCACGCAGTGGCCTGCGCGCAAATGGCTGGCTTCGGCGCCATCGTCAGTTTTGTACTGGTCGGCGGCATGGACACGGTCAAGCTGCTATTGCCACGCCTGCGCTTTGCGCATTGCGCCGGCAACCTCGGTGCGGTGGAAACCATTTACGGCCCGGCCCGCACCACCAGTCATGTGGAAAACACGCTGGAGGAACGGCTGGCCCTGGGGATTTCGGAAGGGTTGGTGCGGGTCTCGGTCGGTATCGAGGACACCGACGACCTGCTGGATGATTTGAAGCAGGCGTTCGCCTTTGTGCGCGGCCTGCGCGAGAAAAACAGCCCACAGAGCAACTGCGCCGAAGTCGCGAGCTGACGTTTCAAACCTCACGACAGGGCCGTCTGTGAGGCGTTTCATGAAGAGGAATAATAATAAGACTTAGCGGCAACGTTCCGACCTGCCCTAACAACTTTCATGAGAACAACCATGTCCACAAAAGAAGAAAAACTCAACACGCGTGCCGGCTTCAAACAGGAAATGCAGACCCGCCATATCGTCATGCTCGCACTCGGTGGCGTGATCGGCACCGGGCTGTTCCTGACCTCTGGATATACCGTTAACCAGGCAGGTCCCCTCGGCGCGGTCATCGCCTACGTCATTGGTGCGCTCATGGTCTACATGGTGATGATGTGCCTGGGCGAATTGGCGGTGCAGATGCCTGAAACCGGCTCGTTCAGCAGTTACTCGACGCGGTTTCTCGGCCCGGGCACCGGCTATACCGTGGCATGGCTGTATTGGCTGACGTGGACCGTGGCCATCGGTTCGGAATTCACCGCTGCCGGTATCCTGATGACGCGCTGGTTCCCCGACACGCCGGTATGGATCTGGAGTGCGCTGTTCGCCGGCGCGGTGTTTTTCACCAACGTGGTGTCGGTGCGTTTGTTTGCCGAAACCGAGTTCTGGTTGTCGCTGATCAAAGTCGTGACGGTGGTGGTGTTTCTTGTGATCGGCGGCGGCGCCATTCTCGGCCTGCTCAATATCGATCAGGCCCACAGCATCGGCCTGGGTAACTTCACCCGTGAGGGCCTGTTCCCGACCGGTTTCATTTCGATTGCCATGACCTTGCTGGCCGTGTCGTTCGCCTTCTCGGGCACCGAGCTGATCGGTATCGCCGCCGGTGAAACCAAAGACCCCCAACGCAATGTGCCACGGGCCATCCGCACCACCGTGCTGCGCCTGGCGATCTTTTTCGTCGGCACGATTTTCGTCCTGGCAACCCTGCTGCCCCGCGAACAGGCCGGCTTGGTGGAAAGCCCCTTCGTGACCGTATTCACCTATATCGGCATCCCCTACTCCGCCGACATCATGAACTTTGTGATCATCACTGCGCTGTTGTCGGCCGCCAACTCCGGGCTGTACGCCGCCTCGCGGATGCTCTGGACCTTGAGCGACCAGGGCCATCTGCCCAAGCAGTTCTCCCAGCTGACCCGCATGGGCACGCCCTTGAATGCGATTGTGTTGAGCATGGTCGGTGGCGGCGCCTCACTGCTCAGCAGTGTGTTCGCAGCCGACACCGTGTACCTGGCGCTGGTTTCCATCTCCGGGTTGGCGGTTGTGGTGGTGTGGATGAGCATTGCCGCGAGCCAGATCGCCTTTCGCCGCCAGTATGTGGCCAACGGCGGCGATGTGCGCGACCTCAAGTTCCGAGTGCGCGGTTACCCCTGGGTTCCGCTGGGCGCGTTGGTGTGCTGCGCGCTGGCGTGTGTAGGCATCGCGTTCGACCCCGAGCAGCGGGTCGCGCTGTACTTCGGCGTGCCCTTCATCGCCTGGTGCTACTTCGTGTATTACATTACCCGCAATAGCCGCGAGCGACGCCTGTCGCTCGCCTCCACGGTTCGACCGTCCGATGCGTTCTAGGCACGCTCGACGGTGTGGTCCAGCGTGCTCGGCACAGCGTCGATAAGGGACAGATCATGAAGCAAAAGCCACTCCCGCCGTTGAATTGGCTGCGGGCCTTCGAGGTGTCCGCTCGATGCCTGAACTTCACTCACGCCGCTGACGAACTGTGCTTGACCCAGGGTGCCGTCAGCCAGCAGATCCGGCAGTTGGAAAGCCATCTGGGGGTGGCGCTGTTCAAGCGGTTACCACGTGGCCTGGGCCTGACCGAAGAAGGCCAGGCCTACCTGCCGGTGGTACAGGATGCGATCACCCGCCTGGCCGTCGGCACCAATGAGATTTTTGGCCAGCACAAACGCCGGCCAATCAAAGTGCGCGGCAGCCTGGCGTTTTTCGTGCACTGGCTGGCGCCCAAGCTGGTGGGTTTTCGTCAGGACCATCCGCAGGTGGATATCCGCTACATCAGCAATATCTGGGTCAAGGAGCTGGATGGCGAGGACGATATGGAGATTCGCTGGGGCCATGGTCAATGGCCCGGCCTGGTTTCGCAGCGCCTGACCTGGGACACCTTGTTTCCAGTGTGCTCGCCCGCCCTGATCGCACGTTCACCGCTGAATGCGGCCGAGGACGTGGCCCAGCACACACTGCTGCATGTGCTGGGCTACGAAGAAGGTTGGGGCTACTGGTTGAAGATGGTCGGCGCGGACGCCGTCGATTCGTCGTGCGGCCTGCAGTTCGACACGCTGATCTCGACCTTGCGCATGGCGGAGCTGGGGCAAGGGATCGCCCTGGCACGCTCCTCGATGGTCGACGAAATGCTTGAGGACGGGCGCCTGGTCGCACCCTTCGACCAGCGTATCGAAGCCAGCGAATCGTTTTATCTGGTACGCGGTTCAGGCGCCGACGAGCATCCCGACGCCGTGATGTTTTCCACCTGGCTGGTCGAGCAGGCACACCGATACAAATAGTGGCCGGAGCCCAAGCATGCACTATGTGAGTACCCGAAACGCCGCCGTACGGGTCGACTTCGAAAGGGTCGTATTGTCCGGTATTGCCGACGACGGCGGGCTGTTCGTCCCCCTGGACCTGCCGCAATTCGAAACCCAGGACATCGCGAACTGGTCAACCTTGCCCTATGACGAATTGGCGTATCGGATCTTGCGTCCGTTCATTGGGGACGCCATTCCCGAGCCGGATCTCAAGCGCCTGCTCAAACACGCCAGCCGCCGTTTCCAGCACCGGGCCGTCGCGCCTTTGCATCAGGTCGACCGCAATGAATGGGTATTGGAGCTGTTCCACGGCCCGACCCGCTCCTCGAAGGATTTTGCCGCGCAATTGCAGGCGCAATTGGTGCAGTACTTTCTGCAACGCCGCGCCCGACGTGCAGTGGTGCTCGGCGCCACCAACGGCGATACCGGCCTGGCGGCGATCGAGGCGTTCAACGATTGTGACGAGGCCCATCTGGTAGTGCTTTACCCGGAGCGCGGGGTGCCGCCGCATCAGTTGCACGCACTGTGGGCGGCGGCACGGCCCGATGTGCATCTGTTTGCGGTCGACGGCAGCTTCGACGAGTGCCAGGGCATTGTGAGCCGGCTGTTCAGCCAGTGGCCGTGCCCCCAGTACGAGGCGATCAGTTTCAACTCCAGCAACTGGGTCAATGTGCTGGCGCAACTGGTGATGTATTTCCACGCGGTGCTGCAATTGGGCGGCGGTCAGCGGCCGATCGGTTTCAGCGTGCCGGCGGCGAGTTTCGCCGAAGTCTATGCAGGCTACGTGGCGCAGAAAATGGGCTTGCCCATCACTCAGATTATCGTCGCCACCAATACCAACGATGCCCTGCACCAGTTGTTCCTGAAAAACCATTATTCCAGGCTGCGCGCCAACAAGACCCGGTCACCGGCGATGGACCTGTCGACGTTCTCCAACCTGGAGCGGTTCCTCTGGGAAGTGTATGAGCATGACCATCAGGCGGTCAGCGCGTTGATGCTCGAGCTGGAAACCCACGGCGAGATCACCCTCGCCAACGAATGCTGGTTACGTGCACGGATGATCATTGACTCCTACGCCGTCAGCGATGAGGAAACCCTGAATGAGATGACCGCACTGCATCGCGACACCGGCTACGTTGTCGACCCGCACACGGCTACCGGCGTGATTGCCGCTCGCCTGTACCGTCGCAGCCTGGTGGCGCCGATGGTCACGCTGGGGGAAATTTCCCCGGTCAAATCGGCGGCGTTGCTCGCCGAACTGGGGATCGGCCTCCCGCAGTCGGCCAGCCAGGGCGAGCCACCGGTACACCCACCGTGCCATCGGGTCGCCCCCGATGACATCACCCCCCTTCTTAACGTGCTCGACACGCTTTGAACGCGTGGCCAGTGGAGGCCCCATGAAGCGCATCCTGGACCCTCTCGATGAGCGCATCATCGCCGAGCTGCGGCTTAACGCACGGGCGGCCCACGCCGAGCTGGCGGCCAAGGTCAACCTGTCGCGCAACGCCGTGCGCCAACGGATCGAACGGTTGGAACGCGACGGTGCGATCCTCGGCTATACCGTCCTCACGGGCGATGGACGACACGCCGCCTCACAGATCAACGCAGTGATTTTCGTCTATCGCTATGACCGTATGCGCGGGGAAGACGTCTTGCAGGCCCTGCGCGCGATCCCTGAAGTGACCCAGTGCGATGTCATGAGCGGCGAGTTCGACCTGATGCTGCGCGTCAGCGCAACCAGCCCGCAGCGGGTGCATCAGGTGTGGAATCAGATTTCGGCACTGGCGGGCGTGGAAAACACAGTGACTTCGTTCGTTTTATCCTCAGTCGTCTGAGCCGTTTTTTGCCTGGAAAAAAGTCAACTGCGGTTGGCTTTTTTTATGCCGGTCGTGCGCGCCATGCCTTGGTCAAAACGCCCATGAAATAGAGCAAATCGGCATATTTCACTGCCCTGGGCGCGCCCCTAATCTAGAGCCCTACCCCACCTCACCCAGATCAAGGGCAATAAAAAAATGACTGAATATAAACTCGCGCTGGTCGGCTTTGGCGGCGTCAATCGTGCGCTGGCGCAATTGATTGCCGAGCGCAATGAACGCTGGAAAACCGAACTGGGCTTCAGCCTGAAAATCGTCGGCGTCACCGACCTGTTCCTCGGTTCGCTGATCAATCGTCAAGGGCTGGATGCGGCCTTGTTGGCAGGTCTGCCGGCGGTCAAGGGCGCCCTGGCGCAACTGCCGGGTGGCAGCGCCTTGGCGCTCAACGAGGTGGTGATCAAGGACTCCGGCGCGGACATCATCGCGGAGGCGACATTCACCAACCCGGTGGATGGCGAACCGGCGACGTCCTTCTGTCGCTGGGCGTTGGAAAGCGGCAAGCACGTAGTGACCACCAACAAAGGGCCGATTGCCCTGCACGGTGCTCAATTGAAAGCCCTGGCCCAGCGCAATCACGTGGCCTTTGAATATGAAGGCTCGGTCATGAGTGGCACCCCGGTGATCCGCCTGGCCAGGCAGTTGCTGGCGGGCAGCACGATCAACGGTTTCGAGGGCATTCTCAACGGCACGTCCAACTTCGTCCTGACCCGCATGGAGAGTGGCCTGGGTTTTACCGAAGCGGTCGAGCAGGCCCAGGCGCTGGGGTATGCCGAAGCCGACCCGACGGCGGATGTCGAGGGCCATGACGTGCGCCTCAAAGTGGTGATCCTCGCCAACGAACTGCTGGATGCCAAGCTCAATGTCAGCGATGTGCGCTGCCGCGGTATCAGTACCCTCACGCTGGACGACATCGACCAGGCCCGCCAGAACAATGCACGCTGGAAGTTGATCGGCGCCGCCACACGCCAGGCCGACGGTTCGGTCAGTGCCAGCGTCGAACCGCGCCTGCTGGACAACGCGCATCCGTTGGCCAGCATCGGCGGAGCCACCAACGCGGTGTCGTTCAACACCGACCTGATCGGCACGGTGACAGTGTCGGGACCTGGCGCCGGGCGTACGGAAACCGCCTTCGCGCTGCTGTCAGACATCATCAGCCTGCATCAGGCTGCGGCACAGAACCGGGAGTAAGCGCATGAACGTATCGAACCTGGCCCGGGCCGTCGTGGCACCGCAGATCCAAGTCCTCAACCCTTACAACGGTGCGCTGATCGACAGCGTCGCCGAGGTGTGTGCCTCGCAGGTACCGCAGCTGCTGGCGCAGGGCCGCGACGGCGTGCAGGCGTGCACGGGGTTGCCGCGTTATCGCCGTGCGCAGATTCTCGAACAGGCCGCCTTGCACGTGGAGCGCGATGCTCAGGCATTTGCCCGACTGATCGTCGAGGAAGCCGGCAAGACCCTCAAGCAGGCCGAAAAAGAGGTCAAGCGCTGCGTCAACACCCTCAAGCTGTCCGCCGAAGAAGCCAAGCGTAATGCCGGCGAGGTGATCCCCTTTGATGCCTATGAAGGCTCGGCGTCGCGCCAGGGCTGGTTCTCCCGTGAGCCGCTCGGTTTAATCGTCGCAATCACGCCGTACAACGACCCATTGAATCTCGTGGCACATAAGCTCGGCCCGGCCATTGCCGGCGGCAATGCGGTGATTCTCAAACCCTCGGAGCTGGCGCCGTTATCGGCGATCAAACTGGTATCGTACCTGGTCGAAGCCGGCTTGCCCGAATCCGTGGTCACGCTGGCCACCGGCGGCGCGGAGCTGGGCAAGGCGCTGGTGGCGGCGCGAGAGGTGCGCATGATTTCCTTTACCGGAGGCTTTGTCACCGGCGAGCAGATTGCCCGCACTGCAGGCTTGAAGAAACTCGCAATGGACCTGGGCGGCAATGCACCGGTGATCGTCATGGCTGACTGCGACCTTGAGGCCACCGTGGCGAGTTGTGTGTCCGGCGCGTTCTGGGCCGCGGGACAGAACTGCATCGGCACCCAGCGGCTGTTGGTGCATGCGTCCATTTACGCAGCGTTCCGCGCGCGTTTCGTCAGCCAAACCGAAGCCTTGGTGGTCGGCGACCCAATGCTCGCCAACACCGATATTGGCCCGATGATCACTCAACAAGCCGCGCAGAATGCCGAGCGTGTGGTCGCTGAAGCATTGGCCCAAGGCGCTACGTTGCTTTGCGGGCATCGACGCCAGGGCGCCTGCTACGCCGCCACCGTCCTGGAAAACGTCGATCACGCCAGCCAGCTCTGGCGCAACGAGGTCTTCGCGCCGGTGGTGGTGTTGCAGCGTTTTGAATCCTTCGATGAAGCCATCGCGCTGGCCAACGAACCCGAGTACAGCCTCCACGCCGGGATCTTTACCCGCGACCTGGCCACGGCCATGAGCGCCGCACGTCGGATCGAAGCCGGTGGCGTGATGATCAATGACTCTTCCGACTATCGCTTCGATGCGATGCCGTTTGGCGGCTCCAAATACGGCAGCCTGGGCCGCGAGGGGGTGCGTTTCGCCTATGAAGAAATGACCCAGCCCAAGGTGGTGTGCTTGAACACGCTGGCTTGATCGCTTCAAGCACAGCCCAATCGGGTGGTGAGGCATTGGGCGGAGCTGGTCGCCCGCCCAATGCGGTTATCTGGCCAGCGCCCCAGACAACAATCGATCCGGGCACCTCGTTCCGACGCCTCATGAGACGAGGCCCACCCCACGAACGGTCCAAGCAGCAGCAACAACGTGACCGAGACCGCCGCAACATCATAAAAATAGAGAATCTTAAAAAATCTCAAAATAACAATATCTAATAATTAGCTTATTCTAAAAAAGACTTTCACTGAGCTTTTTTATAGGAATATCTTCATATCACAGACCGACCCCATACCTGGTGGAGGACGTACCTTCGACCATCGGGAGCCTGAACCAGGCTCAAGGGACCTCGCTCGATATGCCGGACATTGTCTTTCCCATTCCCAAGTTCCACCTGTCATTGTTGACCAGTTCCCTCCTGCTGGCAGCCGCGCCCTCCTTCGCCGAGGAGGCCAAACTCGATACCGTCACCGTGATTTCCACCGGCCTGCGCGGCCAGGCGCGAACGGTGGCGGACAGCCCGGCACCGATTGATGTGATCAACAACGAACAGTTGCTCAAGACCGGTCGCGCCGAACTGTCGGAGGCGATTGCCAAGCTGCTGCCCTCGTTCAATTTCGGCACCAACATCGCCGGCTACAACTCGGTGACGCGCCCCCTGAGCAACCGTAGCCTGGGACCGGCTTACACCCTGGTGCTGGTCAACGGCAAACGCCGGCACAACGGCGCCACCGGCCAGCGTGGTTCTATCGACAACAGCGGTGCGAATGCCGTGGACATCGACCTGATCCCGGTCAGCGCGGTGGACCATATCGAGGTGCTCAAAGACAGCGCAGCCGCTCAGTACGGTTCGGATGCAGTGGCTGGGGTGATCAATATCATCCTCAAGGCCACCGACAACGGCGGGCACTTGGAAACCAGCTACGGCCAGTTGTTTTCCGGGCAGGGTGAAACTATCAAGGTGGCCGGCGATCAGGGTTTCAAACTCGGTGACGGCGGCTTTTTCCACTTATCCGCAGATGCTCGCAAACGCGGTAGCGCCGCGTGGAACGACAAGGCAGACAGCAGCGTCAGGGCATTCAACGATCAGGCCAAGGAAGCGGCCTGGGATCGCGTGGCAATCAAGAACGGCGATCCCGACCTCAACGCGTTCAACCTGGCCTACAACGCCGAACTGCCCCTGGAAGACTTGACGCTGTATTCGTTCTCCACCTATGGCGAGCGCGATGCCGAGGCGGCCAACTATTTTCGCCTGCCCACCGGCGCCGCAGCCGTGCCTGAAGTATTCCCCAACGGCTACTACCCGCTCAACAACATCAAGGACCGCGACTACCAGTTACTGTTCGGGGGCAAGGGCCAGCTGGCCGAGTGGAACTGGGACCTGAGCACCACCTACGGGCGCAACAACGTCCACCACGCCAGCGACCTGAATATCAACCCGTCGCTGGGTACTGCGTCACCGACCCGATTCGACAACCTGGCGACCTTCCGTTTCGAGCAATGGGTCAACAATCTTGACGTCACCCGACGCTACGACAGCCTGTTCAGCCTGACCCCGCCGGTGCAGGTGTCAGCTGGCCTTGAGCATCGCTGGGAACATTTCAGTACCTTCGCCGGCGAACCTGCCGCGTATATCACAGGCACCTACCCGGCCGCTTCAGGTGCGCAGGCGGCGGTGACGATCCGACCGGAAGATGAAGTCAGCCTGATCCGTAACAACTATGCCGGCTACCTGGACTTGGGCTTTGACTTGACCGAGCGTTGGTTCCTCGACGTGGCTGGGCGGGTTGAGCATTACGACGATGATTCGGGCAACACCTTCGGCCTGAAGGTGAACTCACGCTTTGATCTGACCGATACCGTGGCCGTGCGCGGCACCGTTGGCACCGGCTTTCGGGCGCCGTCGCTGACGCAAATCGGCTACACCGTGGCGGACAACCGAGTGGCCACCGACGCGAATGGCAACGTGGTGCCCGCCGTGACCCGACTGACCCCGGCCGGCAGCAACCTGGCCAAAGCCCTGGGTGGCGATGACCTCAAACCGGAAAAGTCGCGCAACCTCGGCCTCGGCCTGACCTGGCAACCGGCGCCGCGTACCAGCATCACGGCCGATGCCTACCTGATCGACATCGATGACCGCATCGCCCTGACCAGCAATATCTACGACCGCGGCAATGGCGCGATCAACGCGATCCTCAAAGCCCAGGGCGTTCCCACCGGCACCTGGGTCAACTACTACACCAACGCCTTCGACACCCGCACCCGTGGCCTGGATGTAGTCGCCGATCACACCACGCCGCTGGATGCCTGGGGCGATGTGCGCTGGAGCCTGGGTTTCAACTGGAACAAGACCACCATCGAAGGCGCCCGCGACACGCCCGGCGCGCTGGCCAACTCCGGCGTGACCCTGGTGGGCCGCGATCGCGAAGGCGACCTCACCGATGCCACACCCAAGACCAAATGGATCCTGGGGGCCAACTGGAAAGTCGAGGACCTGGCCGTCACCCTGCAAACCAGTCGCTACGGCGCGGTCAAGACCCTGGCAGTGAACCCCACAGGTGATCGCAGCTTTGGCGCCAAATGGATCACGGACCTGGACGTGAGCTACACCTTCGTCGACCACCTCACCGTCAGCCTCGGCGGTACCAACATCTTTGACGTGCGCCCCGACCGGCATGCCGTCTACAGCAACCTGGGCCTGGCGCCCTACGGCAACCCGCCGTTCTACCCGGGAGGCGGCTACTGGTACACCAAGCTGGCCTACGACTTCTGATCCGCACCTTGCACGCACCCGAAACGCCACACGAGGGCAACCCATTGAATACCTCCAACTTGATGAGCCGTCTGCTGGCCCCTGGCGCATTGGCATTGAGCCTGGTCGCTTGCTCACCGGGGAATGACACCCAGACGGGCAAGACCCTGAACATCGCTTTCTTCGGCGACAACACCACGCTGGTCAGCGTCGACCCGTTCCAGGTCTATTGGCTTGAGCATCGGGTACTGCTGCGCAATGTCGCCGAGTCCCTCACCGACCAAGACCCGGCTACCGGCAAGATCATTCCGTGGCTGGCCACACGCTGGGAAGTCAGTGACGATGCGCTGACCTACACCTTCCATCTGCGCGACAACGTCACCTTCAGCAACGGTGAGCGCTTTGATGCCAAGGCGGTGAAAACCGCGTTCGACAGCGACAAGGCCCTGGCCACCGAGTTGCCGGCGACCTTCGGCGCGACTTATCTGGCGGGCTATGACCATGCCGAAGTGGTCGACGCCCTCACCATCAAGCTGGTGCTGGCCAAGCCGAATGCCGGGTTTCTGCAAGCCACTTCCACCACTAACCTGGCGATCCTTGCACCCGCTTCCTACGCCCTCAGTGTCAAGGAACGGTCCCTGGGCAAAATCATCGGCACCGGCCCGTTCGTCCTGGCCAGCTACACCCCGGAAGTCGGTGCGCACCTGACTAAACGCAAGGGCTATGCGTGGGCCTCGGCCAATATGAACAACCAGGGCGAAGCACATCTGGACGCGGTAGACATCAGCTACATCCCCGAAGAAAGCGTGCGCAACGGTCTATTCCTGCAGGGCAAGGCTGACATTCTGTGGCCGCGTAATCCGTTCTCGGAAGTGGACCTCAAACTGCTCCAATCCAAGGGCGCAACCATCCAGAGCCGCTCGCTGCCGGGACCTGCTTTGAACCTGTACCCCAACACCCGTGGTGAACGGGCGCTGGCCGACAAACAAGTGCGCCTGGCCGTGCAGAAATCCATCGACCGCAAGAGCTACGCCAGCACCGTGTACAACGCCGAATTCCCGGTGGTGAGCGGCCTCTTCGATGTGACCACGCCCTATTTCAAAAGCCAGGCGTCCAAACTGGCCTATGACCCGGCCGGCGCCGAACAACTGCTGGAACAAGCCGGCTGGGCCAAGAGCGCAGACGGCTATCGCCAGAAAAACGGCAAGCGCTTGAGCCTGAGCTACAACCTCACCCCGGCTGAAACCGCAGGCGACGTGCTGATCCAGGACCAACTGCGCAAGGTCGGTATCGAGTTGAAACTCAGCGTGGTGACACGTGCCGAATGGGTCGCCAACAATTCGGCCGGTAACTACGACCTGACCAGCACCTACATGACCCGCGCCGACCCGATCATCCTGCAAACCATTCTTGATCCACGCACCGCCAACAGCTCGACCCTGGCTACCAACCTTTACTCACCCGCCGTGCTGGATCAAGCCAAGGCTTTATTCGATGCCGGCATCACCGCTACCCAAAGCCCACAGCGCGCGGCGGCCTATGGCGACCTGCAGGACCTGCTGATCGATGAAAGCTCGGCATTCCCGATATACGAGCGAGTCTGGCAGGCCGCCACGTCATCCAAAGTGAAAAACTTCCGCTGGACCGCCGAGGGTTTCGCGCTACTGGGTGATATCGAGATCGGCACACCATGAGCCGCTACCTGATCGGCCGTGTCGGCCAGGCGCTGCTGGTACTGTGGGGTGCCTATAGCGTCGCCTACTTCATCCTTTATCTGCTGCCCGGCGATACGCTGTCGATCATGCTCAGCGCCGCAGGCATGGAGGCCGATTCGCTGTCGGTGGACGACCTGGCCAAGGCACGGGCGTATTACGGCCTGGATAAAGGCTTGTTCGAGCAGTATTTCGACCTGCTGATGGGCGCGCTGCACGGTGACTTCGGGCAATCCCTCTCGCTCAATCGTCCGGTCGCCGAGCTGCTCGCCGAGCGCTTGCCTCAAACACTGTCCCTGGCCGGATTCGCCATCGTGCTGTCGTTACTCGGCGGCATCGGCCTGGCCTACCTGAGCGCCTACATTCGCTGGCAGCCATTGAAAAAAGCCCTGGCCCGTCTGCCATCCCTGGGGTTTTCAGTGCCGGTGTTCTGGATGGGCCTGTTGCTGATCCAGGTGTTTGCCTTCGGCCTTGGCTGGTTTCCCGCCACCGGCAGTCGCGGTGTTGAAAGCCTGGTACTGCCGGCAATCACCCTGGCGATTCCCAGTGCGGCGGTGTACGCCCAAGTGTTGCAACGCAGTTTCCAAGGCGTATGGCAAGAGCGCTACATCGTCACCGCCTATGCCAAGGGCTTGAGCCGGGGCCAGGTGCAAGCACGTCATGGTTTCAAGAATGCAGCGCTGCCGATCCTGACCCTGATCGGCCTGCAGGTGGGCAATACGGTGTCGGGCGCGGTGCTGGTGGAAACCATTTTTGCCCGCTCCGGCATCGGCCGCCTGGCCCAGGAGGCCGTGCTGCGGCAAGACATTCCCGTGGTGCTGGCGATTGTCGCCGTGTCGGCGGCCGCGTTTGTGCTGGTGAACCTGTTGGTGGACCTGCTCTATCCCTGGCTCGACCCACGTATTTCCCACACGCCAAAGGTGTCCTAGACCATGACCATGCTTGAGCAGAACCTGCGCGGTAAAGCTGCCCCGGCCAGCCCTGACCTGTGGCAACGTCGCAGCCGCCTGCAACGCACAACGACAGTGGTGCTGCAGTTGCTGCGCCGTCCGGGGTTCAGCCTGGCGTTGCTGGTACTGGTGTTTGCGTTGATCGCGGCGGTGTGGCCGCATGGGCTCAGCAGCTACGATCCCTACGCCACCGCGCCGGCCGACAAGCTCCGCGCGCCCAACCTGACCCACTGGTTCGGCACCGACGAACTGGGCCGCGATCTGTTCACCCGCGTGGTATACGGCGCCCGCTTGTCAGTGCTGGCTGCCTCCCTGGCGGTGGGAATCGCACTGCTGGGCGGCTTGGGGCTGGGCATTTTGTCGGGCTTTGCCGGGGGACGCATCGATGCGCTGATCATGCGCGTTGTCGATGTGCTGCTGGCCTTGCCCGGCCTGTTGCTGGCGCTGGCTATCGTCACCGCGATCGGCTTCGGCACTGTACCGGTCGCTATCGCAGTAGGTGTCGGGATCATCCCCGGGTTCGCCCGCACCACCCGCGCCGAGGTGCTGCGGGTCAAGACCTTGCCCTACGTCGAAGCCGCACGCCTGGGCGGCGCCAGTTGGGGGCGGACCTTGCTGCGGCATATTCTGCCCAACGCCTGGGGGCCGGTGGCAGTGCTGGCGACCCTGGATTTCGGCGCCGCGATCCTGGCCACTGCCGGCCTGAGTTTTCTCGGTTTCGGCGCCGCACCACCGGCCGCGGAATGGGGCACCTTGATCGCCAACGGTCGGCACTTTCTGATCACCGCCCCGTGGGTGTCACTGCTGCCAGGTCTGTTCCTGGTCGCCGTGGTGTTCAGTCTCAACCATATCGCCCGCACCTTCGAGGAGAACCAGCGATGAACGCTCTAGTGGAGGTTCGCCAACTCAGCGTCACCTACCGTTCCGGCGGGCAAGTCAATCAAGCGGTGCGCACGCTGTCATTCGCCATCGCCCAGGGCGAAACAGTGGCGATTGTCGGCGAGTCCGGCTCGGGCAAGTCGACCCTGGCCAATGCCATCCTCGGCCTACTACCGGACAACGCACAGATCAACGCCGGGCAGTTATGGGTGGACGGCAACGACCTGACTCACGCCAATGAGCGCCAGAAACGCAGCTTGCGCGGCCGCACCGTCGGCCTGGTGCCTCAGGACCCAATGGTCAGCCTCAACCCGACCCTACGCGTCGGCCAGCAAATTGCCGAGGCGCTGATCCTGGCCAAGGGTAAACGCTACCCTGCGGTGGATGCCGACATTGTCGAGCTGCTGCAACAGGTGGGCATCGACCAACCCGTGCTGCGCGCACGTCAGTATCCCCATGAACTTTCCGGTGGGATGCGCCAACGCGTGCTGATCGCCATTGCCCTGGCCGGCAACCCGCGCTTGATCATCGCTGACGAGCCCACCAGCGCCCTGGACGTCACCGTACAGCGCAAGATCCTCGACCACTTGCAGCGCCTGGTCAGCGAGCGCGGGATTTCGCTGCTGATCATCACCCATGACCTGGGTGTGGCCGCCGACCGCGCCGACCGGATCCTGGTGATGCAACACGGCGAGCTCGTCGAGCAGGGGCCACCACGCCAGATCCTCGGCGCGCCACAGCACGACTACACCCGCGCTCTGATTGGTGCCGCCCCCGCGCTCGCCAAACGTCGCGCGCCCTTGACCCGCATCGATCCCGCGCAGCCTCCCATCCTGAGTTTGCAAAACGTGGGCAAAACATTTGCGCTGCCCAAGGTCAAGGGTGAGGACTCGACGTTCCTGGCCCTTGAAGGTCTCAACCTGCAAGTTTATCCCGGCCAGACGCTGGCCATTGTTGGCGAGTCCGGCTCGGGCAAGAGCACCGCGCTACGCATTGCCCTGGGCCTGGAAAAACCGACCCAGGGTCGGGTCTGGTTCGAGCAACAGGACGTCACCGACCTGAGCTGGCGCGACTTTCGCCCCCTGCGCCAGCGCCTGCAGTTGGTGCAACAGAACCCGTTTGCCGCCCTGGACCCACGCTTCACAGTGTTCGAGAGCATTGTCGAGCCGCTGGTGTCATTCGGCTTGCTCAAGGGCCCGGCCCTGGAGCAGGCGGCGCGGGAGTTGATCGCACGCGTACACCTGCCCGTCAGCTACCTCGATCGCCTGCCTCGCGAACTGTCCGGCGGCCAATGCCAGCGCGTCGCTATCGCCCGTGCCCTGGCGCTCAAACCTGACTTGCTGCTGCTGGACGAGCCAGTCAGCGCGCTCGATGTATCGGTGCAGGCGCACATTCTTGAGCTTCTGGAAGAGCTGCAACGGGAGACAGGTATTGCCTATGTGCTGGTGTCCCACGACCTTTCGGTGGTGGCTAACTTTGCCCATGAGGTGCTGGTTTTACGCAATGGCCGGGTGGTTGAACAGGGCTCGGTGGAGCGGATATTCAATCGGCCGGCCAGCGATTACACGCGTGAATTGATTGCAGCCATACCCGGTCGACAGGTCACGGCGACAGCCGCGTAATCAGCCACCTGAGCTGTCACGCAGCAAACTGATCCTGGACGTGAGGTTGATCCGAACCCTCTCCCAGTTCAAGCGTTGAGCTGCTGCCCTGGTCCAGATCGACTCTGCCGTGGGCGGCGCATGGAGGTTCATCTGCGGGGGCATGCGGTGTCCAGTGTTCAAGCAGGTGCTTGAACCCTCTGCGAAAAAATACCTGGAACGTTGAAGCGGTTGCTGCGGACATCAGATCTCCTTGAAGTAAACAGTCCGGGGGCTGTTTTAATCCACAAACCGCTTCACTGCAAACAGCGTCAATACGGACTCCTTGCCACACGTGAACGTCAGTCGTTTGCAACATTCTGAAGATGTGACGCTGCGTTCATGACGCAGTTGCCAGTCATAGCGCAGCCCTTCAGAATCCGCCTCTTCCATCGGGCACTACAGGGATATTCTGCACATGGCTGCTTCCAATAAATGGCTGATGTCGTCAGTCGCTTATTACCTCGACTTCTTCACCATTCCCCTCTTCATCCTCCTTGCCCTCTATCTCGCGCCTTTTGACCTCGGCCTGGCACTGGCCGGCTGGTTGGCCTGGACACTCGTGGAGTACTCGGCCCACCGCTTCCTGTTCCATTCGCTGTACCGCCGCGAGCACTGGACCCATCACGTCGACGTACTCGCCTACATCGGCGTGTCGAGCTGGAAAACCAGCTCAACCTTTGCCGCGCTGTTGCTGCTGGGCTGGTTCACCGGCCTGACCTCGGTTTTTGTGGGGGCGGTGAGCGGATACTTCATTTACATCTCGGTGCACTACGTGATGCACCGCCCCGAGCATTGGGCCTACCGTTTTATTCCAGGGCTGGTGGCCAATCATGATCTGCACCATCGCCAGGGTGTCGAAAAGAACTTCGGGGTGTCGTCGCCGCTGTGGGATCACGTGTTGCGCACCTATGTGCGGGCTGAAACCCTCAACCGGTACGAGTAGGCACGCAACGGCCTGGCGGTACATCCGCCATGGCCTACTCGAACATCACCGCTCGAGATCAGCGCCCTCCCTGTCGAGGTCCTTTTTTGACGCTTTGCTCATTGATCGGCTCTGTTGGGGCTCCGCACGCTGGTATTGATCTCGCAGCCGCTTCGTCAGCTCAAGCGTAAAGGGCTCGTCTTCAATCGCCAGCAGGAATAGGTGCAGAGGAAGGTCTCCGGTCTCGCCACTGCCTAAAATCTGCATGGCGTCATCAACGCTGTCGAAAACTTCTCCAATGTCAGAGGCCGCATCACACAGGCCAAAGCTGATGAAGCTGGCCCAGTCCCAACCACTGCTGCGAACATCCAGCTTAAGCTTGGCCGCATTGGGGTTTCTGTTTGCATCGAGTATCAACTGCTTCAACGCCTGCGCCGAGCTGACTGTCGGAACCGGCGAGTCGAATCGCAGTTGGGGCGATTCGTGATAGAACAGGTAATACCCACCGCGGGGCAACCTGGAAAGCTTGGGCAATTGACCCTTCTTGCTGCCTACGTCAGCCTCCCAGTCTTTTGCGCGTTTTGCCTGCAACAACACAGCTTTGCGGCAGACCAGCCCGCCAATGTTCAAGGCAATGATCACACCGATATCGGCTCCCACGCGAGTCTCTTCCTCAGTGTTGGCCAATTGCAGCATGCCCAGGTAAGACTGGGACATGGGGTAACCAAATAGCGGAATGTACTTGGAGGCCCACTCCGAAAGCCCATCTTCGACACACTGACTGAACCGACCATTCAGGGGGTCTTCGGTCGACACCGCGCGGTTAAGCACATCAGCCATTTTCTGTTGGCAACGGAACATCCCCCAATAGATGGACCACAGCACATCAACGTGCAGGTTTTGAGGCGATGCCACCAGCCTGGTCAGCAATTGCCATTGATCCGAGCTGTGCAGGTCGGCCAGCAATTGGCTTGCGCAAGGCTCCTTCATATTCGCAGCTGCCAGTTGGGCGCTGGCTTCAACAATGTTGGCGAAACCGCCCGTGACCGGCACGCCGTGATGCGCGGAATAGGCGCGTTTGCGCAGCTCCAGTGCCTGCTTTTGCAGGTCGGCGTAGACGCTATCATGCGGGCGCTTCTGGAACACCAGTCGCGCCAGATGTTCGCGTGCCGACGCCATGTCGCCTTGCATGATCGCGGCATTGACACCCGCCAGGTGTGCACCGAAATCAGCAGCCAGCCAGACTTTGCCACAAGCGGCAGTCAAGGCTTGTGTTGCGTCCTTGAGAAAGTCGCTCAGGTTGTGATGATCTTGAGTGAGGTTATGCAACTCAACTTTAAGTTTGGCCTGCTCTTGACGCTTATCGGTGACGTATTGGTTGTGTGCGGCTATCTGGCTGTCACGCAGTGCCTTGCTGCTGGGATCATCATAGGCACGGATGGCTTGCGCATGCTTTTCTTTGGCTTCTGTGAGTTGGCTATTCGTCTTGCTGAATGGAGCGACAAACGCGCCAAAGCCATAACCTTTTTTCTTTTGGTCGTCGTGCTGTTGCTGGCTGCTCTCCAACTGCTGCAGGGTGTTCGACAATGCATCGTTGCGCTCTTTGACGCCATCACGCATCTTCAGGTCATCAATTTGAGTGATCTGTGCCTGCGTCCGAGTCCGACGTTCAGAGTAGTCATTGAGGGTTCTGGAGATAAATGCAGACAACTCGCGCCCGAGCGCGGCGACAGTGCGACGGTCTAGATTGTGTAGCGTGGTCATCAATGACTTCCTGGTCAGTTGCAGCAACAATTGGATGCGCCATGGCGCGATAACAACAGCCTATGGATTGTGCCGCGGCGGCGCACGGCATCACAAGCGCACTGCCCTCTGACACTCGCCGTCAGCCCGTCGCATCGACGCTCGACAAGCGCGCCACGATCCGTTCGATCAACATCCGCACCCGCTGCGGCTGAACGCGGCTCGGCGGATAGACGATGTTCAACGCGGTACTGCCCAGGTCGTAGTCCTTGAGCAGCTCAACCAGGCGCCCGGCAGCGAGGTCGGCGCTGACGTCCCATACCGATTTCAGGCAGATGCCGTGACCGGCCAGGCACCACTGCCGCACCAACGCGCCGTCGTTGGCCACCCTGCGGCCGCGCACCAGGACCCGATGGGTGTGCCCGTGACGCTTGAAGGTCCACTCGCGCGAAATATTGCTACCAAAGCGCATTACCAGGCATTCGTGGCGGGTCAGGTCTTCGGGGTGCAGCGGCGTGCCATTGCGTTCCAGGTACTGTGGCGAGGCGCATACGACGCGGCGGTTCTCACCCATCGACCTGGCGTGCAACGTGCTGTCGGCCAACGCCCCATAACGCACGGCAAAGTCGATGCCCTGGCTGACGAGATCGACGTAGCCGTCGCTCAGGTTGAGGTCGATGCTGACTTGCGGATGCTCCTCCATGAACTGCGCCAGGATCGGCTCAATGAGTTGGCGCCCGAGGTCTACGGGAGCGCTGAGGCGGATCGGCCCGCAGACCTGGTGCACCCCCAGGCGAATACTGCTGTGCAGTTCATCGGCTTGCGCCAGCAACTGGCGCGCGCCCTCGACCAGCAGTCGGCCCTCGTCGGTCAGGTTGATCGCACGCGTGGTGCGGTTCAGCAGGCTGGCACCGTAGAAACCTTCCAACTGCGCCAGCCGCTCGGAGACGGACGCGGGCGAAAGCCCCAGCTCCCTGCCGGCTGCCGATAACCCGCCTTTCTCGACGATCAGCAAAAACAGTTCAAGGTTCTTTAGCAGCATTGTTCGGTATTTCCGAAGATGGTTTTTGATTTTTGCCCGATTATCAAAATAAACCTAAAGGCATAGGGTTGCATCCATCCGTTTACAGCGTGGAGTGAAGCGATGCCTTCCAGTGACCCGACAGTACCTATCATTCAATCCGGGATGGCCCCGATGAATGCCCCCCGCAACCCGCTTGCGCCACCTGACCCTCAGCGGCGCACCTTCCTGGCCCAGGCCGGTGCAGGCGCAGCCGTACTTGCCGCAGGCGCATTACTCAATCCGGCCCGCGCCCATACGGCGCCAGCCTCCTCGCCTGCCCCGGCCCAAAGCCCGCCAAACGGCCGGTTCTGGCCAGGCGACACGCGGCTGGTGGTGTCGATCTCGATGCAGTTCGAAGCCGGTGGCCAACCGCTCAAAGGCACTGACAGCCCTTTTCCGAAAGTGCACTTCCCCGACAGTGTTCCAGCGGACCTGGCCACCACGACCTGGTTTGCCTACGGCTACCGCGAGGGCATTACGCGGATGCTTGACCTGTGGGACCGACACGCGGTGAAAGTCACGTGCCACATGATCGGCGACGCGGTAAAGCGCAACCCCGCGCTGGCCCGCGAGATTGTCGCACGCGGTCATGAAGCCTCGGGTCACGGGCCCCACTGGAGTTCGCAATTCGCCATGAGCCGCGATGACGAACGCACGTTCCTGCGCCAGGCGGCCAGCGTGCTGCAAGACGTGACCGGCCAGCCGGTCACCGGCTACAACTGCAATTGGCTGCGCCGAGGCCCCAATACCCTGTCGCTTCTGCAAGAGTTGGGTTACGTCTATCACATCGATGATGTGAGCCGGGACGAGCCCTTTATCGAGAAGGTCAACGGCAAGGACTTTGTCGTCGTGCCCTACACCTTGCGCAACAACGACATCGTGCTGATTGAGGGGCGCAACTACTCACCCTCCCAGTTCCTGGAACAGGTGAAGCTGGAGTTTGACCAGCTGTACGCCGAAGCAGGCAGCCGACGCCGGATGATGTCCATCAGTGCCCACGACCGTATCAGCGGCACACCCCAGATGGTGCGGGTGTGGGACGAGTTCCTGCGCTACGCCAGCAGTCATCCGGGCGTGGCCTTCATGCGCAAGGACGCCATCGCCGACTACACCCTCAAGAGTCCGCTCAGCCTGCGGGAAACCGAGACGATTTGAAGCCTCCCCCTTTTGCATTCAAGGAAACAGCCCAATGAAACACTATCGAATCACTGCCCTGGCCTTGGGTTTGGCCCTGTCGGGTGCGGCCGTCGCCGCTAACACCGAGCTGGTCAAACCCGGAACCCTTGTGGTCGACAAAAGCCTCACCACCAGCCAACGCGAGACCATGGAAAACGTCGCCCGGCGCTACGACACGTTCTGGCATACCGGCGATGAAACCCTGGCCCGCGCAGCGTTGGCCGATCACTTCATCGACAAGACCCCACCGCCAGGGCGCAAACAAGGGCCCCAAGGCCCCCTGCTGGCTTCCCGGGCTTTTCGTGGCGCGGTGCCCGACCTGAGCTGTGAGATCGAACAAATGATCATCGCCGGTGACCGGGTCGTGGTGCACCTGCATTTTCGCGGGCACTTCACCGGCACCTTTGGCGAGATCAAGGGCAAGGGCCAGTCGGTGGATTTCATCGCCACCGATATCTACCAGATCGAAGACGGCAAGATCACCGCCAACTGGCACATCGAAGACAACCTCACACTGATGAAGCAGTTGGGCGCACTTTAGCCAAAACACACCCTGCCACACCGCCAGAAATGTGCGCTGCGTAGACTGATTGCGCAGCGTGCAAAAGTCTTTTGTCATCACGCCTATTGATAGCACCCTAACGAAACCCCCATGCTAGAGGGCTAATCTCGCGCTTATATCATTCCGAATGATAGTTACCTTTGCTTCATTCGATTCGTGACATAGCACATCGCCGCGCATGATCCGCCCATCTCAAATACATTGGCGGATGCACCTCATGGAACAGTCACTCAAACATTTGCGCTTCCCCTTGGCGATCCTGGCCGTGGTGGTGATGAGCGCATGCGGCAAAACCCCGGAACAAGCGGCCGCCATGCCCCCTGCCAAAATCAGCGTGGCCAAGGTGCTGGAACAACCGGTCAACGAGTGGGACGAGTTCACTGGTCGCCTGGAAGCCCCGGAAACCGTGCAGATCCGTCCGCGAGTCTCGGGCCAGATCGATCAGGTGGCGTTCACCGAAGGCGCCTTGGTGAAGAAAGGCGACCTGTTGTTCCAGATCGACCCGCGTCCGTTCCAGGCCGAAGTGCGCCGCCTTGAAGCCCAGTTGGCCCAAACCAAAGCCGCCGCCACCCGCAGCGATAATGAAGCGCAACGTGGCGAACGCCTGCGTCAGAGCAATGCGATTTCCGCCGAACTGGCCGACTCGCGCACCACCGCCGCCCAGGAAGCTCGCGCCGCCGTAGCCGGCATCCAGGCGCAGTTGGACCTGGCCAAGTTGAACCTGAGCTTCACCCGCGTGACCGCACCGATCAGCGGCCGCGTCAGCCGTGCCGAAATCACCGCCGGCAACCTGGTGACCGCCGATGTCACCGCACTGACCAGCGTGGTCTCCACCGACAAGGTCTATGCCTACTTCGACGCCGATGAACGCGTGTACCTCAAGTACACCGAGTTGGCCCGCGAAGGCCGTCGTGGCGCAACCACCCCGGTGTACCTGGGCCTGTCCAACGAAGCCGGCAACCCGCACCTGGGGCAGATGAACTTTGTCGACAACCAGGTCAACCCGGCCACCGGCACCATCCGCGGTCGCGCCGTGTTCGATAACAGCAAGGGCGAATACACCCCTGGCCTGTATGCCCGCCTGAAGCTGGTCGGCAGCGGCACCTACTCCGCCGTGTTGATCAACGACGAGGCGGTCGGCACCGACCTGGGCAAGAAGTTCGTGCTGGTGATGGACGGCGACAAGCCGGCCTATCGTGCGGTGGAACTGGGGCCGAAGATCGAAGGCTTGCGCATCGTGCGCAGCGGCCTGAACAAGGACGACACCATCGTCGTGAAGGGCTTGCAGCGCATTCGCCCGGGGTCGCCGGTAGCGCCGGAAACCATCCCGATGGCCAGCAAGGAAACCCTCGCCGCCTTGGCACAACAACGACAAGCGCTTGAAGCCAGCAACCTGGAGCAAGTGGCGCCGGATAAAGCCGCGCCCAAGCTCGCAGCCGTCGCGACTCCACGCGGTTAAGGGATACGACTCAAGATGAATTTTTCCAAGTTCTTCATTTCGCGGCCGATCTTCGCAGCGGTGCTCTCGCTGTTGATCCTGATCGCCGGTGCGATCTCGCTGTTCCAACTGCCGATCAGCGAATACCCGGAAGTGGTGCCGCCGACCGTCGTGGTACGCGCCAACTTTCCCGGCGCCAACCCCAAAGTCATCGGTGAAACCGTGGCCGCTCCGTTGGAGCAAGCCATCACCGGCGTCGAGAACATGCTGTACATGTCCTCGCAGTCGACCGCCGACGGCAAGCTGACCCTGACCATCACCTTTGCCCTGGGCACCGACTTGGACAACGCGCAGGTACAGGTACAGAACCGTGTGACCCGGACTCAGCCGAAGCTGCCTGAGGAAGTGACGCGCATCGGTATCACCGTGGACAAGGCCTCTCCCGACCTGACCATGGTTGTGCACTTGACCTCCCCGGACAAGCGTTACGACATGCTCTACCTGTCCAACTACGCCTTGCTCAATGTGAAGGATGAGCTGGCACGCCTGGGCGGCGTGGGTGACGTGCAGTTGTTCGGCATGGGCGACTATTCCCTGCGCGTCTGGCTGGACCCGAACAAGACCGCTTCGCGCAACCTGACCGCGACCGATGTGGTCACCGCGATTCGCGAGCAGAACCGCCAAGTGGCCGCGGGTGCACTGGGTGCGCAACCGGCTCCGAATGCCACCAGCTTCCAGTTGTCGGTGAACACTCAGGGCCGCCTGGTAACCGAGGAAGAGTTCGAGAACATCGTCATTCGCTCGGGCGAAAACGGTGAAATCACGCGCCTGAAAGACATCGCACGGGTGGAACTGGGTTCCAGCCAATATGCCCTGCGCTCGTTGCTCGACAACCAGCCGGCGGTGGCGATCCCGATCTTCCAGCGTCCGGGCTCGAACGCGATCGAAATCTCCAACGAAGTCCGCGCCAAGATGGCGGAACTCAAGCAGAACTTCCCGCAAGGCATGGACTTCAGCATCGTCTATGACCCGACCATCTTCGTGCGCGGCTCGATTGAAGCGGTGGTACACACGCTGTTCGAAGCACTGATTCTGGTGGTGCTGGTGGTGATCCTGTTCCTGCAGACCTGGCGCGCCTCGATCATCCCGTTGGTGGCCGTGCCGGTCTCCTTGATCGGTACCTTTGCGGTGATGCACCTGTTCGGCTTCTCGCTTAACGCGTTGTCGCTGTTCGGCCTGGTATTGGCCATCGGTATCGTGGTGGACGACGCCATCGTGGTGGTGGAAAACGTCGAACGGAACATCGAGCTGGGCCTGGACCCGTTCCCGGCGACCGAAAAAGCCATGAGCGAAGTAACCGGCCCGATCATCGCGACCGCGTTGGTACTGTGCGCGGTGTTCGTGCCGGCGGCCTTTATCAGCGGCTTGACCGGGCAGTTCTACAAGCAGTTCGCGCTGACCATTGCGATCTCCACGGTGATCTCGGCGTTCAACTCGCTGACCTTGTCGCCGGCGCTGGCTGCGGTACTGCTCAAAGGGCATGACGCACCGAAAGACGGCTTCTCCCGGTTCCTCGACAAATTGCTCGGCGGCTGGTTGTTCAAACCGTTCAACCGTTTCTTCGACAAGGCCAGCCATGGTTACGTCGGCACCGTGCGCCGCGTGATCCGTGGCAGTGGTATCGCGCTGTTCCTGTACGCCGGCTTGATCGTCCTGACCTGGCTGGGCTTTGCCCACACCCCAACCGGTTTCGTACCGGCCCAGGACAAGCAATACCTGGTGGCCTTCGCGCAATTGCCGGACGCCGCGAGCCTGGACCGCACCGAAGACGTGATCAAGCGCATGTCCGATATCGCCCTGAAACAACCGGGCGTGGAAGCGGCGGTGGCGTTCCCGGGCCTATCGATCAACGGTTTCACCAACAGCCCGAACAGCGGCATCGTGTTCGTGACCTTGAAGCCGTTCGACGAACGTAAAGACCCAAGCATGTCGGCCGGTGCGATTGCCGGCGCGCTGAACGGCAAGTACAGCAGCATCCAGGAAGCCTACATGGCGATCTTCCCACCGCCGCCGGTACAGGGCCTGGGGACAATTGGCGGCTTCCGCCTGCAGATCGAAGACCGTGGCAACCTGGGTTATGACGAGCTGTACAAAGAAACCCAGAACATCATTGCCAAGAGCCATAACGTGCCGGAGTTGTTTGGCCTGTTCACCAGCTACACCGTCAACGTACCGCAGGTCGATGCCGCCATCGATCGCGAAAAAGCCAAGACCCATGGCGTGGCGATCAGCGACATCTTCGACACCCTGCAGATCTACCTGGGTTCGTTGTATGCCAACGACTTCAACCGCTTTGGCCGTACCTACCAGGTCAACGTGCAGGCTGACCAGCAGTTCCGCCTGGATGAAGACCAGATCGGCCAGTTGAAAGTGCGTAACAACAAAGGCGAGATGATCCCGCTGGCGACCTTCATCAAGGTCAGCGACACCTCGGGCCCGGACCGTGTAATGCACTACAACGGTTTTATCACCGCTGAAATCAACGGCAACGCCGCACCGGGCTACAGCTCCGGCCAGGCCCAGGCGGCAATTGAAAAACTGCTGAAAGAAGAACTGCCCAACGGCATGACCTACGAGTGGACCGACCTGACTTATCAGCAAATCCTCTCGGGCAATACCGCGCTGTTCGTATTCCCGCTCTGCGTACTGTTGGCGTTCCTGGTACTGGCCGCCCAATACGAAAGCTGGAGCCTGCCGCTGGCGGTGATCCTGATCGTACCGATGACGCTGCTGTCGGCCATTACCGGGGTGATCATCTCGGGTGGCGACAACAACATCTTCACCCAGATCGGCTTGATCGTACTGGTGGGCCTGGCCTGTAAGAACGCGATTCTGATCGTCGAGTTCGCCAAGGATAAACAGCAGGAAGGCCTCGACCCGCTCGCCGCGGTACTGGAAGCCTGCCGTCTGCGTCTGCGGCCGATCCTGATGACCTCGTTCGCCTTCATCATGGGTGTGGTGCCCCTGGTGTTGTCCAGCGGTGCCGGTGCCGAGATGCGCCATGCCATGGGCGTGGCGGTGTTCTCCGGGATGATCGGGGTGACCTTCTTCGGGCTGTTGCTGACGCCAGTGTTCTACGTACTGATCCGTCGCTATGTAGAGCGCAGCGAAACGCGCAAAGCGGCCAAGGCCTTGAAGCTGGAGACACAGCAATGAGTGTGAAAGTATTTTTGCCGAGCCTGCTGGTACTCGCACTGAGCGCGTGTGCGGTAGGCCCGGACTACAAAACCGAGAAGCTGGAGGCGGCCGATATCACGGCCGCCGCCGACACCAAAAGCTATGACCATGCCAAATACGAAGGCATCTGGTGGCAGCAGTTCGACGATCCGACCCTCAACCAACTGGTCACCCAGTCACTGAGCGGTAACCGTGACTTGCGCGTCGCCTTCGCCCGTCTGCGGGCGGCGCGGGCCATTCGCGATGACGTGGCCACCGACATCATGCCGGTGGTGACCTCGCGGGCCAGCAGTGACGTGGGCAAAGGCCAGATCCCGGGCCAGACCACCAAGCGTGTCAACAGCGAGCGTTACGACCTGGGGCTGGACATGGCCTGGGAAGTCGACTTGTTCGGCCGCATCCGCCGCAACCTGGAGGCCAGCGACGCCGACCAGCAAGTGGCCGAAGCCGACCTGTACCAACTGCAAGTCACCATGATTGCCGAACTGGTGGACGCCTACGGCCAACTGCGCGGCGCTCAATTGCGTGAACGCATTGCCCTGGACAACCTGAAGAACCAGCAGGAATCGCGCGCCATCACCGTCAGCCTGCGTGATGCCGGTGTCGGCGATCAGCTCGATGTGGAACGCGCCGACGCCCGCCTGGCGGCGGTTGAGGCCAGCGTGCCGCAACTGCAGGCCGAACAAGTGCGCGAGCGCAACCGCATCGCCACCCTCCTCGGCCAGCGCCCCGACAAGCTGAGCGTGGACCTGAGCCCGAAAGACCTACCGGCGATCGCCAAGGCATTGCCGATCGGCGATCCAGGGCAGTTGCTGCAACGTCGCCCGGACATCCTCAGTGCCGAACGCAAACTGGCCGCCGCCACCGCGCGTATCGGCGTGGCCAAGGCCGACCTGTTCCCACGGGTCAGCCTCAGCGGCTTCCTCGGCTTTACCGCCGGACGCGGTTCGCAGATCGGTTCAGCGGCCGCCAACGCCTGGTCCCTCGGCCCGAGCATTACCTGGGCCGCCTTTGACCTCGGCAGCGTGCGTGCCCGCTTGCGCGGCGCCAACGCCGAAGCCGATGGCGCCCTGGCAACGTATGAGCAGCAAGTGCTGCTGGCGCTGGAAGAGTCGGAAAATGCCTTCAGTGACTACGGCAAACGCCAACAGCGCCTGGTTTCGCTGATCCGTCAAAGCGAATCCAGCCGCGCCGCGGCCGACCTCGCAGCGATCCGCTACCGCGAAGGCACTGTGGACTTCCTGGTCCTGCTCGACGCCCAACGCGAACGCCTGGCCGCCGAAGACGCCCAGGCCCAGGCGGAAGTCGACTTGTATCGCGGGATTGTCGCGATCTACAAGGCCCTGGGTGGCGGCTGGCAGCCGGACACGGTGGTCGCCAGCGCCAAATGATGTAAAGCGCTCCTTTGGTTGGTCGCATCCAGCCAATTTTTAGCCCTGCGGTCCATTCGGTCGTGGGGCTTTTTTTGTTTTGGGGGTCCTAAAATGTTGAAGGTTAGTTCTGTAGGTCGGATAAGAAGTCTTTTGTAAGTAAGGACCTAATGCCGTGCTGTGTTTGGCATTTAGGATTAAAGGGTATTTATTGCAAGCATTATTTTTATGGCTCGAGTGCGACGACACATAGAACTACAAAAATTGATTATTCAAACTCTCTGAAGCTCCACTCAACTGGCTGCGTCCGACCCCAGAAAGCCGGTGACGGATCAAGCCGTCAGAACCGATTGTAGGATTTTGTAAGCAACTTCCAAAATATTCTTCACAGCCTAGTAAACCTGTAAATATTAAAGTGATTGGTTCTAGCATTACGCTGCACCGCAAATATTTCTGAGCAACAGCGGAGGTCATCACCATGGCAATTGTACCCACGATTGAACTCGCACAACGGTCAAAGGCCACCAGCGCTTATCTCATCAAAAACCCTAAAGAAGTCAAAAACGCATTTTCTATAACGGACGATGCCAAGGCAGCCGAGATACTGAAAACCAGCGACAACAAGAAGGTTGCCGAGTTAAAGGATTTTTTGAAAACTTACGATATGGCATCGATCAGTACACGCGAACTAAAGAAAGTAGGCAGAGAACTTTACGATAGCGGAGCGATTGACGTAATGACATTTGGAATGTTCATAAGCGGAAATGGAGAGTTCGATGCCAAGGGCAATCAGGCAAATACGCACGTTAAATTTAACGCTATCGCGTTATTCAATGAGAAGTTAGAAGAGTATGCTAAATTTCTCGAGGAATACCCCGTTCACGCTACACAGGATAATCTGAGATGGAAACAGGCGATGGTCGCAGCCAATCATGCTATCGGTGCCCTCATGCACTTCGCCAACTCATCCAACCCTAAGCTTTCTGTGGATGATCAGGCATGATTGCGACGCTTAGCCAGCAGTGAGCCCATCAACAGCTTGGGCTCACTGTTGACACTCTCTTCAGCGACCGTACTTGACAGTTCCCAAGTAGACTTTAGGTGCAGCATCAGGATTTTTTATCATCACCCGATAAGTACCAAATGAACCGCTATACAAAACATTACTACCCGTATTTCCTGCCACCTGAGCCCACGACGAACCTATTTCCTTATGTATCGATAGCTGAGGTGGCCTTCCGCGGTCTACCGCAGTAATGGTTGCATCAATGTTCGCATTCAGGCACCCATTCGCGGAGGTTATGGTAAAGGGTCCGTAGGCCACTTTTTCGCTTTCTCCTTCCAGTATTCCCGTATAGGTGTCCGTAATAGACCAACACCCAGCAAACGCTTGAAAGGACACAAAAGCCGACATCAAAACGACAAAGGTGATAAACCTTTTCATGATTTCCATCCTCACAGTTGAACGACAGGTTGATCAAGTGACCTACCTATCCCCCAACCCCTCAGACAGAACTACAGGTAGGAATCACCCACCTACAATGCACGTTTTATAACCCTGAATATGCCAGACGCGTCCTATCATCAAATAAGCCAACTCTGTCATACCCAGGAGAAAGTCTTGGTCAGCTATTTCCTAGTCCCGCAGGGCGGCAACTAAAACCGGCTGTGTTCATTCAGAATCAGACTTCGATAATGCCCAGGATTGGACCCCGACCACTTACGAAATGCCTTATAAAATGAACTTGCATCGGCAAACCCCAGCCGCGCCGCAATTTCAGCGAAGCTGATCTGCGGTTCGGCCAGCCAGACGATTGCCAGTTCCTTGCGCACGCTGTCCTTGAGGCCCTGGTAGGTCTGCCCTTCTTCCGCCAGACGGCGGCGCAGGGTGGAGGCGGAAATGCATAGGCGGGTCGCCAGGCCCTCGGTTTCCGGCCAGGTCTCGGGGGGCATTTGGCGCAGGTCGTGTTTGAGGCGATTGGCGAGGCTATCAGGGTCGCGGTATTTGACCAGGATGTTGGCCGGTGCGTGGGCCAGGAAGCGCTTGAGTTCCTCGTTACTGCGCTTGATCGGCAGGTCGAGGCAGTCTGCGGAAAAGATCATGCGCGTGCGTGGCCGATCAAAACGCAGGTTGTCGGAAAACATCACTTGGTAATCGTCGCAAAAGTCCGGCTGCGCGCAACGCAGCTCGATGGCCAGGATCGGAATTCGTCGCCCCGCCAGCCAACACGTCACGCCGTGGACAATCATCCAATACGTAAAATAGGTGAATGCCCGATTGGGTTGCGCCTCGGGTTCCACCAACACGATTTCCGCCAGACTCTGCTGGCGGACCAGTTGCGCGGGCAACCGCTCGAGCATCAGCGACAGAAACCCCAGCGCGGTTTCCAGGCCGTCGGCCAGGGTCGGTTGCGCGATGGCGGCGCGGCAGAGAAACGCCAGGCTGCCGGATTTGAGCTTGCGCGGGTCCATTCCGAAAAATTCATCGTCCATGCGCCGCGCCAACAAACGCCACAACCGCGCATACGCCGTCGCCGGCACACGGGCGTCGCCCTGCTCCAACGCCGCCGGGTCGATACCGGCCTTACTCAGTACTTCGGCAATCGCCATGTCGCACGCACAGCTCTGCAGCAGCGCCTCACGCACAAGATGGATGGAGATGGTGTCTTTTTCCGCCATGGGGAATGGGCTTTTCAACGGCGCATAAGCAAGGCCTGCATCATAAAGGCGCTTGCGATTCGCCACCACCGTTCAGCCTCGGTTCAGCGAAAGTCAATATTTCTTGTTTAGCAATGAGTATCATTATGTTACAAATTGCCATCTCATCCAGTCATGATTGCGGTGCCGAATGCTTGTTCCTTTTTTAATCATGCTGCGCGAAGGCATTGAAGCCGCATTGATCGTTGGCATCATCGCCAGTTACCTGCAACAGACCGGCCGTGGCCAATGGATGCCCGCCGTGTGGATCGGCGTATTTCTCGCCGCCGCCCTTGCCCTGCTGGTAGGCGGTGGCCTGGAGCTGGTCAGCGCTGAGTTCCCGCAGAAACAACAGGAGCTCTTCGAAGGCGTCGTAGGGTTGATCGCCGTGGGCGTCCTCAGTTCCATGGTGTTCTGGATGCGCAAGGTCGCACGCTCCATCAAGCACAGCCTGCATGAGTCCCTCGACCACGCCCTGGCTGGTTCAAAACATCAAGTGTTCGCGCTGATCGCCATGGTGTTTTTCGCCGTGGCCCGTGAGGGGTTGGAGACGGTGTTCTTCCTGCTGGCCGTGTTCCAACAGAGCGAAGGCCCCGGCGCGCCGATCGGTGCCCTGCTCGGCCTGATCCTGGCGATTGTGGTCGGCTTGCTGATCTATTCCGGCAGCATGCGCTTGAACCTCGGCGCGTTCTTCCGCTGGACCGGCCTGTTCATTCTGGTGGTCGCCGCCGGCATCCTCGCCAACTCAGTGCAGGCCTTGCATGAAGCCGGCGTGTGGAACCACCTGCAAACCGTGCTGTTTGACTTCAGCGCCGCGCTGCCCATGGACAGCCCGCTGGGCTCGGTGCTGGCCGGTATGTTCGGTTACCAGGAAGCGCCCACCGTCAGCACCCTGGGCGCTTATCTGATTTATCTGGTGGTGGCCCTGGTGATGTTCTTCCTGCCTTCGGCGCCCGCCAAGCCGATTGCCAAATCTTCTTCCGTTTCCAGCCAGTAAGGACCGCCTCTTGTCCAACCCAACCCCTCAACCGGCCCCACCGTCCCGCGCCCTGCGCTGGGCCGTGGCCGGCTCGGTGATCGTGATGATCGCCGCCGGTGGCTTGTTCTACTACGCCTCGCAGTTGGCCGCGGCCAAACGCCAGAGCAACCACAATGAAATCGCCGTGACCATCCACAGCCACGCCTGCGAACCCAACGCGCTGACCGTGCCTGCCGGGCGTGCCAGTTTTCGTATCATCAACCGCTCCGACCGTGCGGTGGAATGGGAAATCCTCGACGGTGTGCTGGTGGTCGAAGAGCGCGAGAACATCGCGCCCGGCTTGAGCCAGGTGATCAACGCCAACCTGTTGCCCGGCGACTACGCCATCACCTGCGGCCTGCTGAGCAACCCACGCGGCACCCTGCATGTGACGCCGACTGCCGAGTCCGACGCGCAGGCCAAGGCCAAACCGTCGATGGTGGCGTTTATCGGCCCACTGTCGGAGTTCCGGGTGTACCTGAGCAGCCAGGGCAGCGCGCTGGTCAAGGCCGTGACCGCCCTGCAGCAAGCCATTGACGCCGGTGACCTGGCCCAGGCGCAGGCGCTGTATGTGCCGGCCCGCGAAGCCTACCAACGGCTGGCGCCCGCCTCCCAGCGCCTGGCCGAACTGGACAACGCCATCAACGCGCGTGCCGACTACTTTGAAAAGCGCGAGCAAGACCCCGCGTTCAGTGGCTTCCACCGCCTGGAATACAGCCTGTTCCAGCAGCACAACCTGGACGGCCTGGCACCGGTTGCCCAACGCCTGGTCAGCGATGTCACCCAGCTCAAGCAACAATTGCTGACGCAGTCGCTGCCACCGGAACAACTGGTCGGCATCGTGGTACGCAACCTCAACAGCCTGGCGGACACGCGTGCTATCAGCGGTGAAGAAGAACGCTACAGCCACGTCGACTTGAACGGCTTTGCCGCCAACATTGCGGTGGCACGCAAGGTGGTCGACCTGATGCGCCCACTGTTGACCCAATCCGCTGCCGACCTGTTGCCCAAGGTCGACAGCGCACTCGACGCGTTCGATGCTGAACTCAATGGTTTCAAAGTCGACGGTCAATTCAGCCGCTACGACAGCGTTACGGCCGATCAGCGCAAGCAGATCGCCGACAAGGCCAAGGCTCTGGCCGTTGCACTCGATGGAATCGACCCCGCCCTTGGCCTTTCCGGCCTGCAGTGAAGACGACCGCACACATGAGTGATTCTGAACACACCAACCTCCAACGTCGCCGTGTCCTGTTGGGCATGGCGGCCACCGGCGCGGCGATTGCCGGCAGTGCCCTGACCTGCCCGGCCATGGCCGCCGCAGCCGAGCAAGTCACCACCGCACCGCGCAGCGACAAGACCCAGGACCACCAGGATTTCTTCGGCAAACACCAGACCGGCATCGTCACCCCGCGCCCGGCCTGCGGCATGGTGGTGGCGTTCGACGTACTGGCCAGCGACCGCGAAGACCTGGAGCGTCTGTTCCGTACCCTGAACGAACGCATCCATTTCCTGATGACCGGCGGCCCCGTGCCGCAAGTCGACCCGAAACTGCCGCCGACCGACTCCGGCATTCTCGGACCGGTGGTGACGCCGGACAACCTGACCATCACCGTATCGGTGGGTGAATCGCTGTTCGATGAGCGCTTCGGCCTGTCGGCGGTCAAGCCCAAGCGCCTGATCCGCATGGTCGGCTTCCCCAATGATGCATTGGAACCGGCGCAGTGCCATGGCGACTTGAGCCTGCAATTTTCCTCCAACACCACCGACACCAATATCCACGCCCTGCGCGACATCGTGAAAAACCTGCCGGACCTGCTGCTGGTGCGCTGGAAACAGGAAGGCAGCGTTCCGCCCCAGGCCCCGGCCAAGCCCGGCGAACCGGCCCAGAGCGCGCGCAACTTCCTCGGTTTTCGCGATGGTTCGGCCAACCCGAATTCCAACGACGACAAAGCCATGGACCAGATCGTCTGGGTGCAACCGAGCAGCGATGAACCGGCCTGGGCCGCCAACGGCAGCTATCAGGCGGTGCGGATCATCCGCAATTTCGTCGAGCGCTGGGACCGTACCCCACTGCAGGAACAGGAAAGCATCATCGGTCGGGTCAAACCCACGGGCGCGCCCATGGATGGCCAGCACGAAAGCCAGGTGCCGGACTACAGCAAAGACCCGGAAGGCAAGTTGACCAAGCTCGATGCCCACATCCGCCTGGCCAACCCGCGTACGCAGCAGACCCAGGCCAACCTGATCCTGCGTCGGCCGTTCAACTACTCCAACGGCGTCAATAAAAACGGTCAGCTGGACATGGGGCTGTTGTTCATCTGCTACCAGGCTGACCTGGAGAAAGGCTTTATCAGCGTGCAAACCCGGCTCAACGGCGAGCCCCTGGAGGAATACCTCAAGCCGGTCGGCGGCGGGTACTTCTTCACCTTGCCGGGCGTCACGGGGCCCAAGGACTTCCTCGGGCGTACGCTGCTCGCGGCCTCGCACCCTCAAACCACTGCCAATACCTAAAACAAACCCAGAGCGGATACGTCCCATGAAGAAGTCGTCTATCGCGTTGTCGTTGTTAATGAGCCTTTCGCCGCTGGCCGCCTTCGCCGCCACTGCGCCGCTGGACCTGGTAGGCCCGGTGTCGGACTACAAGATCTACGTCACCGAAGAAATCGGTGAACTGGTCACCCAGACCCAGGCGTTCACCGACGCCGTGAAAAAAGGCGACCTGGCCACCGCCAAGAAGCTCTATGCGCCGACCCGCGTGCACTACGAGTCGATTGAGCCGATCGCCGAGTTGTTCAGCGACCTCGACGCGTCTATCGACTCGCGTGTCGACGATCACGAGAAAGGCGTTGAAGCCGAAGACTTCACCGGCTTCCACCGGATCGAATACGCGCTGTTCTCCAAGAACACCACCGAGGGCCTGGGCGCCCTGGCCGATAAGCTGAACGGCGACGTCAAGGACCTGCAGACCCGCGTCGAAGGCCTGACCTTCCCGCCCGAGAAAGTCGTTGGCGGTGCCGCTGCGCTGCTCGAAGAGGTCGCGGCCACCAAGATCTCCGGCGAAGAAGATCGCTACAGCCACACGGACCTGTATGACTTCCAGGGCAACGTCGACGGCGCGAAGAAAATCGTCGATCTGTTCCGTGGCCAGATCGAGAAGCAGGACAAGGCGTTCCTGGCCAAAGTCGACAAGAACTTCGCCACCGTGGACAAGATCCTGGCCAAGTACAAAACCAAGGATGGCGGTTTTGAGACCTACGACAAGGTCAAGGAAAACGACCGCAAGGCCCTGGTCGGCCCGGTCAATACCTTGGCCGAAGACCTGTCGACCCTGCGCGGCAAGTTGGGCTTGAACTGACCTTTGCGGGCGCCTTCGCCGCTGTCGCGGCGAAGGCGTCTGTGACGTCAGGCGGCCGACGGCTGAAAGCCCTGTAGTGGCGCCCCTTCAGGCTTGAAGGTGTGCGGGTTGATCGCATACCACAGGTTGTTTTTCTGCACGGCATACAACGGGCGTCCGGCACAGGTGCCGGCGCGACTGCCGGCAGGCTGACCGGATTCTGCGTTGACGCTGGAGTACACGCCTGCCCCCCAGCGACACTTTTCAAACACGGTTGCAGGCAGGTAGATGTCCGCACCCAGGGCGCGCAACTCTCCGCGCATGAAGTTTTTACCGAAAGCCGCCACCTTCTGCCCCGTTTTCAATACCCCAATGGCGCCATCCAACGGGTTGAGCACGCTGCGAAAAAACGGTGATACCCCCGCGAACCCCTGCATGGAAAATGCCCTGCCATTAAATGGCAATACCACTTTGAGCCCTTTGTAGAAGCTCTTCACACCCGCTAACCCACCGGTCACTGCGAACGAGGCGAAATCGATCAATATCCCGCGTACCCCTTGCGCCGTCTTGCCCTCCGCGACATCGGCGAAGGCGCCGACAAAGGGCAGCAGGCCCAAGACCATCCGCAGGTTTTCAGGGCCGAAAACGTCCTCGGAGCCAAACGGGAATGCCCGGCGACGTTGATAGTCGGTGGGCTGGTTGGCATAGCGGAGCAAAGGCTCACGTGGCATGGTAAAGCTGTTACTCAGTACGCCCTCGACAATGCGGCCGGTTTTTTCGCTGCTGAACGTCGTGGGCACCGGCAGCTGTGCGTGCTTTGGATGGCCGGGCATCAACGTGGCAGGCAGGTCGGTCGCGGCCTTTTCGATGATGACCGATGACTGCACGCCGGCTTTCGGCTCGCTGCCAGTTTTATACGCCGCGAAATCAAAGCTGGCAGGTGTTGTGTGTCGGAACTCCCGCCGCACATAGGCAAAGGGGCCATGGGGTTTCTGCCCCACCTCGACCTGCCCGCCCAGCGGCAGCGTGTAGCTCAAGTCGGTGCGCTTGACGATGCGCATGGCGCCGGGAAACACCTCGAAATACCCGAACCGAGGCTCGACGGCGCCGGTCTCGTAACGGATCAACGTGCCATGCGTGCCCTTGTGTTCGGCCACCTTGGAATCGGCGCCTTCGTCGTCCTCAATGGCGTCGCCGGTCGCCTCGCGCAAACTGAAGAATTCGATTTGCCCCACTTCAAGGGCCTTACGGTCTTCCAGCGGCAACTGCGCAAACATGAGTTTGAGTACCGTGGCCTGCGCCGCACGACAATCAGCCACGTAGCGCTCGATGGCGGGCGCTACCAGCGGTGCGATTTTCGGCAGTTTTTTGATCCGCTCATCAAAATCCGCCTGGGAAATGCGTGGATGTTCGAACTTGTACTTCGCTTTACCGGCGCGGTATTCGTTCAGCCACGTGTTGAACGCGACCAGCGCACCCGGCGAGTCTTGTTCCGCCAGAAGAAACTCAGTCAACAAAACCTCAGGGGGTTGGCCGTGCTGCCTGGGATCCGCCACCCGGCGCAAAGTGAAGCCACGGATTTCATCTTCGCTCATCTCGGGAAACAGCAGCGTCAATTGCTCGACAAGCAGGCGGGTCATCGAGGGCGGCTCGGCCGTCAGCGTCTGGAAGGCGTCGCGGAGGCTGTTTTGCTGCTCGGTGAAGGCTTGTGCAGCCGCCTGGTAGTTTTGCGCGGTGTATTTGCCGTCCAACGGCTTGGGAAACACGCCGGCCATCACGGCCCACTCCAACAAAGGCAGGGTGCCCACACCTTTGATCAACGCCTCCTGCTCCGGGTTTTGCGGTTGCAAGCGTGCCAGGGCATTGACCTGCGTTGCGTTCATCGCCCGCGAACTGCCTGGCCCGGCGAGCGCTTCGGCGATCCCACAGCCCAGACGCATGGCGAGCCATGCCGGGGAACCCATCCGCACGTCATCGGGGCTTTGCTTGAGTACTTGGGGTATTGAGGCAGGCAGTTGTGGGTCGGGCTTGAGCAGCATTTCCGGCGCAGCCTGTGCCAGGAACATATGCGCCAGAAACGGCGCACTTTCAGCGCTGGCGCCTTTTTCCCGCAGGTGCCGCTCGATGTCGGCACGCACTTCTTTTTGCGTGCGTCCGAAATTGGCAGGCTGATAAATCGCGTAGCCGGCTACTTCTCCTGGTTTGCCCGGCAGGCTGCCCTGAAGGTTGAGCTTGAGCGCCGTAGCGAGCAACGCATGACGCTGCGCCCTGGGTAACGGCTGACCATCAGCCACGTCGAAAAGCTTGAGTTCCTTGGCCAAGGCTTCGGCCTGGGTCACGGCAGCGGGCGAATCGAAAAAGGCGGTCAACCGCCGGTCAGGGTCTGCAGACAACGCCTGCCAGGGGTCCGGGGTGGCCAGGAAGCTATCGAACAAACCGGCGACGCTCGCCGCGCCAGTCTTTAGCACTTCACAGTCAGCCGCCGTCAATGCGCCCGGTGTCCAGGTGTAGGGGGTCAAAGCTGCGTAGTCAGCGGTCAGCGGCGGCTCAGGCCATCGCGTGTCGAGCCAAGCCTGCACGTCGCGGCCTTGCTCGAGCGTCGTGGGCGAACTCAGGCCAAAGAAATCCAGTGCCTGGCGCATATCCCAAGTATCGGTGGAGTACAGGGCGTTGCCGGTTTTCTGACTTTGCTCGACCAAGGCTTGTAACCGCCTCTTCATTGCCTGCACGCCAGGGTCGGGATTCTTGCCAACTTCGTCATCGAAGTAGGCTTGCAGGGACCGCCACGTGCCCTTGGCATCACACTGTTGAAGCTCGCCCTGACTGATTCTGAAACGGTCACCGACGCTGTCCAGGCCGATTTTCTCAAGAAAGTCCCGAAACGCCGGTGAGGCGAGCAGCTCGACAAAGGCTTGGCGTGGCAATTGGCTGTTGCGCTCCAGAGAAGAGCCCGGTGGCGCCACATAGGCTTGCTCATCCAACCGCAGAGCCTCGCCCTCCTTCAGGCCTCGCAAGCGCTGGCGAAGTTGTTCGGCCAAACCGCTGCGAGCGGTTGCATCGCTGTTCGCCGTCACTGTGCGGGTAAAAGCGTCGCGCCACTGCTGGCGCTTCTCAACGCTGATGGGCGGCCAGCCATTACGCTTGAGCTGTGCCCCCAGCGCGGGTGCCGCCTGCTCGTTCTTCGCAGGTTGCACCCCATAAAAATCCAGGATGATATCCCGCGGGATCGGCTCGGAGGGCATGTTGGCGGGAATCCCCAAGTCACTCGGCGAGAGTATTTTTTGCACCTTGCGAAGCTTGCCGCTGGCCTCCCACCAGCCGGAACCATCGGTGGTGGTAAACCGTACGAAGGTGTCTTTTCCATCGCGACTGACCACGCCCACCACACTGTCGCTGAACACGCGCACCGTAGAGATCTTCAAGCCCTTGGCGCGAAACCAGTCCTGCACTGGCGGCTCGCTGAGTGCCTGTTGGTATTGACTGATAAACGGCCCAATCGAGGCATTTCGCGGGATAAGCGGCTCAGGGGCAACCCCTGAACTCAGCCAGCGCCCCACCTTGGTCTGCAGGGTTGCATCGCCTTTGGGCGCGTTTTCTTCGGAGGGGAATCGACGTGGCGCTTCAGCTACGGCAGCCGTGGCGCCACGCTTGTCTCGCGTTGACGGGTTCGACACCGCCCCATCCGACGCAGGAGGCAGGTGGGAGAACCGGTTGTAAGGGTTTACCTGGATAAGCGACATTTCTATTTCCTCTCTACCAGTCAGAATGGTGAGAGTTCTCGTCCGTAAGAACTGTCGAGAGGAAATCTACAAGTCGCAATTGGGCTCTTTCGTAAGCCAAGTCCCAAAAAGATGCAGGCAGAAACCGGGAATTATCTTGTGACGCTCAGCGCTTACAGAATCCGGTACAACAACCGCTCAATCCGCACCCGACTGACCCGCCGTAAAAACTTGCCTACGGCCGGGGGGTAGTCCACCAGGGACTGCAACTGTTGATAGCCGGCAATACGCGTGGTGTGCTGGAAAATTTGCGCGAGCTCCGCACGTCGCGGCGCCAGCCATTGGCCCTGGGGGTCATCGATCAGCAAACCGTTTTCCAGGTCGAGGCGGAACGCTCGCGGGTTGAGGTTATTGCCCGTGAGCAAGGTGTAGCGTTGGTCGACCCACATGCCCTTGAGGTGGTAGGTGTTGTCGCCGTCGCGCCACAGGTGCAGGTTCAACTGGCCACTGTCGATCACCGGCTGATGCCGCTTGGCGAAGCGGCGCAGGCTGATTTCGTAGAGGTACGGCAACGCTGCGATCACCTTGAACGGCTCGCTGGGCGGGATATAGAAATCATTGGCGGTTTTGTCACCGACGATGATGTCGACCTTCACGCCTCGCGCCAGGGCACGGTTGAGCTCCCGAGTCACAGGCAGTGGCAGGTTGAAATAGGGGGTGCAGATGGTCAGCTGATGCTGGGCGCTGGCGATCAGTTCTAGGACGACCCGGTTCAGCGGGTTGTTCTTGCCCACGCCCAGCAACGGGCTGACGGCCAGGTGGTTATTGGGCAACTGCCCGGCGGTGGTGTCGTAGGCCGCATGTTTCAGGCGGCTGCGCAGGTCGCCGATGTCGTTGCGCAGGCTGCGGGTGGTGGGCGGGTTAGGCAGGTCCAGGCGATGCACCGCCTTGGAAGCGACCAGGCCATGCTCCACCAGATGCTGCATGGAGTCGGCCAGCGGCTGGCTGTGGATCAAGTGGTAGCGGTCATAACGGTACTTGTCGAACTTGTGCAGGTACACGTTGTTCAGGCTCGCGCCGCTATACAACACGCTGTCGTCGATCACGAAGCCCTTGAGATGCAGCACGCCGAACAGTTCGCGGGTTTGCACCGGCACGCCGTACACCGGCACTTCGCTGGCATGGCTTTGGGTCATGGCCTGGTACCAGGCGCTGTTGCCGGGTTGCTTGCCGGCGCCGATCAGGCCCCGTTGTGCACGCAGCGAGTCGACCACGACCACAATGTCCAGCTCCGGCCGTGCGGCCTTGGCGGCATGTAACGCGTCGTAAATCTCCTGCCCCGCTTCGTCGTGCTGCAAATACAGCGCAACGATGTAGATGCGCCGAGTGGCCTGGGGAATCTTTTCCAGCAGGCAACGCCGGAACGCCTCGGCGCCGGACAGCACGTCAATGGCCTCGGGGGTGATTGGAAAACCGCGAAGTTTGGGCAACAGGGAGCGTTTGAAGAACGACGGCATAAGGCTCGCAATGGGTCGAATCCGAAGAGGTCACGAGCTTACACCATGGGTGCGCTCAGGTCTCGCAGTCACGCATTGAAAAAGTTGGTTGACCAAGAAGAACGATCGTTCTACTGTTAGCCGCATGAACGACATGACTCCCAGTGAAACCCGCGACATTATCCTCGACGTCACCGAGAAGTTGATCTATCGCCACGGCATCGCCGCCACCGGCATGGATTTTTTGGTGAAAACCGCCGGTGTGTCGAGAAAAAGTATTTATCGCTACTTCGCCAACAAGGACGAGTTGGTGATCGCCGCCCTGCAACGCCGCGATGAGCGCTGGATGCAGTGGCTGCGCGCAGAAGTGGAACGCAGCGAAAGCAGCGGCGAGCGCCTGCTGGCGCTGTTCAGTGCGCTGAAAACCTGGTTTGCGTCGGCGGACTTTCGTGGCTGCGCCTTCATCAACACCAGCGGCGAAACCGGTGACGCGCAAGACCCGGTGCGGCTGTTGGCCAAAGCCCATAAACAGAAACTGTTCGAGTACGCACTTGAACTGTGTGAAGCACATGGCACCCCCGACCCGCAACAGCAGGCCGCGCAACTGCTGATATTGATCGATGGTGCGATAACCGTTGCCTTGGTGATGGGCGATTCAACAGCCGCTGATAATGCGCAATGCATGGCGCGAACGTTATTAGGACTTGAGAACGCGTAAATCCGGCAACTCTCGATAACCCTTATTGTGTCAAGGAACTGCCCAATGTCATCTCTCCCGGAAACACGCCCGCCTTTGCCGCCCTTTACCCGCGAGTCGGCGATCGAAAAAGTTCGCCTGGCCGAAGACGGCTGGAACTCCCGCGACCCACAGCGAGTGTCGCTGGCCTACACCCTGGATACGCAATGGCGTAACCGCGCCGAATTTGCCCACAACCGCGAAGAAGCCAAGGGCTTCCTCACCCGTAAATGGGCCAAGGAGCTGGACTATCGGCTGATCAAGGAATTATGGGCGTTTACCGATAACCGGATTGCGGTGCGGTATGCCTATGAATGGCACGATGACTCCGGCAACTGGTTCCGTTCCTACGGTAACGAGAACTGGGAGTTCGACGAAAACGGCCTGATGGCGAACCGCTTTGCCTGCATCAATGACCTGCCGATCCAGGAAAGCGAGCGCAAATTCCACTGGCCGCTGGGCCGACGCCCGGATGATCATCCGGGGCTGTCCGAACTGGGGCTCTAAACATTTAGAGCGGACGACGGATAACCTGTGGCGAGGGAGCTTGCTCCCGTTGGACTGCGTAGCAGGCCCAGTCTTTTCAAACCAAAAGCTGGGGCCGCTTCGCGGCCCAACGGGAGCAAGCTCCCTCGCCACAGTGACAGCAGCAAGCCCTGACTGACTGGCATTGCACCGCAACCCACTCAGTCCGAGTTCAGGCCAACCCGATACAACACGCCGTCATCCTCATCCGTGAGCACATACAGATAGCCATCCGGGCCCTGCCGTACATCGCGGATGCGGGCTTTCAAGCCGCCGAGCAAACGCTCCTCATGGATCACCTTGTCGCCATCGAACTGCAGGCGTATCAGTTCCTGGCTGGCCAAGGCACCGATGAACACGTTGTGCTGCCAGGGTTTGAAACGATCAGCATCGTAAAACGCCATGCCACTGATGCCCGGTGATTTCTCCCAGACGTGATGGGGCGCCACGGTGCCTTCCACTTCCTTGCCCTTGGCCTCCGGGATCGGCGTCAACGAATAGTCGATGCCGTGAGTCGCCAGCGGCCAACCGTAATTCTTGCCACGCTCGATGATGTTGATTTCATCACCACCGCGAGGCCCATGTTCGTTTTCCCAGATCGTGCCGCTCCACGGGTTCATTGCCAGACCCTGCGGGTTACGCTGGCCATACGACCAGATTTCGGGGCGTACGCCCTGCTGGCCGACAAAGGGGTTGTCCTCCGGCACCCGGCCATCCGGGAAGATGCGCACCACCTTGCCTTGCAGCTTGTCCAGGTCCTGGGCCGTCGGGCGATCGTTGTTTTCACCCAAGGTCACAAACAGGTAGCCATCACGGTCGAAAGCCAGGCGCGAGCCGAAGTGGTTACCGGTCGACAACTTGGGTTCCTGGCGCAGGATGACCTTGAAGTCCTTCAAGCCGCTCAAGTCATCGGCCAGGCGCCCACGCCCGACGGCGGTACCGGCCTTGCCCCCCTCGCCACCGCCTTCGGCGTAGGACAGATACACCAGGCGGTCCTGCTTGAAGTCCGGTGACAGCACGACGTCAAGCAAGCCCCCCTGCCCTTTGGCCCACACCTGAGGTACGCCGGTCAGCGGTGCCGACAGTTTGCCGTCCGGGCTGACGAACCGCAGGTGGCCAGGACGCTCAGTCACCAGGAAACCTTGTTTATCCGGCAGGAACGCCACGGCCCATGGATGCTCCAGCCCCTTGGCGACGGGCGTGACGCTGATGCTGCCCTGCTCGCTGGGAAACTGTCGAGCCTGCGCCGCAAACACGGCCGTCAATGGAAGTAGCGTGGTTGCACACATCGCGGCTAGCAGGGTTTTGCGTAGAAACATAAGACGTCGTCCTTACCGGCGATTGCCGTTGGCATCATAGGTGGGTGCTTTGGTTTCGGTCGCGGGCCGGCTGGGGGCGCTGTCGCGCTGGGGATAGCGATTGCCGATACCGCCGTTTTCCAGGGTCGGCGCGGGGCCGCTGGGAACGGCCGGGATACCCCGAGTGGGCGGCGCATTGGGCACCGTACCCTGCATGCTGTTGGGGTTGGCCCGATGAATAGGGCTGTTGTTGGTATCAAAGTGGCCGGGCAGATTTTGCGCCTGGGCCAAGGGCACCAGCGCCAGGCCCAACGCCAATGCAGCGAAATGACGTACACAACGGTTCATGACTATGCCTCTCTGAAGCGGACAACACGTGCTTTCGATAACACGCTACGCCTAGGGTTCGGCATTCGTAACTAAATACTTTCTGATCAGGTGTAACACGATCTGTCCGTGCATCCCTCCGTCGAAACTTTTTCCCGAGCCGGCCAGTCACCAGAAGACCGGCACTTCTCAAGGAATCGCACTTATGCCACGAGCAATCTGGAAAGGCGCCATCAGTTTCGGACTGGTCCACATCCCTGTCTCCCTGGTCTCGGCGACGTCTTCACAAGGCGTCGATTTTGATTGGCTGGACAAACGCAGCATGGACCCGGTGGGTTACAAACGCATCAACAAGACCACCGGCAAGGAGGTCACCAAAGAGAACATCGTCAAGGGAGTGGCCTATGAAAAGGGTCGCTACGTGGTGCTCAGCGAAGAAGAAATCCGCTCAGCTCACCCCAAGTCGACCCAGACCATCGAAATCATCGCCTTTGTCGCCAGCGACCAGATCCCCCTGCAAAACATTGACACGCCCTACTTCCTGGCCCCTGACAAACGCGGCGGCAAAGTCTATGCGCTGCTGCGCGAAACCCTGAAGAAAACCGGCAAGGTCGCCCTGGCCAATGTCGTGCTGCATACCAAGCAGCACCTGGCGGCGCTGATGCCACTGGAATCGGCCCTGGTGCTGGTCATGCTGCGTTGGCCCGCCGAAGTGCGCAGCCTGGACGAACTGGAATTGCCCAGCGACGTCATCAAGCCCAGCCTGGCCAAGGGCGAGCTGGAGATGGCCAAGCGCTTGGTGGAGGACATGACCGCCAACTGGCAACCGGACGATTATCGCGACAGCTTCCAGGACAAGATCATGGCGCTGGTCGCGAAGAAGGCCAAGGCCGGCAAGATCGAAGACGTGGAATCCAGCGAAGGCAGCGAGGAACGTAAGACCGCCGACGTGATTGACCTCACGGAATTGCTCAAACGCAGCCTGGCCGGTAAACCGGCGAAAAAAGCCGCCCCCAAAAAACCGCGCAAAGCTTCCTGAACCGACCAAAGGAGCCCCTTGCCATGCCCAAGCCCCTGAGCGAATACAACCGTAAACGCGACTTCGAGATCACCGCAGAGCCCTCCGGCAGTGCGCCAGGCAACACGCGAGAGGCAGGCGCCCTGTCGTTTGTCATCCAGAAGCACGCCGCACGCAACCTGCACTATGACTTTCGCCTGGAGTTGGACGGCGTACTCATAAGCTGGGCTGTGCCCAAAGGCCCCAGCCTGGACCCGAGCCAGAAACGCCTGGCGGTGCATGTCGAAGACCATCCGCTGAGCTACGGGACCTTCGAAGGCAGTATCCCGGCCGGTCAATACGGTGCCGGCGATGTGATCGTCTGGGACCGGGGCATCTGGCAGCCCCACGATGACCCGCACAAAGCCTATCGCGCCGGCAGGCTGAAATTCACCCTGGTCGGTGAAAAGCTCTCCGGCGACTGGGCCTTGGTGCGTACCCGCCTCCAGGGCAGTGGCGCCAAGGAACAATGGCTGCTGATCAAGGAAAAGGACCCGCAGGCACGCCCGGCCACCGACTACGATATCGTCGAGGCCGAACCGAACAGCGTTATCAGCAACGCTTCGGTGGGTAAACACACAGCGCGAACCCAGCCTTCTCACGCGCCTGTCGCCGTCCCGGCACAACGCTCCGCGCAAAAGCGCGCCCCGCGTAGTCAGCTGAACATCACCCATGCCGACCGCGTCATAGACCCGCAGAGCGGCACGCAAAAGCAGCAATTGGCGCAGTTCTATGCACAGATCAGTGATTGGATCCTGCCGTTCCTGCGGCACCGGCCGGTGTCGCTGCTCAGGGCGCCAGAAGGCATTGAGGGCGAACAGTTCTTCCAGAAGCACTCAGAGCGCCTGGCCATTCCACATATCAAGCACCTGGAACCTGCGCTGGACCCAGGCCATGCGCGCCTGATGGAGATCCGCACCACCGACGCGCTGATCGGCGCTGTGCAGATGGGCACAATCGAACTGCACACCTGGGGCGCCACCACGGACAAGATCGAAACACCGGACCAATTCGTACTCGACCTTGACCCGGACCCGGCGCTGCCTTGGAAAAACATGCTGGAGGCGGCGCAACTGACGCTGTCGGTACTCGATGAGCTGGGGCTCGACGCATTCGTCAAGACCAGCGGCGGCAAAGGTTTGCACCTGATCGTGCCATTGGCACGCAGGGACGGCTGGGACACCGTCAAAGCGTTCGCCAAGGCCATCGCACAGTTCATGACCCGGTCACTGCCTGAACGCTTCACGGCCACCAGCGGCCCGAAAAACCGGGTCGGCAAGATCTTTGTCGATTACCTGCGCAACGCCCGTGGCGCCAGTACCGTTGCCGCCTATTCAGCCCGCGCACGACCTGGCCTGCCCGTGTCGGTGCCGATCAGTCGGGATGAATTGAAGGGATTGCAAGGCGCCCAGCAGTGGACGGTGGCGAACCTGCAGGAACGCCTGCAAGGTTTGAAGAACGACCCATGGGCCGGTTATGCCAACCGGCAGCGGATCAGCAAAAAGATGTGGGACAGGCTGGGCGCGCAACCACCGCAGTGATTCGCGCCGCCGCCAGGTTTCAGATGAGAATGAAGATCAGCGCCAAACCTGCAAAAATTGCCCACTTTTCCAGGTAGTAACGCGCACGATTGCGCTTTTTAAGCTCTTTGCCACGTAGGCGAATCTTGTACAGGCGGGTAAAGGCACGGTTCAAGCCACCGGTCTTGTCGCCGTCGTCATTGGGCGAACCTGCAGCGGCCATCACATTGCGGCTGAACCAACGGTTGAACGCGGCCGCCCAGCGATACTTCATCGGGCGCTCGATATCACAGAACAGAATGATGCGGTTCTGCTGCGTAGCGTTTTCCGCGTAGTGAATGTAAGTCTCGTCAAACATGACTGGCTCGCCATCGCGCCAGTAATAGCTTTCACCGTCCACATTGATGTAGCACGCTGGATCGTTGGGTGTATCCAGGCCCAAGTGGTAGCGGTAGGAACCCGCGTAGGGGTCGCGGTGACGCACCAGCTTGGACCCCGGTGGCAGCTCGGCGAACATGGCGGCCTTGATCGAGCCGATGCTCTGCACCAACTCCGTGGTACGCGGGCACAGCTTCATCGCCGATGGGTGGCTGTCGCCGTACCACTTGAGGTAGAAGCGCTTCCAACCCGACTTGAAGAACGAGTTGAAACCCACGTCGTTGTATTGATCCGAGCGTTTGATCGCCCCTGCCTGCATCAGGTTCTGACCTTCCTTGCGGATCTCCTCCCAATGCTCCTGCAAAGGGCTCAGGTCCGGAAAGTCACTGGCTGACAGAAAAGGACGGCTTGGCTGCTTGGAGAACAGATAAAGAAAGCAGTTGATCGGCGCCAGGAACGTCGAGTGATCGCTGAGTTGGCGGCCCAGCTTGTGCCGCACCCGGCCACGCAGGTGGACATACGCAATAGAGGCAACGTAGAGAAGAACAATGATGAGTTTCAAGGGATTCGTCACAAGTCAGGGAGAGAACAGGCTGCTCCTGTGGCCCATATCAGCCAAGGATGAAAAGGCAGCACCTGAAATCACAATTCACGTACAAGTGGCACACGGCACGCAAGCTCCTGCGACGTGTGACCATTGGCCGGTATTTAGCCACAGTTTGTAACCAAAGGTTAACTAAGAATTGTGAAAAGCTGTCGACTGAATGTGCTGGAGAATTTGTGGGCAGGCGCTCGCGCCCGCCCACTCACGCAGGTCTTTACGCCAAGGGTTGATCGTCTTTGCGTTCGCGGCGGGAGAAACTACTGTCTTCCAGTGCCGCGTAGGCTATGGCGCCTTGACGGCTGAGCATGAGGTAGCGGATCAGCGCAATCACCAACCCTAGCAACAGGCCACCCACCAGGCTAAACGCAATGACCAAGGCTTTTTTGGGCTTGACCGGTGCCAATGGCTCCTGGGCGCGGCGGTCGACCGTGACCAACTTGAGGTTACTCATATCGATGTTAAGACCTCGCAAACGCGCAACTTCAGCGCGTAGCGGCTCGACGTCCTTCAGGAAAATATCTTCATTCCCACGCTTTTTCAGGATCTCGACTTCCCGGTTGGACTCGAGCATCTGAAGTTCCTTGCCGATTTCCGCAATACGAGGGTTGGTGAAATCATCACTGGTTCGCTGCTGCAATGCGGAGCGCTCTGCTTCCAGGGCTTCGGTACCCATGAAATACAGCGGGATCTTCTGATTGTTGACCTCGGTACGCATGACCTGACTCGAACCGCCACGCGAGTCATCGGCCATGGAGGATGGCGTGGTCGGTGTCTTGATCCCCATGGACTTGGCAATGGAGATGGCCTCGGCCAGTTCGGCCAGGCGATTGGTGCGCTCCATCTTCAACTGCAGACGCAAGGCACCTAGCTCATCCTGCAATTGCGCACGCTTGAGTCGATCAGCCTCAAGCAGCTTGGCGATCTTGGATTCCTTTTCGGTATCGTAGTTGGCGCGGGCTGCGTCGATCTTGCCCTTGAGTTCAGTCAAACGGTTATTAACAATGACCTTGAGGTCTGCGCCGACTTGCTCACGTTCGGCTGCGATGGCGTAATCGACGAAGCCGTTGAGAATGCTCACACCGTCAACATCCGTCGGGTACTGCAACTCCAGGCGAATATAGTTGCTCAGCGAGTCTGCTTTCTTTGGGTCCGGCAGGATCAGGTTGACAGAGTTGCGGTTGAAATCCTCAAAGCTCTGTTCCAGGGTTTGCCCAGGCTTCTTGAAAGCCTTGAACAGCTCTTCATGCTCCTTGAAAAAACCCAGGCGGGCTTCGTACGAATCCAACTGAGACCCGACTTTCAATAGAGCATCGGCGGGCGGGAGTTTGTAGACCTCAGAGCGGTTCAAGGCGTCCAATTCGTTGATGGCCGCAGGCCTGAGCACACTGCTGACTTCATAAGTCTTCGGCGCCAGGAAGGCATAACCCGCTCCCAAGACACCCACCAGAAGCGTACAACCCACGATCAGCTTTTTTTGCCGCCAAATACCCTGGAACAATTCAAATAGATCGATTTCATCGGAAGCGACAGCGGGCGGAAGCTGGGAAGTACGATTCAAAATAAGAACACCTCAAAATTGACACTAAAATGCCATCACTCTTCAAAGCCCTATGACTTTAAAAATCAGGGACAACGCCCTGGCACTACAGACTGATGGCAATGTGACCACTGAGTCTGATGAAAGATCCTACGAAGCTGGCGTTTATTTCTGTCTTATATAAGCAAACATCAACTACAACATTCATGTAGGGTCAATGCACTTGGAAGCGTAGCCAATACAACATGAAAAAGCTGTCAAATCGCTGTCTTCTAAAGAAAAATTCCCACACGTCGTCTGGATTATCGTTTTTTATCCGATATAACTGGCTCTTCCACGCGCAGAAAAGGAATTTGCATGCCCTCCCATCCCCACTCCGACTATCAGGCCCTCCAAGGTGCCTGGGAACAGACCGCCCTTGAAGACAGCGGCGTGCTCAACCCCGCCGACGCCCACAGTGCGCCAGGTGCCATTACCACTATTACAGGGGACAGCTTCCAAGTGACGACGGTCGATGGCGATGTCCTACTGGCCGGCCGGTTTTCCCTGGACGCCAGCACCCACCCCAAAAGCATTACCTGGGTGGACTCCATCGGCGAGGATGCGGGCAAGCAGCTACCCGCCAGCTACCGGCTCGACGGCGATCATTTCGTCTTTATCGCGGCTGATGAAGGCATGCCCAGGCCGACGGTGTTCAGCACCGGCCCGGGGCAAACCATGCGAACGTTTGTGCGGCGCGGTTGAATGAGCGTACATCCGAATGCTCGACAGCTTTTTCACATAGCCTTCACTTCCCAAGCGATACGTTGACGCTTACCTACTCCAGTGAATCCCTTGGCCCGCCTCGCGCGGGCTTTTTTTGCCTTCGGCAAGCCGGCTCAGGCGGGACGCCGGGTCGCGGTCAGGGTGAAGCACAGCGGCAATTGCGCACGTTGATTCTCGTATTGATCGTACAGCTCTTCACGATTGGAGTGCGGGTACTCCTGCAAATGGCCTATCTGCAGGCGCGCAGCAATCGCGCCGCTCACCACGCTTCCCAATGTGTGCACAAACCAGTACGACGTCGGACCCTCAAGGGCGCCTCGCCCCTCATAAACGATGGATTCCTGCAATACAAAGGGATCGCGCTGGAAATACGAACTGGCCGGCAACATTGGGTTGGCGGCCGCGGGATCGAATACTTCAAGGAACGGATGGGTTTCATACATCACCAGAACACCGCCTGGCTTGAGTACACTCGCAGCATGGCGCATGAACAGCGCCACATCCGGCATCCAGCCCAATACACCGATGGTCACCAGCGCTACATCGAACTGCCCCATCAGCGCTTCAGGCAAATGGTGGATGTCGCTCTCAATGAACTGCGGACAGTGGGGCGAAACATCGGCCAGTTCCCGGGCCTGCTGGAGAAACTCGCGGGATTGATCGACCCCCACCACCGAACGAGCCCCCAGGCCAAATAACGACAGGCACTCGCGGCCATTATTACAGCAAAGCTGCACCACGTCCTTGCCGGCAACGCCGACCTCTTGCAGCAGCTGGGTAATCGTTGGGTCAAGGCAGGAAAAGTCGGCGCGAGCAACCGCTGCCAGCGTCGCCTTCCAGGTGGCGGTGTCTTTATGCAGCCGGGCGGATTCATCCCAGGCTTGCCTATTGCTCTTGATAGCCTGCTCGGCCGATGGCATATCCATTGCGTCTCCAGAAGTCAGTGCGGCGAGGTTCGGAAAGTAAGCCAGTTTCATGTCAGATAAAACCCCTGGACATGCCGAACTAATCTCGATGGCTACAGGTCATTAGCCCAATGAGTGCTCAACCCCTGCGCACTGCCGCTGAAGAATTCATCGTGGCTCATCACACCGACCTGCGTACCACCCTCTCTCTGGACAGCCTGAACTTCTTCCTGGCAGACGTGCGTGATGGGCTTGGGCCGTATCTGGCGATCTATCTGTTAGCGGTGCATAAATGGGACCCGGCCAGTATCGGTATCGTCATGACCCTGGCGGGTATCGCCGCTCTGATCACCCAAGGCCCGGCGGGTGCGCTGGTTGACCGCACGCATAGCAAACGCGCGGTGATTGCGATCGCCGCCATCCTCGTGACCGCGAGTTGCCTGATATTGCCTTTTGTCAGCTCGTTCGGCTGGGTGGCGCTGACCCAGGCGGCCAGCGCGGTGGCGGCCTCCGTATTCGCCCCGGCGATTTCCGCGATTTCCCTGGGGATCACCGGGCCACGCGCCTTTACCCGTCGCACCGGGCGCAACGAAACGTTCAACCATGCCGGCAATGCCGTGGCGGCCATGCTGGCGGGCGGCCTGGCCTACCTGTTCGGCCCTGTCGTGGTGTTCTACCTGATGGCTTTTATGGCGATAGCCAGCCTGGTAGCCGTGAGTTGCGTATCACCCACGGCGATCGATCACGAAGTGGCCCGGGGTTTCGACCCAGCCCACGCGCAGGACCACGAAGCGCCATCCGGCTGGAAAGTATTACTGGCCAACCGTCCGCTGTTGCTGTTCGCCGTTTGCTGCGCGCTGTTTCACTTGGCCAATGCCGCCATGCTGCCACTCGTCAGCCAGAAGCTGGCCCAGATCAACCTGCAAATGGCGACGCCCCTGACCTCGGCCTGTATCGTCGCCGCACAGTTGGTGATGGTGCCAATGGCCTGGCTGGTGGGCCTGAAAGCCGATGTGTGGGGCCGCAAGCCGTTACTGCTGGCGGGGTTCCTGATCCTGCCGTTGCGCGGTGTGCTGTACACACTGTCCAACGATCCCTATTGGCTGGTGGCGGTACAAATGCTCGACGGCATCGGCGCAGGTATTTTCGGTGCGCTGTTCCCGGTGATCGTCAAAGACCTGACCCAAGGCACCGGGCGCTTCAACGTCAGCCTGGGCGCACTGTCCACGGTATTCGGCCTGGGCGCGGCGTTAAGCAGCAGCCTTGCCGGCTTCGTGGTCCAGCAGGCCGGCTACAATGCTGCGTTCCTGACCCTGGCGTTTGTCGCCGCAGCTGCACTGGTGCTGCTCTGGCTCGCGATGCCGGAGACCCTGGCAAAACCATCTTTCGAGTGCCATACAACTGTCGCCTGACATATGCGACAATGCGCGCCAAATTCCAACACACATCCCCCATTTTCTGCTCAGCGACCGGGTTTCGCGCCTTGATGTCGCTGTTGATGCATGCCTGAAGGCTCCTGCCGCAATGCTTGCAACTCATTGATAGGTAAAGTAATTGATCTCCACAGCTAACATCACCATGCAGTTCGGCGCCAAGCCGCTCTTCGAGAACGTCTCGGTCAAATTCGGCGCCGGCAACCGTTATGGTTTGATCGGTGCCAACGGTTGCGGCAAGTCGACCTTCATGAAAATCCTCGGCGGCGACCTCGATCCGTCCGGTGGCCAGGTCATGCTGGAGCCGAACGTACGCCTGGGTAAGCTGCGCCAGGACCAGTTCGCCTATGAAGAATTCACCGTGCTCGACACCGTGATCATGGGCCACGAGGAACTGTGGAAGGTCAAGGCCGAACGTGACCGCATCTACTCGCTGCCGGAAATGAGCGAAGAAGACGGCATGGCCGTGGCCGAGCTGGAAACCGAATTCGCCGAGATGGACGGCTACACCGCCGAATCCCGCGCCGGTGAACTGCTGCTGGGCCTGGGGATTCCCCTGGAACAGCACTTCGGCCCGATGAGCGAAGTATCGCCAGGCTGGAAACTGCGGGTGTTGCTGGCCCAGGCGCTGTTCTCCGATCCGGAAGTGCTGCTGCTCGACGAACCGACCAACCACCTGGACATCAACACCATCCGCTGGCTGGAGAACATCCTGACCCAGCGCTCCAGCCTGATGATCATCATCTCTCACGACCGTCACTTCCTGAACAGCGTGTGCACGCACATGGCTGACCTGGACTACGGCGAGCTGCGCCTGTTCCCGGGCAACTACGACGAGTACATGACGGTGGCCACCCAGTCCCGCGAGCAACTGCTGTCGGATAACGCCAAGAAGAAGGCGCAGATCTCCGAACTGCAATCCTTCGTCAGCCGCTTCTCGGCCAACGCCTCGAAAGCCAAGCAGGCCACGTCCCGCGCCAAGGCGATCGACAAGATCCAACTGGCCGAGGTCAAGCCGTCGAGCCGTGTGAGCCCGTTCATTCGTTTCGAGCAAAACAAAAAGCTGCACCGCCAGGCGGTCATCGTCGAAAACATGGCCAAAGGCTTCGACGGCAAGCCGCTGTTCAAGGACTTCAGCTTCCAGGTTGAAGCGGGCGAGCGCGTCGCGATCATCGGCCCGAACGGTATCGGCAAGACCACCCTGCTGCGTACCCTGGTCAACGAACTGACGCCGGATGCCGGCAGCATCAAGTGGACCGACGCAGCGGAGCTGGGCTACTACGCCCAGGACCATGCCCATGATTTCGAAGACGACGTCACGCTGTTCGACTGGATGGGCCAGTGGACTCAGGGCGAGCAAATGATCCGTGGCACCTTGGGCCGCATGCTGTTCTCCAACGACGAGATCCAGAAGTCGGTGAAGGTGATTTCCGGTGGTGAGCAAGGTCGCATGCTGTTCGGCAAGCTGATCCTGCAAAAGCCGAACGTGTTGATCATGGACGAACCGACCAACCACCTGGACATGGAATCCATCGAAGCGCTGAACCTGGCGCTGGAAAACTACCCGGGCACGCTGATCTTCGTCAGCCACGACCGTGAATTCGTATCGTCCCTGGCCACCCGCATCATCGAGTTGAGCGCCACTGGCGTCATCGACTTCAGCGGCACCTATGACGACTACCTGCGCAGCCAGGGCGTGGTGTTTTAACCCGCGTAGCGAGCGGGCTTGCCCCGCGCTGGGTGGCGAAGCCGCCCCATCTGGGACGCCTCGGTCTTTCAGGAGGACCGAGGTGTCTGGATTTAGGGCGGCTGCGCCACCCAGCGCGGGGCAAGCCCGCTCACTACAACAGGCGCCGTATTCTTTCAGACAGAATGCGGCGTTTTTTTTATTGGGATGAGCCCGCTCACCGCAGGGCTGAAGAATAGATAGGGTGCTTTCTTTTGTCCCGGGCCCTTGCCATGATGCATTCACCGCCCGCCCGCGAACGAGTGCCCATGTCCGACACCGCCCCTTCCTCCCTGTCGATCACCTTGCAGATCGTCTCCATCGTCTTCTACACCTTTATCGCGTTTATCTGCATCGGCCTGCCGATCGCGGTGATCCCTGGCTATGTGCATGAACAACTGGACTTCAGCGCAGTCGTCGCCGGTATCACCATCGGCTCGCAGTACCTGGCCACCCTGCTCAGCCGCCCCATGGCCGGGCGTATGTCGGATAACGTGGGCACCAAACGCGCCATTGTGCTGGGGCTGGCCGGCATTTTCGTCAGTGGCGTGTTGACGCTTGTTGCCACATGGGTGCAGAGCATGCCCGCCCTGAGCCTGGGCATTCTGATCGCCGGCCGGCTGTTGCTGGGCGTGGCCCAAGGTCTGATCGGCGTGGGCACCATCAGCTGGTGCATGGGGGCAGTAGGCGCCGAGCATACGGCCCGTTCGATTTCCTGGAATGGGATCGCGTCCTATGGCGCAATTGCTATCGGTGCGCCGTTGGGTGTGGTGATGGTGGCCGATTATGGCTATGCCAGCCTGGGCGTCGCCTTGTCGGTGCTGGCGGCGCTGGGGCTTTGGCTGATTCGCAATAAACCTTCAGTGCCCGTGGTGCGCGGCGAGCGATTACCGTTCTGGGCGGTGTTCGGTCGTATCGCACCGTTTGGCGCGAGCCTGTGCCTGGCATCGATCGGCTACGGCACGCTCACCACCTTTATCACCCTGTACTACCTCAACCGCGGCTGGGCGGGCGCGGCCTACTGCCTCACCGTGTTTGGCGTGTGCTTTATCCTGTCGCGCCTGGTGTTTATCTCCGCCATCAGCCGCTTCGGCGGCTTTCGGGCGGCCATCGCCTGCATGACCATCGAGACGCTGGGGCTGACACTGCTGTGGCTCGCGCCGTCCACCGGTGTCGCCTTGATTGGCGCAGGGCTGACCGGTTTCGGTTTGTCGCTGGTGTACCCGGCGCTGGGCGTGGAAGCCATCAAGCAAGTGCCCAACAGCAGCCGTGGCGCAGGCTTGAGCGCGTATGCGGTATTTTTTGACCTGGCCCTGGCGATTGCCGGCCCGCTGATGGGGGCCGTAGCGCTGAATCTCGGCTACGGCTGGATCTTCTTCTGCGCCGCGCTGCTATCGATCACGGCATTGGCCGTGACCTTGCAGCTCAAGCGCCGCGCCTACTGATCGGCGGTCTGCAAACCGGCGCGGGTCGCCTGGCCAAGGGTGTTCGTGAAAAAGCGCCCCGCCTCGGAAATCAGGTTGCGGTGAATCCCTTCGCGGTCGACGCCATCCGCATCGGTGCAGACGGCCGGCATCGCCATCTGTTGATCGCTGTCGCACGGCGCCATGAAGACGAAGTGCCCTGCCCCGGCCAATAGTTTGAAATCCGGTGGTTGCGGCAGTTTGCGCGCCAGGGCGGCAGCATTCTTGTCCACGGCCACCAGTTTGTCGCCATCGCCGCTATAGAGCAGCACCGGCACATGCACGTCCGCCAGCGTGTGACGGCCAAACATCAGGCTCAGCGGGGCCATCAGCATTAACGCATGAATACGCGGGTCGGCTTGCGGTTGCAGGTCGTCACGGTCCACCACCAGCTCACCTTTGGTGGTGCAGGCATCACGGTCCTCCGGACGCTCCTGGCAATAGCGGCGCAGGCGATCGAAGTCGGGCTTGGCACCGGCGAGGATCAACGCCGTCTCGCCCCCGGCCGAGTAACCGATGACACCCACCTGATCGACATTGACGAACGGCGACAGCATCGGTTCGTTCAAGGTCGCCGTAATCGCCGCAGAAATCTGGATAGGCCGGCCATACAAATTGCTCACGGTGCCCAGTCGGCTGTGATCCTTGTAGTTGTCGCCGGGATGCAGCACCGCCACCACCACAAAACCTTTGCGCGCCAGAGACGTGGCGAGGTCATGCAGGGCCAGCGGTGTGCCGGTATTGCCATGGGACAGCATCAGCATCGGGAAACGGCCGATGGCAACCCGCGCGTCCTCAGTGGCGGCAACGTCATACGGCCCCAGCCGAGTGATATGTTCAACGCCCAGGGCTGGGCCGCTGGAGGGATAGAACGCGATAGCCTTCATCGGCTGCGAATCCAGCGGATCGAGAAACGTCATGCGATGAAAGCCCACACTCCAATGCGGGTGCGGTGCAGGCGCGGCGTGCACTGAAACCAGGCCGCCGAGCAGAGAAAGAACCAAAACAGCACAAAGACGCATCATGGGGATGTCCACCTTTGCTGCATGAGAACCGACATGTCGAATTAAAAGTCCAGGTGATAAACCCACGAATGCATAACCTGGGCCAAATGAGTGACATCGGCAAAACGAAAAAACTCCGTACTCCATCGTTTTCGCACGATCAGAGTACAGAGTTTAGGCGCCCGGATTCAGATTGAAACCGAGCAAGCGGCAAATTTACACAAGCCTTACGCGGCGGCGAACAATTGTTCGTTGATGACTACGTTGGCGTCGTTCAGGGACTTGGTCCGGAACTCGTCACCGTAGGCCAGGCCGTGGGCGCGAACGAATTCAATGTCAGTGATGCCCAGGAAGCCCAGCAGCACTTTCAGATAGTCTTCGTGAGCAACACCCGTGGCCTGGCCGACATGCAGGCCGCCCGAGGTGGACACGATGATGACTTTCTTGTTGCCGCACAGGCCTTCAGGGCCGGCTTCGGTGTAGCGGAAAGTCTGGCCGGCCACCGCGATACGGTCGATCCAGGCTTTCAACTGGGTCGGAATAGTGAAGTTGTACATCGGCGCCGCCAGGACAATGGCATCGGCTGCCAGGAACTCGGCCAGGGTGGAAGCACTGAGGTCGGCTTCCTGCTTTTGTGCGGCACTGCGCTGATCGTCAGGTGTGCCCAGTGCACCCAGGGTGGCGCCGGAAAAATGGTTGATCCCTTCGCTGGCCAGGTCACGGTAAGTCACTTCCACACCGGGTTCAGCCGCTTGCCACGCCTTGACCACGGCAGCACTGAGCTGACGGGAGGCCGAGTTGTCGCCGAGGATGCTGGAATCGATATGCAACAGTTTCATGCGGAATCTCCAAGTGAGGATCGCGGTGGGGCGACCAAGTGAGGTTAATCCTACACATGAAGCCAATACTCGATTAGATGGTACAAATGCGATTGTTCGTCCTATTAATGGGACGATACGTAAATCGAAGCCGAGGTGGGCGCCGGCAATGCATAGGTGCGCTTCATCCATTGGATCTCTTCCTGGGGCGTGCGCCCGAAGAAGCGCTTGAACTCACGACTGAATTGCGAGGCGCTTTCGTAGCCGACCTGGGCGCAGGCCGTGGCGGCGGTGATGTCGCTGCGCAGCATCAACAACCGCGCCTGGTGCAGGCGCGTGGACTTGAGGTACTGCATCGGCGACGTGTCAGTCACGGTGCGAAAGTGCGCGTGAAAACTCGGCACGCTCATCATCGCCTCTTGCGCCAGCGCCGCCACGTCCAGGTGCTGGTGATAACCCCCATGGATCTTGCGGATCGCCCGCGCCACCTTGCCGAACTGGCCCTGACGATTGAGCGCCGCACGCATCGAACCGCCCTGCTCGCCGGTGAGGATCCGGTAGTAGATCTCGCGCATCAGCATGGGGCCGAGGATTTTCGCGTCCATCGGCGCGCTCATCGCTTCGAGAAAACGCAGTAATGAATCGCTCAGCGGGTCATCCATGGGCGATGAGTACATGCCCCGGGGCTCGGCCTCCAGCAGTGCGGGAAAGTCCGCCAACGCCAGCATCAATTGTGCCGCCAGGGTGAAGTCCAGCCTCAGGTACACCGCCAGCATCGGTTCTTCTTCACTGGCCTCGGTTTCCATGGTGAACGGCACCGGCACCGAGACCACCAGATAGTGCTGGGCGTCATACCGGTAAATCTCACCGCCCAGATAACCGCGCTTGGAGCCCTGGCAAACGATCACGATGCCGGGGTCATACAGCACCGGCACCCGATGCAGCGGCCGGTTGGAGCGCAGGAAGCGCACGTCATCCAGCACGCTGAGGTTATAGCCTTCAACAGGCGCCAGGCGGCCCATCAGCTCGATGATTTTCTGTGTACGGCCCATGGGCTGAGGCTCCTGGGGGAAAACCGCAAGGTACTGCGCAAACGGCAGCCTGGCTACACGCTCATAGGAATAGGCAATCAGCACATTGGAATGGATATTCGCCCAACGCACTCCCTTGCGTAGCCTGAAACAGCCCTTTCAGCCCTCGGAGATTGCCCCATGCTCATCGTCTACAACCCTGCCACCGCAGAAGAAATCGGTCGCGTCGCCACGCATTCCACGGACGAAGTCAAGGCTGCGCTCGACCGCGTCTGCGCGGCCTTCCCCGCCTGGTCAGCCAGGCTTGCCAGCGAACGCAGCGACATCCTGCGCCGTTGGCACGACAGCGTTAAAGCCGACAAGGAAGCCTTCGCCGAACTGCTGTGCCGCGAAAACGGCAAATGCCTGAGCGAAGCCCGTGGTGAAATCGACTACGGCCTGGGCTTTATCGAGTGGTATGCCGAAGAAGCCAAACGCGTCTACGGCGACACCCTGCCCACCCACGATCGCAACGCCCAGGTGGTGGTGACCAAGGAAGCCGTCGGCCCGGTCGCCGCCATTACCCCGTGGAACTTCCCGTTCATGATGATCACCCGCAAGGTGGCCACGGCCCTGGCCGCCGGCTGCACCATGGTGATCAAGCCCGCCGAAGACACCCCGCTGACGGCGCTGAAACTGCTGGAGTACGCGCGCAAGGCCGGTATCCCTGAAGGCGTGCTGGAAGTGGTGGTCGGCGATCCCAAGGCCATCGGCCTGATCCTCACCGGCGACCCGCGCATTCGCAAGATCTCGTTCACCGGCTCTACCGCGGTCGGCAAACTGCTCGCCGCGCAATGCGCCGCGACGGTCAAGAAGATGACCCTGGAACTGGGCGGCAACGCGCCGTTTATCGTGTTCGAAGACGCCAATCTGGATGAAGCGGTCAAAGGTCTGGTCAGCGCCAAACTGCGCAATTGCGGCCAGGTGTGTATTTCGCCGAACCGGATTTTTGTGCAACGCAGCATCCTGCAAACGTTCCTGCGGCGGGTGCAGGCGGCGGTGGCCGATATCGAAGTGGATCAGGGCCTGCGTGAGGGGTTTGTGGTCGGGCCGCTGGTCAACCAGGCGGGGTTCGACAAAGTGGCGCACCTGGTGGAGCAGGCCAAGGCCGCCGGCGCCGAAGTACTGATGGGTGGCAAGCCCCACGCCAAGGGCGGCCTGTTCTACGAACCCACGATCTTGACGGGGTTGCAGGATGATTCACCGCTGGCCACCGAGGAAATTTTCGGCCCGGTCTTCGCCATCTATGCGTTCGAGGATGAAGAGGAAGCCATCAGGCGCGCCAACCAGACCGAATTCGGCCTGGTGGCATACGCCTACACCCGCGCATTGGGTCGCTCACTGCGACTCTCGAGCGGGCTTGAGGCCGGCATGGTCATCTTGAACTCCGGTTCGGTGGGCACCGCGTCGGTGCCATTTGGCGGCATCAAGCAATCCGGTTACGGGCGCGAAGGCAGCTATTACGGGATCGAAGAGTATGTGCATGTGAAGTATGTGCTGATGGCGGGTGCACATTTTTAGTGGATTTGCCTGCACCAGACGCGGATAGTTCGTCCCACTGACAGGACAACAGGTTGATCATGCAAGACCTCAACGACCTTTACTATTTCGCCAAAGTCGTCGAATCCGGCGGTTTCGCGGCGGCAGGCCGTGTGCTGGGCATTCCCAAATCACGCCTGTCGCGGCGCATCGCCGAGCTGGAAGAACGCCTGGGCGCGCGCCTGCTGCAGCGCACCACCCGGCAACTGACCCTCACTGCCGTGGGTGAACGCTACCTGCGCCATTGCCAGGCCATGCTCCTCGAAGCGGAAATGGCCGATGAGGCCGTGGCCAGCATGTCCAGCGAACCCCGTGGCCGCCTGCGGGTCAGTTGCCCGGTGGGCATGGCCCAGCACATGCTGCCGGACATGGTCGCCGGATTTCTCGCCGCCCACCCACTGGTACAACTGGAAATGACCCTGGTCAATCGCCGTGTCGACCTGGTGGCTGAAGGTATCGACGTAGCCCTGCGCGTGCGCGAACACGGCGATGAAGACCCGCTGCTGGTCACCAAGCGCCTGCGCCAGGCCCAGACGGTGCTGGTGGCCAGCCCGGCGTTTATCCAGGGCAGGCAGATCAACACCCTTGAAGACCTCAAGCAACTGCCGATACTGGGCGCCCTCGAGGCGGACCGCATGGTGCATCAGCGCATTCTTGACCCACAAGGGCAACCCCACGAGCTGGTGATGGAGGCTCGATTGGGCATCGACGACTTCGTCGTGCGCAAGGCCAGTGCCATCATGGGCCTGGGTTTTACCGTACTGCCGATGATGTATTGCGAAGAGGAGCTGGCCAGCGGCCGCCTGGTGCAACTGCTGCCCGAGTGGTCGCTGCCGGGGGGTTGGTTGCAGGCGGTGTACCCGCATCGGCGTGGCGTACTGCCGGCCATTCGGGCCTGGATTGATTACCTCGAAGAAGGCTTCAGAGGTTGCGGAGATCGACTGCTATGAAGATGAACGAAGAACAAGTCGCGACGTTTTGCCTGGGCCTGCCCGGAGCACGGGAAGACTATAAATGGGGTGGCGTGCGGGTGTTCTCGATCGCCGGCAACAAGATGTTCGCCGTGCAAAACCTGCGGGGTGCGTCGCTGGCCTTCAAGGTCGACAAGGAATTGTTCCTGGGCCATGTCGATCGCCCGGGTATCCACCCGGCGCCGTACCTGGCCCGCGCGCAGTGGATCATCATGGATACGCCCTACCCGCTGGGCGCTGATGAACTGCGTGGCTTGTTGCAGCGTTCCCATCAACTGGTGGTCAGCAAACTGCCCAAGCGCACGCAGGTCGGGCTGCGGCTAGAGGACTGACAACAAGGTACCGCCCAGGAACAGCTGGTCCAGCCAGAACACCTGGTGCAACAGCACGATCACCCAGAACAGCACCTGATAGGACACTTTGCGGGTTTTGTGGCGAAACACCTGCTGGGCGATCAACGCGCCCGGCCAACCGCCTGCCAGCTCGACAGCGTGCAGGATGTTTTCCGGGATGCGGCGCGCATCGGTTTGCGCCTTGCGCTTGTCGCTCCAGTACAGGAAAAACGCCACCATGCTGACCACCCCATAGGCGACCAGCGGGATCAGGGTCTCGCCGCGATACCCCAGCAGCGCCGCTCCCAACAGCGGCGCGGCGCACAGTAGTGCAAAGATCGCCGCCTTCAAGCGTGGGTGCTGCAGGCTCATGGCTTGACCGCGGACCAGTCGATCCAACCGAACTGCCAGGTCGCCAGGATCACCAGGCCGAACGCGATCCGGTACCAGGCAAAAGCCGCATAGCTGTGGCTGGCGATGAACTTGAGCAACGCCTTGACCGCGATCATCGCGAAGATGAACGAGGTGACGAAACCAATCGCGAATACCGGCAGGTCATCCGGCTGGAACAGGTGACGGTACTTGTAGCCCGAATACCCCGCCGCACCGACCATGGTCGGCATGGCCAGGAAGAACGAGAACTCGGTGGCGGTCTTGCGCGACAAACCGAACAACAGGCCGCCGATGATGGTCGCACCGGAACGCGACGTGCCCGGGATCATCGCCAGGCATTGGGCCAGGCCCACCTTGAGCGCTTCCTTCCAGGTGATGTCATCCACACTGTGCGCATGCACGGCATGCTGGCGACGTTCGGCCCACAACATGATCACGCCGCCGATCACCAGCGCGGTGGCCACGGTGATCGGGTTGAACAGGTAGTGCTTGATCAGGTCGGCGAAAATCACCCCCAACACCACGGCCGGCAGCACGGCGATCATCAGGTTGACGGTAAAGCGCTGGGCATTGCGCTGCGTCGGCAAACCGATCACCACGTCCAGGATCTTGCGCCGGAACTCCCACACCACCGCCAGGATCGCGCCCAACTGAATGATGATGTTGAACGCCTCAAAACGCTCGCCACCAAAACCGATCAGGTCGGCTACGATAATCTGGTGACCGGTGCTGGAGATCGGCAGGAACTCCGTCAGCCCCTCCACCACGCCCAGTATCAATGCCTGTATGGCGGTCCAAAAATCCATATTTCCCCCAAAGGTCATGCGCGAGGCACACCCCGTTGTCTTTTCCAGTGATTCAATGATGTTGAGTGAGCTTGCGGCCAAGCGTTGGATCATCCACGCCGGGCTGCAAAAATTGCGTGAAAAATCAGGCAGTACTCAGGTTTTCCGATTACGGGCCGAAAGCCTATCAGACACGCCGTAAATGGCGAAGCAGCGCTACAACTATAAGAAGCATGGAGTGACAGGACGATGAACAGTTTGCGCAACATGTCGATCAGCCGCCGCCTCTGGCTGATCCTGATAGTCGCCGTGCTGATGCTGCTGACCTTGGGCCTGCTGATGCTCAAGCAGATCCATGGCGATCTCTACCAGGCCAAGCGCCAACAGACCGAGCATGTGGTCCAGACCGCCAGCGGCGTACTGGCGTATTACCAGAATCTTGAAAAAACCGGCGTGCTGACCCGCGAAGCGGCGCAGCAGCAAGCCCTGAGCGCGGTGCGCGGGTTGCGTTATGACCACGATGATTATTTCTGGATCAACGACCTCACGCCCGTGATGATCATGCACCCGGCCAACCCCAAGCTGGATGGCCAGAACCTGTCGGCGATTCGCGACCCGGACGGGTTTGCGGTGTTCAACGAGTTCGTGAGCCTGGCCAAGGCCAAGGGTGCGGGTATCGTCAGTTATCGCTGGCCGAAGCCCGGCGCCGAAGCCCCGGTGGAGAAAACCTCGTATATCCAACTGTTCGAGCCGTGGGGCTGGATCATTGGCTCCGGCGTCTACGTGGATGACGTCCAGGCCGAATTCAAGGTGCAGGTGTGGAAAGCCTCGTTCATCTGCTTGGCGATCGCCCTGGTGATGGCGCTGCTGGTGCTGCTGATCGCCCGCAGCATCGTGAACCCGTTGCAACAGGCCGTGAACGCCATGGCCAATATCGCCAGTGGCGAAAGCGACCTGACCCGCAGCCTCGACACCCACGGGCGCGACGAAGTCACCCAACTGTCCCAGCACTTCAATGCTTTCACGCGAAAACTGAGCCAGGTGGTCGGCCAACTGCAGGCGTGCGCCAACGCCCTGGGCCAGTCGTCCATAGAGCTTGGCACCAATGCCAGCCAGGCCCATGACCGCAGCCAGCAACAGTCGCAGCAGATGGAACTGGTGGCGACCGCCATCAACGAAGTCACCTATGGCGTGCAGGATGTGGCGAAAAACGCCGAGCACGCCGCCAGCGAAATGCGCGACGCGCAGGCGCAGGCACAACAGGGCCAGGTGAATATCGACGGCAGCCTGCAACAGATCGACCAACTCTCCGGCACCATCGGCCAGGCCGTCGAAGTGATCCGCACGCTGTCCAGCGAAAGCACGCAGATCGGTAGCGTGCTTGAGGTGATCCGTTCCATCGCCGACCAGACCAACCTGTTGGCACTCAACGCGGCCATTGAAGCCGCGCGTGCCGGCGAGCAAGGCCGAGGCTTTGCGGTGGTGGCCGATGAAGTCCGCCTGCTGGCCCAGCGTACGCAGAAATCCACTGCTGAAATCCAGGTCATGATCGAGCGTCTGCAAGGCCATTCGGAAGCGGCGGTCAAGGTTATCAGCGACAGCCACAGCGCCTCGCAACTGACGATTGAACAAGCCGGCCAGGCCGGGGCCAGCCTCACGGCGATCGGCCAGGCGCTGCACAACCTCAACGGGCTGAACGCTTCAATCGCCAGCGCCACCCTGCAACAGGCGCATGTCGTGGAAGACATCAACCAGAACGTCACCGAGGCGGCCGGCTTGTCCCACAGCACCGCATTGGCGGCGCAACAGTCCAGCGCGGCCAGCGAACATTTGCGCGCCTTGAGCGAACAACTCGACGGCCTGCTGCGCCAGTTCAAGGTCTAGCTCGTTTCAACCTGTGGGAGGGGGCTTGCTCCCGATGGCGGTGGGTCAGCTGAAAAGTCAGTGACCGGTGAACCGCTATTGGGAGCAAGCCCCCCACATTGGTCGGTGTTCATTTTGACGTTACAATCCCCGCCCTCTTCGACTCTCCCAAGGAACCGCCATGTCCGGGCTTGAATTGTTCGCCGCCGCCCTGGGGGTGATCGCTGTCTGGCTGACGGTCAAGCAAAACCCCTGGTGCTGGCCCATCGGCTTGGTGATGGTGCTGCTCTACACCTGGGTATTCTTCGATGTGAAGCTCTATTCCGACATGCTGCTGCAGGTGGTCTACGCCGCCCTGCAACTCTACGGCTGGTGGCAATGGACCCGCGCCGGAGAGGTCAAGCAAGGCCGCCAGGTGACCAGCCTGGGCTGGCCCGCGATCATGACCAGCCTGGCGGTCGGTGCGCTGTTCAGCCTGTTGCTGGGCGCCGCCATGGCCCACTGGACCGACGCCGCCCAACCCTGGCTCGACGCGGCCCTCACCGGCTTCAGCCTGGTGGCGCAAATGTGGATGGCACAGAAACGCGTACAATGCTGGCCCTTGTGGATCGCCGTGGACGTGATCTTTGTCGGCCTTTTCCTCTACAAAGGCCTGTACCTCACCGCCGCGCTTTATGCGCTGTTCACCGTGATCGCCGTGCAAGGCTGGCGTGAATGGCGCGCCGACCCGGCGTTGCACGCATGAAGGTGGTGGTATTGGCAGGCCCCGAATCCAGTGGCAAAAGCTGGCTGGCCGCCGAGCTGCAAGCGCATTTTGGCGGGCTGATGGTGGGCGAATACGTGCGCGACTTCATCGACCATCACCAGCGCGACACGACCCTGGCCGATATTCCCGCCATTGCCCGCGGCCAACTGGCCTGGGAAGACGCCGCCCGCGCCCGACAGCCCGACTTGCTGATCCTCGACACCCACTTGCTGACCAACCGGTTGTGGAGCCAGACCCTGTTCGGCGACTATCCGGCATGGCTCGACACTGAGCTGCTGGCCCGGCACTACGACTTGCACCTGCTGCTCTCGCCTGAGCATGTGGAATGGACCGCCGACGGGCAACGCTGCCAACCCGAGCTGGCGGATCGACGGGCATTTTTCCAGGACAGCCTGGCGTGGATGCAAGCGCATCAACAGCCCTTCGTCGTCATCCAGGGAAATTGGCAAGAACGCCGACTCGCCGCACTCAAAGCCGTCAAACAGCTCTTGTAGTGAGCGGGCTTGCCCCGCGCTGGGTGGCGCAGCCGCCCCAATCCAGGCACCGCAGTCTTCCTGAAAAACCGAGGCGTCCTGTTGGGGCGGCTGCGCCACCCAGCGCGGGGCAAGCCCGCTCACTACAGCCCAGTGACGGGCAGGTGTTGCGACGTCATTAGCAGCCCAGTGACAGGCAGGTGTTGCGACGTGATCAGTAGCCCAATGACAAGCCAGTATTGCGACGCGGATCATTCGCCCCATAGAAGCGGTTATTACCCACCGGCTTACCCTCCAGTGAAGGCGCGCCGACCAGAATCGCCGCCAAGTGGTTGGCATCCTGAGGGCCCGCAAACTGATGGCCCCAGCTTTCCAGGATCTTCTGGGTATCGGGGCTTACGGCAAACCGTTCCAGGTTGGTGGCTGGCGGCATCCACTGCTGGTGGAAACGTGGCGCATCCACCGCCTCCTGAATGTTCATCTTGTAGTCGATGACATTGAGAATGGTCAGCAAGGTGGCCGTGATGATACGGCTGCCACCCGGCGTGCCCACCACCATCACCGCCTTGCCATCCTTGGTCACGATGGTCGGGCTCATCGACGACAGCGGCGCCTTGCCCGGCGCGATGGCGTTGGCTTCGCCCTGGACCAGGCCGTACATGTTCGGCACGCCGACCTTGACGGTGAAGTCGTCCATTTCATCGTTGAGGATCACCCCGGTTTTGCTCGCCATCACGCCGGCACCAAACCAGTCGTTGAGGGTATAGGTGACCGAGACTGCGTTGCCCCACTTGTCGACAATCGAATAGTGCGTGGTGTTGTTGCCTTCATGGGGCGAGACGCCCGGTTTGATCGCCTGGGAGTCGCCGGCTTTCTGCGGGTCGATGGCGGCGCGCAGCTTGGCGGCGTAGTCCTTGTCCAGCAGGTGGGCGATCGGGTTCTTCACGAAGTCCGGGTCGCCGAGGTAGCTGTTACGGTCCACGTAGGCGTGGCGCATGGCTTCAATCTGGTAGTGCAGGCCCTGGGCCGAGTGATAGCCGAGGTCGGCCATCGGGTAGCCTTCGAGAATGTTCATGATCTGGCAGATCACCACGCCCCCCGAGCTTGGCGGCGGCGCCGAGACGACGTGGTAACCCCGGTAATCGCACTCGATGGGCGCCAGTTCACGGGTCTTGTATTTGTCCAGGTCGGCCTGGGTGATGATGCCCTTGCCGGCCTGGCTGGAATCCACCAGCGCCTTGGCGACCCAGCCTTTATAGAAACCGTCGCTCCCTTTGGCGGAAATTTCCTTGAGGGTCTTGGCCAGGTCTTTCTGCACCAGCTTCTGGCCGACCTGCATCGGCTGGCCGTTGTGCAGGAAGATCCCGCGCAGGTCCGAGTCTTTTTCGAATTCACCGGTGGCCGTGTGCAGCAGGTCGATATCCCCCTGCTCCAATTCGAAGCCGTTTTCGGCCAGTTTGATCGCCGGGGCAATCACCTGGGCGCGCTTGAGGGTCCCGTATTTGATCAGCGCCAGCTCCATGCCGGACACGGTGCCGGGGACCCCGACCGCCAAATGGCCCTTGGCACTGAGGCCATCGATGACCTTGCCATCTTTGTCCAGGTACATGTCGGCGGTCGCCGCCAGGGGGGCTTTTTCGCGGAAGTCGAGGAAGGTCTTGCGCCCGTCGGCCAGTTGCACGGTCATGAAACCGCCGCCGCCGAGATTGCCCGCCGCCGGGTACACCACCGCCAGCGCATAGCCGACCGCAACGGCCGCATCCACCGCGTTGCCGCCAGCCTTGAGCACATCCACGCCCACATGAGTGGCCAAATGCTGGGCGGTGACCACCATGCCATTTTCACCGGCCACCGGAGCCTGGGACGCAGCTTGCACACCGCTGACGGTCAACACCAGTGCAGTAGCAATCAAAGTACGGCTGAAGGGTTGGTATTTCATCCATGGCTACTCTAGTTATTGAGGTGCACCAAAATAGCCCTTCCCGGTTTTAATCCCCAGCGCAATGGCGTTTTTATTACAGAACTTGTCGGTCACAGAACGATGACGACTCGATCACGCCGCGCAGCAACAAGGCCAGCTCCGACGCTTGTTGCGCCGTGGCGACATTCGTGAACCCCATCAACAAGCCCTGCTCGCGATGTGCCCCCAGGGTCCACACCGACAGCGCCTGTACCGCCAGGCCCGCCGCGTTCGCCGCCTCAGCCACGGCCTGGTCCGATACCGCCACCTCCAGGCGCACCAGCAGATTAATCCCCCCTGCTTGCTCATCCACCCGCAAAAGACCCGCGCAATGCGTTGCCAACGCATTGACCAGCAACCCATGCCGCTGCGCATATAACTGGCGCATCTTCTTCAAATGCCGGGTGAAATGTCCCTGCTCCAGGAAGTCTGCCGTGGTCAGTTGCAATAATTGCGCGCTGCGTTGCTGCAACGCCTGGGCACTGCGCTCAAATGCCGCCACCAGGGCGGTGGGCACCACCAGGTAGCCGAGGCGCAGCCCGGGAAACAGCATCTTGCTGAAACTCCCGGCATGGATGACCCGGTCATCGTGATCCTGGCTCTTGAGCGCCGCCAGCGGTTGGCCCCGGTAGCGAAATTCACTGTCGTAATCATCCTCGACCACCCAACTGCCCTGCTCCCCGGCCCATGCCAGCAAGGCCTGCCGCCGCTCCCGGCTCAAGGCCACACCCAACGGGCTTTGATGCGCCGGGGTGACCACTGCCAGCCGCGCCTGCATGTCGAGTCGAATGCCCTGCGCTACGTCCAGGCCATCACGGTCGACCGGCACCGGCACCAATTCCACGCCGCAATGGGTCAACAGTTGGCGCCCATGCAAGTAGCCAGGGTCTTCGAACCAGCAGCGTTGCCCTGTCATCTGCAGCGCATCGCACAGCAGCGTCAGGCATCCGGCATAACCGGCGCAGACAAATACCTGCTGTGGCGCGCACTGCACGCCGCGGTACAACGCCAGGTAGTTGGCGATGGCCACACGCAGCGCCTGGGCGCCGCGCACGTCACCCATCGCCAGGCTGTCGGCATCGGTGCGGCGCACTTGTTGGGTCACCAGCCGCGCCCACAGCTTACGCGGGAAGGCATCGAGGGCCGGCAGGCCCATCTGCAAGGCCAGGGGGCTGCGTACCACAGGCTCAACCACCGGCAACGGCTTGACCGACACCGTCGGCAGCGACGCGGCGATCACCGTGCCCGCCTGACCGCGGGCCTCAAAAAAACCTTCGCTGACCAGCAGTTGATAGGCCGTCTCCACCGTGCCTCGCGCCACCTTGAGCTCCAGCGCCAAGCTGCGCACGGACGGCACGCGGTCACCGGGGCCGAACTGGCCCTGGTCAATGGCCAAGCGAAAACGCCGGTAGATTTCCTGGTACTTGGGCAAGGCTGACATCACGGGCGGGCTCGACAGGGATACACGGCGAAGTCTGATCATGTCCCAACCCACTTGTCCAATCATGCCCCTGTCGAGCGATCCGTCAGCCACTGAAAATGACGCATCACTTACTCCACACAGGATCCCCCATGAAACACCGACTCGATTACGCCCAAGCCGCTCCTGCGGGCTACAGTGCCCTCGGTTCAGTGCACCGCTACATCCACGGCTGCGGCCTGGAGAAAGAGTTGATTGACCTGGTGTACCTGCGGGTTTCCCAACTCAACGGCTGTGCCTATTGCCTGGACTCCCACTCCCGCGACCTGCTCAAACAGGGCATCGATCTGGAGAAGCTGATGCTGGTCGCCGCCTGGCATGAGGCCTCGCCGCTGTTCACGCCGCGTGAATGTGCGGCCCTGGCCTGGGCCGAGGTGGTCACCCAGGTGGCGCAGACCCAGGTGCCGGACGCCGATTACACCAGGGTCTCGGCGCTGTTCAATGACAAGGAAGTGGCCGACCTGACCCTGGCGATCGCCCTGATGAACGCCTTGAACCGCGTCGCCATCAGCTTTCGCAAGGTGCCGGCCGCCGTCAAAGCCCATCTGGTGAATCAAGATCATGAATGAACAGGTCGAATTTGTGCCGATGCAGACTGAAGCCGACTGCATCGCAAGCTTTGCGGTAATGCAGCAACTGCGCCCGCACCTGACGGATGCCGTCACCTTTGCCGAGCAGGTCCAACGCCAACAGCAGGACGGCTACCACCTGCTGGCCGCCCGAGAACAAGGTACGGTGATCGGCCTGATCGGTTACCGGCTGACGGAAAACACCTTGTATGGCCGCTTCATCTATGTCGACGATCTGGTCGTCGATGCCGCCTTGCAACGTCGTCGCCTCGGCGAACAATTGCTGGACCGCGTGCGCGAAGAAACCCGCGCACGCGGCTATCGTTACCTGGTATTGGACACCGGCATGCACATGGCCCTGGCCCAGCGCTTCTACTTCCGCCAGGGCCTGTTACCGCTTGGCATGCACTTCTCCCAGGATCTGAACCCATGACCCGTGCCTTGTTACTCAGCTTCAGCCCCCATGGCAAAGCCGCACACGGCTTCAAACTGGGCCGCGCCCTGCTGCGCGACCTGCTGCCGCAGGCCGAGGTCACCGAACGCGACTACGGCGGCCAGGCGTTGCCGCCGCTGACCCGCGAATACGCCGATGCCCTGACCACGCCTGGCGGCCTGAATGGCGACGCGACGGCAATGTCGGAACAGCTGATTGTTGAACTGGAAGCCTGCGACCTGCTGATCCTGTGCACCCCGGTACACAACTTCACCGTGCCGGCAGCGCTCAAGGCCTGGATCGACCATGTGGTGCGCATCCATCGCAGCTTCACGGTCAGCCCGCAGTTTGAAAAGGTCGGCCTGTTGCACGACCGGCGCACCTTTGTGCTGGTCAGCTCCGGCAATGCGCGCAAAGGCCACGAGCCGGACTTTCTCACGCCGTACCTGACCACCGTCCTGGCGACGATCGGCATTCGCTCGGTGGACTTTGCCTACCTGCCGGCCATGGTGCGCGGTGAAGCAGCGGTCAATCACGCCCTGGAACAGGCCCACCAACAACTGTCTGCGGCAATCAGCACTGGCCTATAAAATTAATGGCGCTAGAATCGGCGCCATTGTTTGCCCGCCTTCCTGATACGAGCCGCCCATGAGCTTTGATTTCGACACGATCCACCCACGCCTCGGCACCGGCAGCACCAAGTGGAACCGTTACCCGTCTGACGTGTTGCCGATGTGGATCGCCGACATGGATATCGCCGCACCACCGGCCGTGCTGCAAGCCTTGCACCAGCGCCTGGACCAGCAGGTTCTGGGCTACAGCGTGGCCGGCCCGGATGTGCGCGAAGCCATCGTGGCCGACCTGTGGGCCAAGTACGCCTGGCGGGTGCAGCCGGACGAATTGTTGTTCCTGCCCGGCGTCGAACCCGGCTTCAATATGGCGCTGCACGCCTTTGTGCAACCGGGCCAGCCGGTGGTGCTGCAGACCCCGAACTACCGCCCGATTCGCCTGGCACCCGGCCACTGGAACCTGCCACGCATCGAAGTACCGTTTGAACGGGTCGGCGCTGAATACCTCACCCCGCTGGCGACCCTGCAAAAGGCACTGAACGGTGCCGGCGCGCTGCTGTTGAGCAACCCGCATAACCCGATCGGCAAAGTCTTCCCCCGCGAAGAACTGCTGGCCGTGGCCAACGCCTGCCTGGAAAATGGCGCGTTGATCATCAGCGATGAAATCCACGCCGAGCTGTGCTTCGACGGCCGCCGCCACATCCCCACCGCCAGCCTCAGCCCTGAGATTGCCCAGCGCACCATCACGTTGATGTCGGCGAGCAAAGCCTACAACGTGGCCGGCCTGAAGACCTGTTTTGCCGTGGTGCAGAACGCCGAGATCCGCGAACGCTTCAACAACGCGCGTTGCGGCATGGTCGATAGCGTCAGCCCCCTGGGCCTGGAAGCCACCCGCGCCGCCTACAGCGAATGCGCAGAATGGCTGGAAGCCTTGGTCAAGTACTTGCAAGCCAACCGTGACTACTTGCTCGACGCCGTGCAAACCCGCCTGCCAGGCGTGGTGATGCATGCCCCGCAAGGCACCTTCCTGGCGTGGCTGGATTGCAGCGCCCTGGGCCTGGACGACCCGCAGCAATTCTTCCTGGAACAGGCCAAGGTCGGCTTGAGTGCGGGGATCGAATTCGGCGATGACAGCCAACAATTCGTGCGCCTTAACTTCGGTTGCCCACGGTCGATGCTGGAAGAAGGCGTGCAACGCATGGAGCGCGCCCTGCGTCATCGCTGACACGCAGAGCGCCTGGGCGGTGTTCCCACGCAAGGCGTGGGAACGCGCGGTCAGAGCTTGGCGATCGACACTTCCGTCGACTTCACAAAAGCGATGACCTCACTGCCCACCTTCAATTCCAGATCACGCACCGAACGGGTGGTGATCACCGAAGTGACGATGCCGGATGCGGTCTGCACGTCGATTTCGGACACCACTTCGCCCTGCAGTATTTCCTTGATCACGCCCTTGAACTGGTTGCGCACGTTGATCGCTTTAATGGTCATGTCGGCTTTCCTTCAGCTGTTGGGTCAATCCGCACGAATGCGCAGGCCCTCAAGATGCAGCAGCGGAGAAAAACACAAAAGGAATATATAACTATTTATTTATTCCACTTAGACATATGAAGAGGTGTTGCCCAGCAAACAGTGATTCAACAATCTGCCCCTCTCACCACAGCAATCATCCCGCCCCCCCCCCCCGCCAATACGCTGCCGAACCCGCTGGCACAGAGACTGCATATTCCCGAAAAGCATGATGGAACATGCCGACTAATTTTCTAAGCATAAGAAAATCTCCTTCCCATGCCTTTCGGAGCGGTTCCATGAAACCCATTACCCAACGCTTATTGGGCGTCTTCGCCCTCGCGCTGTGCCTGCAACCCCAGGCCTTTGCCGCCGAGACAGATCCGGCCCAAGTCAACCTCGACTACGCCTACTATTCGCCCGTCAGCCTGGTGCTCAAGCATTTCGGCTGGCTGGAGCAGGCCTTGCCGAACTCCAAGGTCGGCTGGGTATTGAGCCAGGGTAGCAACCGGTCCCTGGAGTACCTCAACAGCGGCGGCGTCGACTTCGCGTCTTCCGCCAGCCTGTCTGCGGTGTTGAGCCGCGCCAATGGCAGCCCGATCAAATCGGTGTACGTATACAGTCGCGCCGAATGGACGGCCCTGGTGGTGCGCAAGGACTCGCCGCTTAAAAATCTCACCGACCTCAAGGGCAAGAAAATCGCCGCCACCAAGGGTACCGACCCGTACCTGTTCACCCTGCGCAGCCTGCAAAAGGCCGGGCTGAACAAGGACGATGTGGAATTGGTGCACCTGCAACATCCGGATGGCCGCACCGCCCTGGAGAAAGGCGACGTCGACGCCTGGGCCGGTCTCGATCCGCATATGGCCGCCAGTGAAATCCAGGCCGGTTCGCGCCTGCTCTATCGCAACAAGGACTTCAACAGTTATGGCGTGGTCAGCGTTACCGAGACGTTCGCCAAGGAGCATCCGCAGACCATCACCAAAGTGCTCGGCGCCTACGAGAAAGCCCGCGACTGGGCCGTGAAGCACCCGGATGAATTCGCCAAGCTGCTGGCCGACGAGTCGGGTTTGCCGTTGGAAGTGGCCAAGTTGCAACTGTCGCGCACCGACTTGAGCACACCGTTCCTGAGCAGCCAGGATGTCGTGTCATCCAAGGCCGCGGCGCCGATCCTGGTGTCTGAAGAACTGGTGCGGCGCGGGGTGAACGTGGACCAGGTGATCGACCAGTTGATCGACACCTCGTTCAGTCAATAAGGGGCGCGGGATGACCAGCAAGACCCAGATTTTGCCGCTGACGGCACCGCAGGTGATCAACCGCAGCGCCTGGCCACGCAGGCTCAAGGGCCTGGTGTTGCCGGTGCTGATCCTGCTGATCCTGGAAGGGGTCGTGCGGGTGGGTTGGTTGCCGTCGTACCAGATGCCGGCGCCCAGCGAAATTGCCGTGACCCTGACGCAGCTGGCCGAGGGCGCGCTGTGGAAGCACATCAGCGCCAGCCTGGGCCGGGTGCTGCTGGGCTTTGCCATCGGCGCCGGGCTGGCCCTGGTATTTGCCGCCTGGGTAGGGTTGAGCCGTGAGGCCGAAGCTTACCTGGAGCCGACGTTCGCCGGGTTGCGTTCGATCCCGAGCTTGGCCTGGGTACCGCTGTTGCTGTTGTGGCTAGGTATCGATGAAACCTCGAAGATTGTGCTGATCGCGATTGGCGCGTTCTTCCCGGTGTACCTCAATGGCGTCGCGGCCATTCGCGATATCGATCGCAAGCTGGTGGAAGTGGGCCAAATGTATGGCTTCAGTCGACGCCGATTGGTACGCCGCATCCTCCTGCCCGCCGCCCTGCCCGGCTTGTTTACCGGTTTGCGCAGCGGCTTGAGCCTGGCGTGGATGTTTCTGGTGGCGGCTGAACTGATCGCAGCCACCAAGGGCTTGGGCTACCTGCTCAGCGATGGGCGCGAAACCTCACGGCCGGACATCGTGCTGGCGGCGATCATCGTATTGGCGCTGTTGGGGAAGGTCAGCGATGGCCTGCTCGCGGCGCTGGAAAAGCGCTGCCTGGCGTGGCGCGATACCTTCAACGGTCAAGGAGCGGAGCAGTGACTGCATCGCCGTTATTGGATATGCGCGTGGAGCGAAAGAGCTTCAGCGACACCGTGGTGTTGAGCGACGTGAGTCTGGTCTTGCAACCTCGCGAAACCGTGAGCCTGCTGGGGCCAAGCGGCTGTGGCAAAAGTACGCTGTTGCGTATCGTCGCCGGGCTGGACAAGGACTATCAGGGAGAACTGCGCAGCCCGGATGGAGAAGTCGCATTTGTGTTCCAGGAACCGCGCCTGATGCCCTGGCTGACGGTGGAGCAGAACATCGGTTTCAGCGACGATAACCACTACGATAAAGCCTGGGTCACGCAATTGATCGAGGAGGTCGGCCTCAAGGGCTTTGCCCAGGCGCTGCCCAAGGCATTGTCCGGGGGCATGGCGCAACGAGTGGCCATCGCCCGTGGCCTGTATTCGCGACCGCAGGTCTTGCTGCTGGATGAGCCGTTCAGCGCGGTGGATGCGTTTACCCGCATGAAGCTGCAGGACTTGCTGCTGCAACTGGCCGAGCACCACGCCATCGCGTTGCTGTTGGTCACCCACGATGTGGACGAGGCGCTGTATTTGAGTGATCGGGTGCTGGTGATGGGCAACCGGCCAAGCAGCATTCGCCAGGCATTGGCGGTGGACCTGCCGCACCCCAGAGACCGCCGTGATCCAATGCTGGCGCAGCTCAAAGCGTTGTCCCTGACGCAATTGCAGCGAGCGCACGTGATCTGATCCAGTAGCTGGCGGTCGGGCCCTAATGCCAGCCAGGCGAGGCGCAACGCTGTCACTGTGGCTGGCATTGCCCCTGGTGCATCGGTGTCGGGAATGCCTCAAGCATCCTGCAAAATCAGATCCGCGCCCTTCTCCGCCACCATCAACACCGCCGCATGGGTATTGCCCGAAGTCACATTCGGGAAGATCGACGCATCGACAATGCGCAATCCGTCCAGTCCATGCACCTTCAAGCGCTTGTCCACCACCGATGTACGCGGGTCCGAGCCCATGGTGCAGGAGCCGCAGAGGTGGTAGATCGAGCCGCTGTTTTCGCGAAAGTATTGCAGCATCTGCTCATCGCTCTGCACCGCCGCGCCCGGTAGAACCTCGGCCACCGTGATGCCCTTGAGCGCAGGCGCCTGCATGATCTTGCGCATCAATCGACTGCCCTGGATCACCTCATCGATGTCCTTCTGGGTGCTCAGGTAGTTGGGGTCGATCAGCGCTGCATCACGCGGGTTTTTCGAGGCTATGCGGATGGTGCCGCGACTGGTGGGCCGACACGGATTGAAGCACAGCAGGAATCCGGAATACGGCTCGGGCTTGAGGCTGGCCTTGTTGTTTTTCGGGATCTGGTAGGACAGCGGGTTGAAGTACAGCTGCAGGTTAGGGTCAGCCTGCTCGGCGTTTCCACGGAAGAACCCGCCGGCCTGGTTGACGCTCATCGCCAGCGCGCCCTTTCGCGTGAACAGGTACTTGAGGCCCAGCTTCAGTTGGCCGAACAGCGAGCTGAGTTGGTCGTTCAGCGTCGGGATATTGGCCTTGTAGTAGTAGCTGACGCACAGGTGGTCCTGCAGGTTTTCGCCCACGGCCGGCAGGTGCTTGACCAGTGGGATATTGTGTTCAGCGAGCAGTTGTTGATCCGCCACACCGGACAATTGCAGGATTTTCGGCGTGTCCACCGCACCGGCACACAGGATGACCTCCTTGCGTGCGGTAAAGGTGCGGGCCACGCCGTGCTGGGTCACGCTGATGCCCGTGGCGCGCTGCTGGTCGTCGAACAGCACGCGGTCGACCAATGCGTGCAGTTCCACCGTCAAATTGGTACGGCCGAGCGCCGGATGCAGGTGCGCAAAACTGCTGGAGCAGCGCTCGCCATTGCGCGTGTTGACGTCATACAGGCCCGCGCCTTCAAAGTTCGGGCCGTTGAAGTCATCGCTCAAGCCATAACCGAGTTGCTCGCAGCCCTTGAGAAACACGTCGCAAATCGGGTGGGTATGGCCCTTCATCGGTGTGATGCTGATGGGGCCACTGCCACCGTGATACTCGGTGTCACCCAAGGGGTGGTTTTCCAGCTTGCGAAAGTACGGCAGCACGTCCGCAAAACTCCAGCCGTCGTTGCCATTCGCCGCCCAGTCATTGAAGTCATGGGCCTGGCCGCGCACGTAGATCATTGCGTTGATCGAGCCCGAGCCACCCTGTACCTTGCCGCGAGGTGCATAGATAGCCCGATCGGCCAACTGCTTTTGCGGCTGGCTGTAGTACATCCAGTTGAAGGTCGGGTTGTAATACATCTTGGCGAAACCGACCGGGATCTTGAACCACCAGGAACTGTCCTTGCCGCCGGCTTCGAGCAGCAACACGGAGTATTTGCCCGAAGCGGACAGCCGGTTGGCCAGGACACAGCCTGCGGCGCCAGCACCGGCGATGATGTAGTCATATGTCATTCACGGTTACCGCGTAAGTCGTTTTTTAGCCCTTGGCGGGCGAAGTGTCTTTGACGTCAGCCGGGGTTGGCGCCATTTGCAGGTGCAGGCGTTCGCCGGTATACGGCGTGTGCTTGCGCACCACGTCCATATTCAGCTCCACGCCAAGCCCGGGTTCGGTGGACGGGATGATGTAGCCGTCTTCCCAGTGCAGCGGCCTGGTCAGCACCTCGGCGTGGAAACCACCCCAGGTCATGATGCTTTCCTGGATCAGGAAGTTCGGCGTGCAGGTCGCCAATTGGAAGCTCGCTGCCGCGCCAATCGGCCCGTTGTACAGGTGCGGCGCGATCTGTGCGTAGTAGGCTTCGGCCATGCTCGCGATCTTCTTGGCCTCCAGCAGCCCGCCGCAGCGCGCCACGTTCATTTGCAGGATCGATGCACCGCCGGCTTGCAGCAGCTTGAAGAACTCATATTTGGTGGTCAGCCGCTCACCGGTGGCAATCGGGATGCTGGTCTTGGCCGCGACCTGGGCCATGGCCTCTTCCTGGCCTGGCGGCACCGGCTCTTCGAACCACAGTGGGTCGTATTTCTCCAGGCGCTTGGCCAGGCGGATCGCCGACGAAGGCACCATCTGCCCGTGAGTGCCGAACAGCAGGTCACACTTGTCGCCCACCGCTTCGCGGATCTTGCGGCAGAACGTCTCGCAGCGTTCCAGCACTTCCAGGGAGATCTGGTGGCCGGAGTACGCGGTGTACGGCCCGGCCGGGTCGAATTTCACCGCCGTGAAGCCCTTTTTCATGTTCTCGATGGCGCACTCGGCGGCCAGGTCCGGGTCGTCGTAGTCGTACTCGCCCTTGCTGTTGACCGGGTACAAGTAGGTGTAGGAACGCAGGCGCTCGTTGACCTTGCCGCCCAGCAACTCGTAGACCGGCTTGTTGGCGGCCTTGCCGATGATGTCCCAGCAGGCCATTTCCAGGCCGCTGACCACGCCCATCATGGTCAGGTCCGGGCGCTGGGTGAAGCCGCTGGAATAGGCTTGACGGAAAAACCGCTCGATGTGGTGCGGGTCATGGTTGAGCAGGTAGCGCTCGAACACATCCTCAATGATCGGCAGCATGGCCTTGGGGCCGAAGGTGGCGGCGTAAATCTCGCCGACGCCTTCAATGCCACAGTCGGTCTTGAGCTTGACGAACAGCCAGTACATTCCGCCAATGTGCGGCGGTGGTACGGCAACGATATGGGTTTCAAGGGCGACGATTTTCATCTCAGGCACCTGTCCGGTTGAATTTTTTACGGTTGATCCGGGCGCGCAAGGTCAGGGCCGCCAGGGTCCCGAGCACGCCGATAAAGGCGATGTAGCCGAAATACAGGGTGTAGCCGGCCTTGCCCGGGTAGGTCTCGGTCAAGTAGCCGTTGATCAAGGGGATAAAGGTGTCGGGCAAGTAACCCACCACCGACACAATGCCGATGGCCAAGCCGGTGATGCGTAGCGGGATGTCGCAGCTGTCGAGGATCGCCCAGTACAGGCCGCGAATCGCGTAGGTCATCAGTCCGATAAAGATCACCGTGCCGATCAGCAGCCCCAGGCTGTTGAACGCAGGGAAGACGATCAGCCCGAGCATGGCCAGGGTCACCAGCACCAGCGCGACAATCAGCACCGAAATGTTCGAGAACTTGTCCCCCAGCCAACCGCCACCGATGCCGCCGATGGGGCGCATCCACAGCTTGATGGTCGTGATGGTGCCGGCCATCACGGCGGTCATGCCGCTGCCTTGCAGGTAGTCGGAAAAACTGTAGGTGGCCCAGAACATGTGGTAACCGCAGAACACGATGGCGGTCACCAGCCACAGTTCAGGGATCTTCACCAATGTCGTCAGGTCGGTTATCAGGTTGAACTTGCCCTTCTCCACCGCTGCCGTTTCGGCCAGGGACTTGGGGTCTTTGAGCAACACCAATCCGCAGCCGATGGCGATGCAGATAAACGAGTACAGGTACACCACCTGCTTGAAACCTTCAGCCGCCGACCGGCTTTGCGTTTCGGTGGCATAGGCAAACAGACCCAGGGCCACGGTCGCCAACAAGGCTTCCACCAGGCCGCGCCCGCCGTCGAGAATGCCGAAGAAACGGCCCTGCTCAGAGGGGTGCGCAATCATCTTCACGCGCTTGAGCACCGAGGCCCAAAAGGTCAGGCCTGTGGTCAGCCCCCAGCAAGCGAAGATGATCATCAAGCCGGTCATCGACGGCACGCTGGCGTACCACCAGCCCAATGCACCGGTCGCGACCAGCGAGAAGAAGATCAAAAAGCGCGGCGGCAAACGGTCGGCCAGCCAACCGCTGGGCAAATAGCTGAGCAAAAAAACCGTGCCGAGCATGGAGTACAGGTAACCCAGCTCGCTGTGGTTGATCTGGAACACATCGAGCATGGTGGTCTGGTAGACCTGACGCAGGTAGAGGATCGGGTAGATCGCCCCCGCCGCCAGTACCAGTAATAGCAGTTGGAAATAGCGACTGGCTTTGTCGCTGCTTGCCACGGACACGGCAACGGAACCCTGGGCAACAGGTGCAGGCTTGGACATCGTGTAGACCTCGGGCGCCCGATGCGCGGGTGCCCTGATAATTGTTTTTATTAAAGGTGCAGCGGTGTGCGTGGCTCAGTACTTCATGACCACCAAGCGGGTCTGGGTGAACTCCAGCATCCCGTGCTTGCCGTCGTCGCCGCCCAGCCCTGAGCGTTTCCATCCGGCGTGGAAACCCTGGTAGGGGTCCGCCGGGGTCCGATTGACATACAACTCGCCGGCCTCGATCGCATTCGCCACTTTCATTGCCGTGCGGTAGTTCTCGGTGTAAAGCACCGACGACAGACCGAACTGGTGGTCGTTGGCCATCGCCAGCGCCTCATCGATGTCGCGGTACTTGAGCACCGGCAGCACCGGGCCGAAGATTTCTTCCTGGATGATTTCCATGTCCTGGCGGCAATGGCTGAGCAAGGTCGGCGGATAGAAATGCCCAGGGCCGTCGGGCAGCACGCCGCCTGTTTCCAGTACAGCACCGGCGGCAACGGCGCGCTCGACCATGGCGTGAATATTCTTGCGGGAACTGGCGTTGGCCAGCGGGCCCATCAGGCCTTCGTCGTTGGCACGATCGCCGAACTTCACTGCGCTGATTTTGGTTTTCAGCAGTGCGAGGAAGGTGTCATGGACCGCCTCGTGCACATACACCCGCTCCACCGCCGTACACAGCTGGCCGCAGTGCGTGGTCTTGGACGCGACGATGGCGCTGGCGGCCTTTTCCAGGTCGGCATCGGCTTCGATGATCGCCGGCGTCTTGCCGCCCAGTTCCAGGGACGGCTTGGCGATGTTGGCCTTGCAGTAATCGAGCACGATACGCCCGGCATTCACGCTGCCGGTGAGGGTAATCAGGCCGACCGCCTTGTGGGTGCAGACGCTGGCTGCGGTGGCGTGGTCCATGGTGAGGATGTTGATCACACCGGCTGGAATCCCGGCATTGACCACCGCTCTGGCGATTTCAAACGCCGACAGCGGTGTGTTGTTGCTCGGGCGCACCACCACCGTGTTACCGGCGATCAACGCCGGGGCGATCTTGCGCAGCAAGGTATACACCGGATAGTTGAACGGAATCAGGCAAGCCACCACGCCAATCGGTTCGCGTTGCAGGAACAGGTTTTCGTCCGGCGTGTCGCTGGGGATGATCTCGCCTTCGATACGGCGCGCCCATTCGGCATGGTAACGGGTGATCTGCGCGGCGTAGCGTGCTTCGTTGCTCGCGTCACTGACGCTTTTACCGGACTCCCTGGCCAGGGCCGTGCCGATGGCTACGGCGTGGCTGTCCAGGGCATCGGCCAAGGCGCGAAGGTGCTCGGCGCGCTCGATGCTGGTGAGCTTGCCCCAAGTCTTCTGGGCGACGGCAGCCGCGTCGACGGCAGCGATGGCCTCGTCGGCGCTGGCGGCACTGACGTGACCGGCGAGGGTTTCATCGGCAGGGTTGTAGACGGCGATCAGGGCATCGCTGGCCGGTTCGACGAACTGGCCGTTGTAGAAATTGCGCTCGAATTGCATGTGGTTTGCCCAACGTTGTTGTTTTGCGAGTGACATGCAGTTTTGTCGTTGTATGGAGGGCGGGCAAACGACTTATTAGGTGGGGTAACATGCGAAAAATGCAGGTTAGGGGTAATCAACCCGCCGCCGTAGACGGCTCCAACTGCCGCTGCGCCAACCAGATCTCCTCCTGCAACCATCGCTCGAACACCTGCAACTGCGGCATATCCGTCTGCTCGGGTCGGGTCACCAGCCAATACGACTGATGCCCCTCCACATGCACATTCAACACCTGCGTCAACTGCCCACTGGCCAGTTCCGCCGCGACCATATGCCAATCCGCGATGGTAATCCCCAACCCATCCGTCGCCGCCCGGATCGCCAGGTCCAGCAGGTCGAATTCATACCCGCCCTGCGTATCCACCCCATGAATCCGCGCCGCATCCAGCCAGTGCTTCCAGGTCAGGTAACGCTGGTCCTCATTGGCCAGCACATGCAGCAAGGTCATGCGATTCAGATCCACGCCATCGCTGCATTCGCGGGCGTACAGCGAGGGCGCGCACACCGCGATATGCCGCTCCTGGATCAACAAGGAACTGTCCAGCCCGTCCCACTCACCATTGCCAAACCGAATCGCGCAATCGAGCGTACTGGTCTGCGCCAGGCTGTCCTGCAAGCACGTGGTAATGCTCAGTTCCAACTCCGGGTGCGCCTCATGCAAGCGCCCCAGGCGCGGCATCAACCAGCGACTGGTGAACGTCGGCGGTGCGTTGATGTGCAGGCGGTTGGAGTGGGTTTTCTGCTGGATGCTACGCACCGTCAGCTCGATCTTGTCGAAGGACTGGTGCAGCGCGCGCAGCAGCACGCGCCCGGCGCTGGTGAGTTCGAGGTGATGATGGCGACGCTCCAGCAGACTCTCGCCCAATTGTTCTTCAAGCTGGCGCACCTGGCGGCTGACTGCGCTCTGGGTCACGTTCAACAGTTCCGCCGCCCGGGTAAAGCTGCCGGTGCTGCCGGCGACTTCGAAGGCTTTGAGGGCATTGAGACCGGGCATTTTACGTTTCATGGAGGGCACTCGACAGCAACTGACAAGGGAGCGAATTCCCACGGCACCGCAGGAAAATTTTCACACAACATACCTTTTTGTATCAGTTCAGCGGTAGCACCCAGCATCGCTGAAAAACACTCGGCTTTAATCTCCCGCGTCGTTTTTCGACGGTTAGCGTCGTTATCGAATAAATAGCACGCGTATTACGCATGCACACTAAGACAATTAAGCATTGGTGACTGACCTGCCACAAAAGTTAGTCTGGCTGAAAACTTACTCACTTATTAACTTCGGGCCGCAGCATGTCGACAACAACTTTCTCATCGCGACGAAGTATCGGGCTGCTGGCACTTGTGTTCACCGCCTGCAATGCAACCACCCACGGTTTCAGTATTTTCCTGTATTCGGCGTTATTGCCGCAGATCCGTGAGTTATTTGAGTTGAGCTACAGTCAGGCCGCGCTGATTGCCGCGCTGCTGCAACTGTTCTACATGGGCGCTTCGATTGCCAGCGGCATCGCCGCCGCGTGGGTAAGCCCGCGCACCATGGTGCGCCTGACGATCGTATTGAGCCCGGTCCTGCTGGCGCTGGCCGTCGCCACGCCGTGGGTGCTGCCGTTTGCACTGTGCCTGGCACTGGTGTCGGCGTGCGCGGTGTCGAACTGGAACGCGATTGCAGCCTTGGCCCGTGAGGTGATCCCCGCCAGCCACCGTAGCCGTGTATTAGGGTTGGCATCGTCGGGAGCGGCCTTTGCAATCTGCTTGAACGGGCTGCTGATTGCAGGCTTGCAGGGCTTGACCTTGCGCCAATTCTGGTTGATTTGCGCCGGTTTGACGCTGCTGGTCACCCTGCTGACGCTCTGGGCCTTGGCGCCCCCCGCAGAGCAGGCGCCCCGCTCCGCGACGCCGCCCACCTTCAGCGAGGTCGCCAGGCAGTGGCTGCGCCTGTGCCTTGAGCAACCGGTGGCCCTGCAGATTGTGCTGCTCAGCGGGTTTATCGGCGCGATCAGTGGGCCGTTTCTCAATTTTCTATCGGCGTTTGCCAGCGATCAATTGCAGGCCAGCGCCACCGTGACCGGTACGCTGTGGACGCTGATCGGCATCGGAGGCGCCGTCGGCGGGCTGCTGCTCGGGGCGCTGGCCGATCGCTGGGGCGCGCTGAGGGTCATGGCGCTGAGTATCGGTGCCTTCGGCCTGGCCATGCTCGGCCTGCTGGGCCATCCCAGCCTGCTGCTCAGTGTGTGGGCAGCCGCCTTGTTCGCTCTGTTTTATTTCCCGTCCTGGGGCTTGATGGCGGCCTACCTCAGTGCCCGCCTGAACCCGGTGCACAGCCTGCAGGTGGTGAGCCTGAGCATGGTCAGCTATGGCCTGGCCAGCGCCGCGGCCAATGCGCTGTGCGGCGGGTTGTTGCAGGTCAGCGGCGAGTTTGCCGTGGTGCATGCCTGGATCACCGGCTGGGTGCTGGCCAGCCTGCTATTGCTCAAGCGCATGGCTCGTGCGAAGGCTGTCGAAGTGCCGGTGCTGCCGGCTCCCTGAATCGCCTAACTGACGTTGTAGAATCTGCACCAGTGCGTCCACTTCCGGTACCTGGCAACCGGTTGAGCGCCAGAACATCAGGCGCGCCGGGGCAATCGGCGGAAAGCCCTGGCGCTCGTCCAGAATTTGCCAGCCTTGCGGCACTAAACGCCGCGCCATGACGCCCACGGATAATCCTTGCTCGATGGCAATCGCAATCCCGCGCGGGCTCTGGCTGGTGTAGACCACTTGCCAAGAGCGCCCCGCGTGGGCCAGCGCCTGCACGGCATTGGCCCTGAATGCGCAGCCCTCGGCGTACACCGCAAGCGGTACCGACTGGCGCCCCACACCGCTCCAGCTCGGTGCTGCGACCCACGCCAGCGGCTCATCGCACAGGTATTCCCCAGGCTGCAAGCCGGCATGCTCGACGCCTAGCACCAGGTCCAGCTCGCCGCGCAGCAAGCGGCCAACCAGCGCAGTCGACATTTCGCAGCAGACATCCGGACGCACCTGGGCAAACTGTGCCTGGAAATCCTTGAGCATCCCGCCCAGGCAGTATTCGGCGTAATCCTCGGGCATGCCCAAGTGAATACACACCTGCTCGTTGGGCAATTGCGCGGCACTGATCGCCTCGACGTGCAGCTTGAGGATTTGCCGGGCATAGATCAGAAAGGTTTCCCCGCTTGGCGTGAGGCCAATGGAGCGGCTGGTGCGATGGATCAGTGGCGCGCCGACAATCTCTTCGAGTCGTTGCAAACTCTGGCTGACGGTGGACTGGGTTTTATGCAGGCGCTCGGCAGCAGCCGAAAATCCCTGGCACTCGATAATTGCCACAAACACTTTAAGTAAGCTGCCATCCAGTTCGCCTGACATAACTATCGCCCCTGCCGATGGATTCGATCACAACTTGTAATTTCCACTTCAAACCGCTTTACGCAACTATCGACTCAACACCACCACCGACTTCAGGAGCCGTGTATGAGTCTTAAACTTGCCGATGCCGAAACCGGCGATATCAGCGACATCGTTAATACCGAACTCTATCCCATACATGATTCGGGCCATGTTCAATTACGCGCACTCATTGAACACGCCCGCGCCGAACTGGCTGAGGACGGTTGCTGCCTGCTGAAGAACTTCCTGCGCCCACAAGTGCTGGAGCAGGCGCGCCAGGAAGGCCAGGCGCTGGCGGGCAAGACCTTTTATTCGGTGCGCAAAGTCAACGCCTACTTCACCGAGGATGACCCCAGCCTGCCCCAGGATGATCCGCGTCGCACATTCATGGAGCGCACCAGCGGCTTTGTGACCCGCGACATGATCGCTCCTGACGCGATCATTCACCGGCTGTACGTCTCCCCCATGATGAAACGCTTTATCGGCGCCTGCCTGGATGAACCGGAGATTTTCGAATACGCAGACCCTTTCGCCGGGCTGGTGATCAACGTCATGCCCGAGGGCACCGAACAGCCTTGGCACTTCGACACCAACGAATTCATCGTCAGCATGATGACCCAGAAGCCCGAGGCCGGCGGCCGGTTCGAGTACGCGCCGATGATCCGCTCGCGCAGCCAGGAAAACCTCGGCGCCGTCGGCAAAGTGGTGCGCGGTGAAGACCGCTCGCGCGTGCAGGAACTGGAGCTCAACCCCGGCGACTTGCAGATCTTCAAGGGCCGCTTCTCGGTGCACCGCGTGACCCGCGTGGAAGGCACCATCGAACGCAACACGGCGATTTTCGCCTACTCGGAAAAGCCCGGGATCATCGGCCGCGCCCAACGCACCAAACAGCTTTACGGACGCCTGTCCGAAGCGCATCTGCAAGCCGAACGCAACCTGGTACGCAGCGACCAGTTGCTCGACTGATTGACCTTCTAAAAACTCAAAAAACCGTATTTGCCCTGCGAGGAATCCCCATGAGTCTGTCCGGCCCGAACCGCAACCCCGCCGACTGTGAACCCACCTATGACGAGATCCAGCAGATCCAGCTGGACCGCCTGCAACGGGTACGCAACGAACTGAAAAAACGCGACTACGCCGCCTGTGTGCTGTTCGACCCGACCCACATGCGCTACGCCACCGGCTCGCGCAACATGCAGGTGTACTCGGCCCGCAACCCGGCGCGTTATGCGTTTATCCCGGCGGAAGGCCCGGTGGTGGTCTTCGAGTTCGGCGGTTGCCTGCACTTGGCCGAAAACCTGAACACCGTCGATGAAGTCCGCCCGGCCAAAGCGATTTCCTACTATTTTTGCGACAGCTTCCTGAGCAACGTCACCGCCGACTGGGCCGCCGAGATTGATGAGCTGGTGCGACAGTGCGGTGGCGGTAAACGCATTGCGATTGAAAGTGCCACTTCGGCCGCCGCATTCGAACTGCAACGCCTCGGCTATCAAGTGTTCGACGCCCAGGAGCCGCTGGAGCGAGCACGCTGCATCAAGGTGCCCAATGAGCTGAAGATGATCCGCGCCAGCCTGCGCGCCACCGAAGCCGGAGTGCGCCTGATGGAAAGCCGATTGGTGCCCGGCATCACCGAAAACCAGTTGTGGTCGCACCTGCACCAGCATGTCATCGCCACCGACGGCGACTATGTGGAAACACGCCTGCTGTCATCCGGCCCACGAACCAACCCATGGTTCCAGGAATGCAGCACGCGGCCGATCGAAGCCGGTGACCTGGTGGCGCTGGACACCGATGTGGTTGGGCGCTTCGGTTATTACGCGGACTTTTCCCGCACCTTCCTGTGCGGCGACCAGGCGGCCACCGCCAAACAGCAGGAGCTGTACAAACTCGCCTATGAGCAGGTGCAAACCAACGTTGAAATGCTCAAGGCCGGACGCAGCTTCAAGGAATATGCGGAGATGGCCTGGAAGATTCCCGAGCATTACAAGAACAATCGTTATTTCGCGCTGGTGCACGGGGTTGGCATGACCGGTGAATACCCTTATGTGGTGCACCGTGAGGACATCGATGCGCTGGGTTACGACGGAGTGTTCGAAGCCGGCATGACCATCTGCGTGGAGAGCTACATTGGCCACGACGACGGCGGCGAAGGCGTGAAGCTCGAAGAACAGATCTACATTCACGAGCACGGCATCGAGCTGCTCTCCGATTACCCCTTCGATGCGCGCCTGTTGCCACGCTGAACCGATCCAGCAATACAGGCGGCCCTGGGACGGATCTGTAACATGCATTTATAGAAGGTTACTGCGCAGAATTTGTCGTTTGTCCATCGTTGCGCAAATGACAAAACTGCGGGCATCTCTAATAAAAACAACATGAGAGCTGCCCTATGTCCTATCCCATTGCCCGCCTCCTGACTTCGTTTTGCCTTGTTCTTCTGCCGGCTTCACAGAGGTCCGTGCTGCGCCGTTGCTGCGCCTGCCACTGACCCTTGCGGTTCAACAAAAACGCATATTCGCAAGTACCGGAGAGGCTTATGAAAGACCTGACTACCCTGGGCGGCACCCTGCCGCATCCAGCCGTTGACGACCTGTGTGTCCAAGTCAAAAGCGGTGAGATAAACCGCCGCCAATTTTTGCGTACCGCCGCACTGCTGGGCGTTACCGTCGCCAGCGCCAGCACCTTCCTGGGCTCGGCCCTGTTGGGCAACGAGGCTCAGGCCGCTGATGCCACGCCCGCGCGCCAAGGCGGCAGCCTGCGCTTTGCCTGTGCGATCCAGGAAATCCAGGACCCGATGCTGATCACCTGGATCGAAGCTTCGAACCTGCTGCGCAATTCCCTGGAATACCTGACCTGGGTCGACGCCGACAACATCACCCACCCTTACCTCGCCGAAAGCTGGAGCCCGTCCGAGGACCTCACCACCTGGACCTTCAACCTGCGCCAGGACGTGACGTGGAGCAACGGCGAGCGTTTCAACGTCGACGACGTGCAACACAACATCGAACGCTGGATTGCCGCCGACTCCAAGTCGGTCAACCGCACTGCGTTCCAGGACATCAAAGCCTTCGAAAAAGTCGGGGACTACCAGTTCCGCCTGCACCTCAAGCGGCCCATTCTGGCGATCCCGGAGATGCTCAACGCCTTCACCTGCGCCATTGTGCACCGCAGCTTCAAGGCGGGTGATGACTGGGCGAAAAACCCGCTGGCCACCGGGCCGTTCAAGCTGGTCTCATTCGCGGTGAACAAACAGGCCACCTTCGCCAAGCGTGCCGATTACTGGGGCAAGCCCGCCAACCTCGACGAACTGCGCTACATCGACATGGGCACCGACGTGTCCACTCACCTTGCGGCCTTGCAGGCCGGCCAGGTTGACGTGTTGTACCGGGTGACCGTGGCCGAACTGGACCTGGCCAAGCGCCTGCCCGGCGCACAGTTGCTCAGTTGCAAATCCGCGCAAACCGTCGTGATGCGCATGGCCTGCGACCAGAAACCGTTCACCGACCTGCGCATCCGCAAAGCCGTGGTGCTGTGCGCCGACAACGCGCAGATGCTGAAGATCGCCTACCGTGGCATGGGCACCCTGGGCGAGGACCACCATGTAGCGCCCTCCCATCCTGAATATTTCCCGCTGCCCAAGCGCAACCGCGACGTGGCCACCGCCAGGAAATTGCTCGCCGAAGCCGGCTTTCCCAATGGCCTGGACATCGACCTGATCGTCGGCAATACCCAGGGGCGCTATGAGCAGGACTGCGCACAGATCCTGCAGCAGAATTGCCTGGAAGCCGGGATACGCATCAACCTCAAAGTGGTGCCCGCCGCTCAGTACTGGCCGATCTGGGACAAGGCCGCGTTCAGCCTAACCTACTGGGCCCATCGCCCGCTCGGAGTGATGTCATTGGAACTGGCTTATCGCGGCGGCGGCGCCTGGAACGAAAGCCACTACAGCGACCCGGCTTTCGATGCCGCGCTGGACAAGGCCATGGGCATCATCGACCCGCAGCAACGGGCGGTGGCCATGCAAAGCGTCGAGCAGATCCTGCAAGACGCCTGCGTGATCGTGCAGCCGTTCTGGGGCGACAAGTTCACGGCGGTGAGCAAAAAGGTCCAGGGTTTCCAGGTACACCCCTCTGACTTCTATCCCATGGGTAACGTCTGGCTGAGCGCTTGAGTCAACACTGCCCGCACAGGCGGGCAGACCTCCCATCATCCGTCGGAGCATGCGCCCATGGCTCATTTTCTGTTGCGTAAATTATTGGCGCTGGTGGCAACCCTGTTATCGGTGTCACTGATCGTGTTCCTGGCCCTGGAACTGAACATCGAAGACGTCGCAATCAACGTCCTCGGCCCCTACTCCGCCGCCGACCAACGCACGGCGTGGCTGGTGGAACACGGCTACAACCAACCCTTTGTGTGGCGCTACCTGCTGTGGCTCAAGGATTTTGCCAGCGGCGACTGGGGCACCTCGGTGTACTTTCGTGAGTCGGTGATCAAACTGCTGCTGCCCAACCTGGCGCAGACCCTGACCCTCGCCGGGCTGGCCCTGCTGGTGATGGTGCCCGTGGCGCTGACCCTGGGCGTGCTGGCCGGCATTCGCCAGGGCTCGCTGCTTGACCGGTTGGTGTCGTTCCTGTCGATCGTCACCACGTCGATTCCCGACTTCGCCAGCGCGGTGTTCGTCTCGGCACTCTTTGTGTTCTGGCTCAACTGGCTCCCCGGCGTCAGCAGCATGAGCGAGGGCTTCAGCGCGGTGCAACTGGTCCTGCCGTTGATGGTGCTGTGCCTGTTCGGCATCGGCTACCTGGCGCGCATTACCCGGGCGTCGATGGTCGAAGTGATGCAGTCACCTTACATCCGCACGGCGCGCCTCAAAGGCGCCTCGACCGCACGCATCGTGATGCGCCATGCCCTGCGTAATGTGCTGATCGCCCCCATCACCGTGATCATGTTGTACATCCCGTGGCTGCTGTCCAACGTCATCGTGGTCGAGGTGTTCTTCGCCTACAAGGGCTTCGGCTCGCTGCTCTACACCGCATCCCTGAACCATGACGTGTACCTGATCGAAGCCTGCGCGATGGTCAGTGCGGTGGTCGTGGGCATCACCAAGATCTTCTCGGACCTGGCCTACACCTGGCTCAACCCGCGCATCACCCTGCGCAGTCTCGGCGGAGGTACCCGATGAACCGTCTTCAAGCCTTCAAGCACCCCTTGGCGTTGCTCGGCCTGCTGCTGGTCGGTAGTTGGGTAGTGACCGCGTTGCTGGCGCCGTGGCTCGCGCCGCATGATCCGCTGGAAAGCTTCACACCGCTGCTCACGCCAATGACCGTAGGCGAAAACGGCCAGAGCTTCCTGCTGGGCACCGACATGATCGGCCGAGACATTCTCTCGCGGTTGATCTGGGGCACGCGCACGGTGCTGTTCTGGTCGATCCTCGCCACCCTCACCGCGTTCGCCGTCGGCATTGCCATGGGCCTGTGTGCCGGTTACTTCAATGGCTGGGTCGACGCGGTGCTGTCGTATGTGGCCGACACCGTGCTGTCGTTCCCGGTGCTGGTGTTGTACATCGTGATCATCATCGCCCTCGGCGCCTCGGCCGTGAACATCCTGATTGCGGTGACCTTCACCAGTGCCCCGGCAATCTTCCGGATCATGCGCGCATTAACCATCGACATTCGTTCGCGCGACTACGTACTCAGCGCCATCACCCAAGGCGAAGGTTCATTGCGCATCATGTTGGTGGAGATCCTGCCCAATTGCGGCGGGCCCTTGATAGTCGATTTCTGCCTGCGCATCGGCTACACCGCGATCATGATCGGCGCCTTGGGTTTTCTCGGCCTCGGCCTGCCGCCGCCGACCCCGGACTGGGGCGGCATGATCAACGACGGCCGCGCCATGGCCATCGCCTTTCCGCACCTGGTGATCTTTCCGTGCATCGCCATCTCCACGCTGATGCTGGGCCTGAGCCTGCTCGCGGACGGCCTGGATGAACACGCCCAGCAAGGCGCAAGGAGTTGAACATGAACCCAGAACCCGTATTGCGTGTGCAGGACCTGACGATTGAACTGCCCACCGGCGCCGACCGCCGCCACGCCGTGCACGGCATCAGCCTGGAGGTGCGCAAGGGCGAAATCCTCTGCGTGATAGGCGAGTCCGGTTCAGGCAAGTCGGTCCTGTCGGCGGCGATCATGGGCGACTACGCCAAGGGTCTGCGGCATGCCGGTGGGGTGATCGACTTTCTCGGTGACGACATCTGCAGCCTGGATGAAAGCCGTTTGCGCGCACTGCGCGGTAACCGCATCGCGATGATTTTCCAGGAACCCATGGCTGCGTTGAACCCCGCGATTCGCATCGGCAAACAAGTCGAGGAAATCTTTGATATCCATGCGCCACAGATGCCTCAGCGCGAACGCCAGGAACGCATGCTCGCGCTGCTCGAATCCACCCAACTGCCCGACCCGCCGCGCATCGCCAACAGTTTCCCCCACCAGCTGTCCGGCGGCCAATGCCAACGGGTCGTGATCGCCATGGCCCTGGCGATGAAACCGGACTTGTTGATCGCTGACGAACCGACCACGGCCCTCGACGTGACCACCCAGGCCCAGGTGTTGAAATTGGTGCGCGACCTGCGAGGGCGCGGCCAACACGGCATTCTGTTTATTACCCACGACTTCGGGGTAGTCGCGCAGATTGCCGATCGCATCGCCGTCATGGAAGGTGGCCGCCTGGTGGAAATCGGCGAACGGGACCAGGTGTTGAATGCCCCCGCCCACGCCTATACACGCAAGCTGATTGCCGCGGTACCGGCGCTGCATCCCGAACTGCGCACACCTTGTGCCGACGGCGAAATGGCGCTGCGTATCGAGCGCCTGACCAAAACCTATAACGTCGGCGGCAGCTCGGTGGCGGCGCTGCGCAATGTGTCGCTGAACCTGCCACGGGGCAAGACACTGGCGATCGTCGGTGAGTCCGGCTCAGGCAAAAGCACCCTGGTCAAGGCGGCAATCCGCCTGGTAGACAGCGACAGTGGGCATGTGTGGGTCGGCGATAGCGACTTCCTGGCCTTGCGCGGCTCGGCCCTGGCGGCCAATCGGCGCCGCATCCAGATGATTTTCCAGGACCCGTACGGCTCGCTCAATCCGCGCCACCGGGTGGGCGACATCATTGCCCGCGCCGCGCGACTGCGAGGGTTGTCCGCCAAAGATGCGTGGACCGAAGCCGGTGACTTGCTCGAACAGGTCGGCCTCAAGCGTGACGCCCTCAAGCGCAAGCCCCGGCAGTTTTCCGGGGGCCAGCGCCAACGCATCGGCATCGCCCGGGCCCTGGCCATGCGCCCGGAAGTGCTGATCGCCGACGAAAGTGTGTCGGCACTGGATGTGTCGGTGCAAAAGCAAGTGCTGGAGTTGCTGGCCGAACTGCAGAAGCAATTGAACCTGAGCATCCTGTTTATCACCCACGACCTGCGCGTAGCGGCGCAGATCAGCGACCACATTGCGGTGATGCGGCAAGGCGAAGTGGTGGAATACGGCAGCGCCGAACAGGTACTGCTCAGGCCACAGAACAGCTACACCCAGGCCCTTCTCGCGGCGGCACCCGGCGCCTCCGAGTTACCCGCCGCCGGGCCGCCCTTGAGGCTGATCCACCCCAACGCGCACTGAGTCCAAGCCTTTTCCCTGCGTCGCAGCATGCGCTGCGGCAACGGGCTGCTGTTGCCCAAAAAAAACTAAAAACGAGAGTAAAACCATGCGACCAACGACACGCTACTTCACCCTCATCCCGGTACTCGGCGCCCTGGCGGCACCGGCCATGGCCTATCAGGTCACCGACAACCTCGACCTTGGCGGCGCCGTGCGTGCGCGCTGGGACTATGATCCGGACCGCGATATTCAAAAGTTCGGGCTCGACACCGTGTTTCTCAGCGCCAAGTACAACTCCGACACCTGGATTGGTGAGGCACAGTACCGATTTTATGGGCGCTCTTACCCTTACCAGTACACCAAGAATTACGGCGACATCCAGTTCGCCAAATTCGCCTGGGTAGGCTACAAGTTCAACCCGGACCAGCAAGTGCAAGTGGGCTTGAACACCGTGCCGTTCGGCTTGCAGCCGTATTTCGGCAGTACCTTCTATGAAACCCTGGGCAACGTGATCGGCCTGGAAGATGTGCAACAGGTCGGCACCAAGTACATCCAGCAAAGTGGCGACTGGAACATCCAGGCCGGTTATTACCTGCGCCCGGCGTGGCAAGGCAAAGGCACCAGCAAGGGCGTGACCTATTCCAGCGTGATTTCCGAAGCCGACAGTTATGTCGCCGACGGCAGCAATAACCAGGAGCGCAACACCGTGGTGGTGCGCGTCGCCAAAGCCATGGACCTGGGCGGCTGGAAATCCGAAGTCGGCCTGTCGGGCCTGACCTCGACCCTGGAAAACAAGGACACCGGTAATGACGGCCGACGCAACGCCGTAGCCATCCACTACCTGGGCAAAAACGGTCCATGGGGCTTGCAGTTGCAGGCGGCGCGCCAACAGATGTCACCGCGCAACGAGGGCACCAATGGCGTGGTCACACTGGGCGGTTATGACGGCACCTTCAACGTCGCCAGCCGCGGCAATCTGTATGTGGCGGACCTGAGTTATGACGTGGCCGGTAAATACCTGTTCGACCAGATCAGCGGCGTGAAGCTGTATGCCAACTACAGCGCTTTCGACAAATCCGACGATGCCTTCAAGACCTCGCAACGAGTGATCCTCGGTACCTCGTTTTCGTTCAGCAAGTTGTGGATCGCCACGGAGTGGTTGATCGGCAAGAACGACCCCTACATCGGTGGCAGCAGCTACACCCAGAGCCTGGGCGCAGGGGGCAGTAACCAGTGGGAAAATCAGCTGTACATGAACATCGGTTACTACTTCTAATAGGCGGCGTCAGCACTCACGCCATCGGGGGCAAGCCCCCTCCCACATTTGATCGGCGGCGCGGTCAAAAATGTGGGAGCTGGCTTGCCTGCGATGAGGCCAGTGAAAACACTATAAAAACTATGTGTGGAACCCGAACCATGCGCCACCTCCCTGCCCTCAACATGCTCCGCGTCTTCGAAGAAGTCGCTCGCCACCGCAGCTTCAGCCAGGCCGCCGTGGGCCTCAATGTCACCCAAGGCGCAGTCAGCCGCCAGATCAAGCAGCTGGAAGACTACCTGGGCGTAGCCCTGTTCGTCCGCACGCCCCAGGGCCTGTCCCTGACCGAGGCCGGCTTCGCCTTGTCGCCACACCTGAGCGACGCCTTCGACCATATCGAACGCGCCCTGCAGGCCGTGCGCGTACCCAACCTGCGCCAGCGCCTGCGTGTCGTTGCACCACCGACCTGGGCCACGCGCTGGCTGTCGGCGCGCTTGCGCGGGTTCTGTGAGCACTATCCGGATATCAACCTCAGCGTCACCCACCAGAGCCACCAGGAGAGCCTGGCCGAGATCGACTGCCGCATTCGCTTTGGTCTGGACGCAGACCCGCATTGGCACAGTGAGTTATTGGTGATGGAGCGCCATATCGCCGTAGCCAGCCCGGAGCTGTTTATCGACGGTCAACCGCCCGACCTGCGACGCTTCCTGCTGCTGCATATCCTGCACGACGGCAAGCGTTTGAAAGTCTGGGAAAACTGGCTGGCGGCGGTGGGCCGAGACGATATCGATGCGGGCCGGGGCCTGGAATTCAGCACCCTGGACCAAGTGATCCACACCGCCCTGGCCGGCGGTGGGCTGGCGGTGATCGACCGGCAAATGATCGAGCGCGAACTGGCCAACGGCAGTTTGCTGCCGATCACCCCGGTGGAGGTGATCGGGCCGTATGGCTATTGGCTGGATGTGGCAGCGGACAAGCTGGGGTTATCCAAGGTTGGTCTGTTTACTGAGTGGTTGGGGCGTGTGAGCAATCCCTGACAGGCACTCACCCACCCCGGACACACCTACACCCTGACAGCATTCGCCCTTTTCACGCCGACCGCCGCGTGCTGATCGACCGGGCTCTGCGCCTTGCACGCCTGGCTCAGCGTCAGCGCTTTGGTTTCGGGGGCCCAGGCCCAGGAAATGATTGCGCCGAACACCAGGATCGCCGCCAGAATGCCCATGGTCGGGCTCAAGCCGATCCCGGCCACGCTGACCGGCAACAGAAACGTACTGATCGCCGAGCCCAAACGGCTGACCGCCGTCGCCAGACCGATGCCGCTGGCACGTACCTCGGTGGGAAAGCTTTCCGCCGGAAACACACCCACCAGATTGCTGACCGCCGACAACACCAGCGTAAACACGCCAAACGTCAGCACCATCAACCACGCCAGGCTACCCGGCAATACCGCCAGCAGGAACAGTGCTGCTGCGAGGATGATGAACGAGTTGATCAGAAAGCCACGGCGCGAGAACTTCACCGTGCACCAGATACCGAGCAGCGCGCCGACAATCAGCAATAAGTTGAGCAGCAACTCAGTGCCGAATCCCTGGGACAACCCCATCTTCTGCAGGATCGATGGCAAGAACGTGTAGATCGCAAAGTACGGCATCACGATGCACACGAAGAACAGGCAGTTGAACGCCGTGCGCTTGCGGTATTCACGGCTGAACAACACGCCATAGCCGGAGCGGATCTGCGCGGACGGTTCTTCATCCAGCAGCACGTGCTCGCCCAGGTGTTTTTTGACAATGGCGCGGGCTTCGGCGATGCGCCCACGATTGACCAGCCAGCGCGGCGATTCCGGGGTGCCGATGCGGGCGAGCAGGATCAACCCGGCGGGGATCGCCGAAGACGCCAGCATCCAGCGCCAGGCGTCGTCGCCGAGGCTGAGCATAGCGGTGCCGACAAAGGTCGCGGCCACATAGCCGAAGGTCCAGATCACACTGAACGAGCCGAGCAGCACACCGCGGTGTTTCTTCGGTGAAAACTCGGCAAGCATGGCGTGGCCCACGCTGAAATCGCCGCCCAGGCCGATGCCGATCAAGATACGACACAGCAACAGGCTTATGGCCGTTTCAACAAAGAACTGCATCACCGACGCTACGGTGATCAGTACGAAGCTGACCAGGAAGATTTTCTGCCGGCCGAGGGTGTCGGAGATCCAGCCGAAAAACAGGCTGCCCAAAAACAGACCGATCAGGGCCGAAGCACCGATCAAGCCTTGCCAGAAGGCGTCGAGTTGCATTTGTGGGCTGAGCAAGGTGAAAGCGATACCGATCAGGCCAAGAATATAGCCGTCGGTGAAATGCGCGCCGAAGGTCAGGCCGGCAATCTTGAGGTGAAACCGACCGATCGGCAGATCGTCGATTTTGACGGGTTGTACAGTCATGGTGTTCTCCATATTGTTGTTTTTGACGGAGTAACAGCCGGTGCCCCTGCGGGCACCGGTTCAAATCAGAGGCTACAGGCCTCCCATCAACAGGTATTTGATCTCCAGATAATCCTCCAGGCCGTACTTGGAACCCTCACGGCCGAGGCCCGACTCCTTAATACCGCCAAACGGCGCGACTTCAGTGGAAATGATCCCTTCGTTGATGCCGACCATGCCCGCCTCCAAGCCCTCGGCCATGCGCCAGACGCGGCCGATATCGCGGCTGTAGAAGTAGGCGGACAAGCCGAACGGCGTGTCATTGGCCCGTTGCAGCACCTCGGCTTCGTCCGTGAAACGAAAGCACGCCGCCACGGGTCCGAAGGTTTCTTCCTGGGCGATCAACATGTCGCCGTTGGCTTCAGTGAGAATCGTCGGCTCAAAGAAGGTGCCGCCCAGCGCATGGCGACGGCCGCCGCAGAGCAGCTTGGCGCCCTTCTCCAACGCGTCGCCCACATGGGCTTCGACCTTGGCCAAGGCGGCTGCGTTGATCAGCGGGCCTTGCTCGGTGTCGCCGTCCAACGCACTGCCCACACGCATGGCGCTGACCGCTTCGGCCAATTTACGGGTAAAGGCCTCGTACACGCCGTCCTGGATATAGAAGCGGTTGACGCACACGCAGGTCTGCCCGGTGTTACGGAACTTGGAGGCCATGGCACCTTTGACGGCGGCGTCCAGGTCAGCGTCGTCGAACACGATAAACGGCGCATTGCCGCCCAGTTCCAGCGAGACTTTTTTCAGCGTGTCGGCGGCCTGGCGCATCAGCAGTTTGCCGGTGCGGGTGGACCCGGTGAACGACAGCTTGCGCACAACGCCAGACGCTTGCAGCGCTCCACCAATGGCGACGGCGTCACCCGAAACGATGTTGAATACACCGGCTGGAATACCCGCCTGCTCGGCCAGCACCGCCAAGGCAAAAGCCGACAACGGCGTTTCTTCCGACGGTTTGAGGATCATCGTGCAACCGGCCGCCAGTGCCGGGCCGACTTTGCGGGTGACCATCGCCAGGGGAAAATTCCACGGCGTGATCGCAGCCACGACACCAATCGCTTCCTTGGTCACGATAATGCGTGCATCAGCCTTGTGGGTCGGGATCACATCGCCATAGGCGCGCTTGGCTTCTTCGGCGAACCACTCCAGGAAGCTTGCCGCGTAGACCACTTCGCCCATGGCTTCGGCCAGGGGTTTGCCCTGTTCCAGGCTGAGCAACTGAGCCAGGTCTTTCTGGTTGCCCAGCATCAGCTCGCTCCAACGCTTGAGGCGCTGGCTGCGCTCCTTGGCGGTGAGCTTGCGCCAGGCCGGCAAGGCACGGTGGGCAGCATCGATGGCCAGCTGGGTTTCTTCAGCGGCGGCGCGCTGCACATCAACGATCAGCGCGCCATTGGCCGGGTTGAGTACCGGATAGGTGGGGCCACCGCTGGACCATTGGCCATCGATGTAGTTGCCAGTACGGATCAGCGGGTTCATGCCACGGCCTCGGTCAGGTTGAAACGGTCCAGGCCCGGGCGGGCCTCACGCAGGATGCGCTTGCCGGCGGTGTAGTCATTGATCACATCGCACGGGGTGTAGTTGCGCTCCAGTTCGTGCAGTTCTTCGGCATCCAGGCGGGTGTCGAGGGCCGCCAGCGCACTGTCGAATTGCGCGGTGGTATCGGCGCCGACCAGCATGACGTCGACGCCAGGATGGTTGGCGACCCACGCCTGCGCGATCTGCGCGTTGGACACGCCACGGGCACGGGCCACACGCTGTACCGAATGGGCGATATCGAACGAGGCCTGGTCGCTGTACATCTGCTGGGTAAAGAAATCGGTCTGGTTGCGCGTCGATTGCACCTCACCCGTGAGCAAACCACGCGCCAGCGGGCTGAACACCGAGACGCCCAGGCCCTGGTCTCGGCAGAACGGGATCATCTCGCGCTCTTCTTCGCGGTAGGCGCAATTCAGTTGCAACTGCATGTTGATCGGCTTGACCCAACCGTTGCGCTCGCAGGCCATCAGTATTTTGGCAAGCTGCCCCGTGAGCATGGTCGACACGCCAATGTAGCGGGCCTTGCCGGAGCGCACGATGTCGTTGAGCGCACACATCGTCTCTTCCACCGGGGTGTTCACGTCAAAGTAATGCAGCATGAACACATCGACGTAATCCATGCCCAGACGGCTCAGGGACGCGTCGATGCTGTCCATGATGTGCTTGCGCGAGTGGCCACTGGCGTTGATACCGCTGCGGGTGCCGTAGCCGACCTTGGTGGTGACCACGATCTCGTCACGGCGCGCCACGCGCTTGAGGATGCGCCCCACCACTTCTTCGCCGACACCGGCGGAGTAGAAGTCGGCCAGGTCAATGAAGTTGACGCCGTTGGCCAGGGCATGGGCGACGATCGGCTCGCTTTGCTTTTCGTCGAAAATCCACGGTTTCCAGTCCGGGGTGCCCATGTTCATGGTGCCCAGGCACAGGCGTGAGACTTGCAGGCCGGAGTTGCCCAAACGGATGTATTGCATGGCAGTCTCCTCAGGCTTTCGGCGTGTAGAAAGGATTGCTGATGTGATTGACCACATCGGCCAACTGCGCGGTGTACGGCGTGCCATTCAGGGCGGCGCGGATCGCGGTGCGACAGGCGTTGTAGTTGTTCAGGTAGACGGCGTCCAGATCATCGCAGGCCGGGTTGACCCAGTTGGCGGTGACAATCGCCCATTCGTCTTCGGCCTCGGCCGGCAAGGTACCGTCCAGCAACGCTTCAAGCACCGCTTTGGCGATCCCGGCCTGGGAGGCACCCCAGGTGGCATTGCCGTGCAGGTCGCTACCGATGGCGGCTTTGTTGACGTAGAGGGTCATGGGTTTGACCGGGATGTTCGGCTGGGCGATCACCATGAACGGGCAATGGCCCTGGCTTGGCGACGCGAGGCTGTTGGCGAACGCCTGGCCGGCCGGGCCATTGCGTGGGCCGATGAGAATGTTGATATGGGCAGCATTGACGCCTGGGCCTTCGAAGCCTTCGCCGATGTACAGATCAAGTGCTTTCATTTTCGCAAACGCTCATTGTTGTTATGGGGAGCTTGTTGGCGAATTTTTAGCATTGAGCTTCGAAGCGGCCGTAACCATTAAAAGTCATGGGGGTGTGAGTTTTTCTCATAGCCCTGCGACCCCTGCGCGCATTCCTGCGCGTTGACCCCGACTGCCACACACCATATAGTGTGCCCACAAACAGAACGGACCACTATATAGTGTGCAGAATTGGAATTTCCCCACCACACTCTGCGCAGTATTTCAATGCCATGAAGCCTGCAACCCCCTATTTTTTCGAGCACCAGGAAGGAGAATTTCAATGCTGAGTTGGGATGAAGTCGACAACGAAGACACCGGTGCAGCGGTGATCAGGGGCGCCAACGCCGGCCACGCCACCGAAGCCAACATGGACCGCCTCGACGGCGCCGGCGCCGCCGCCGCGGTTGAAGCCCGCGCCGTCACCGCCAGTGACTCCGCCGCCATCGTGCGCGCCAAGGCCGCCCTCGACAA